>NZ_JBFAQT010000001.1:0-27640 GCF_040678895.1 Kitasatospora sp. NPDC049258
GCGGCGAGGGCGAGGGCGCGTAGGTCGAAGTTGTCGGCGTGGGCGGTGGCGGTGATGGTGTCGGCGGCGTGTTGGGGGAGGGTGCCGAGGCGGGCCTGGGCGCGGGCGAGGGCGGCTTCGGCGTCGAGCATGGCCTGCAGCCAGGCGTGGTCGCTGACGGCGGCTTCGACGGGGGTGCCGGCCCGCACGGGGGAGAGCAGGCCGGCATCGGTCAGGAATTCCGGGGTTCCGGTCATGCGATCGCTCCGATCGAGGTGGTGATCGAGGTGGTGACAGCCGTGCGCGCGGGCACTCCTGGCGGAGTGTCAGCGGCCGGCGCCAGGGACAGCACAGCACGGGCGATGGCGTCCGAATCGCCCAGGGTCACCGAGTCCACGCCCGGCCGGATCCCGGCCGCCGTCACCCAGTGCACGCCCTCGGTCGGCACCCCGTAGGCGAACCGGCGCGGGTGCGCCAGGCCCTGCGCGTCCAGCAACCGGTACGGGCGCCGGGTGACGGCCAGCCCGCCGCAGTGGTGGTCGCCGATCCGGTACGCGGCGCACTGCCCGGTCTCCAGCAGGTGCCGCAGCAGCGGATCCTCGGTGCGCAGCAGGTCGGGCTCGGGCAGCCGGGCCTCGATCAGCACCGAGGCCCGTACCTCGTCGGGAACCAGCCGGGAGCGGGCCACGAACGCCGGCCGCCCGGTGTCGATGCCGACCTCCAGGCCGGGGCCGGTGAGTTCCAGCAGGCCGCACTCGACCAGGGCCCGCAGCTGCTCGATCCGGGCCACCGGCGGGCCGATCGACAGGAACGCGTTCAGCGGGGTGTACCAGCGCTCCAACTCGTCGCGGTGGGAGTCGCCGCGCAGGCCGCCGTGGTCGACCGCGAGCCGGATCTCGTTGCGCAGGTCGCGCAGCACGTCCAGGGCCGCCTTCAGCGGGCCGTCGACGTTGCCGGCCCTGGCCTCGCGGATGTCGCGGTCCAGGTGGTCCAGCAGCCAGCCGCGCAGGCCCGCCCGGTCGGCGAAGCCCTCGGCGGGGAACGGGTCGGCGAGCCGCTGCCAGCTCCACCGGTCGGCGGGGGCCACCCGGTGGTCGTCCAGCAGCCGCTGTCGCGCGGGCTCGTCCGGCGCGGTCAGCCAGCGCTCGCCGAGGGCCGCGCCCTCGGCCGCCCGGCCGCGCGACTCCAGCAACGTGCGGTAGTAGACGCTCTGCACCTCTGCGGATATCAGCGGCCACAGGTCGGTTCCGAAGCCGGCCGGCTCCCCGCCGTCGCCGCGCCGGCGCAGCGCGGCGAGGTACCGGGGCGTCAGCAGGCGCGGGAGGTGGCGGCCGTGCGCGCCCTTCTGGTTCTCGCCGCGGGCGTGGTACGGCACGCCGCGGCGGGAGCCGGCCCACAGCCGGGGCTCCCGCCCGGACGGCCGGTAGACCAGCCGGCCCCCGGCGCGCTCGAAGGCGCCGCCGCGGCCGAGGGTGAACAGCGCGAGGTAGTCGAAGAAGTTCAGCCCGAGCCCGCGCAGCAGCACGCGCTCGCCGGCGCCGATCCCGTCGAGGTCCACCTCGGCGGGGTTGGCCGGGCCGAGGTGGCGCAGACCGTGCTGCCGGGCGAGCGCCGCCTCCTCCCGCTCGCGCGGGGTGGGCCGGGCGGGCAGGTGGCCCTGGGCGAGGACCACGGCGGCCAGGCCGTCGAGCCGCCGGCCGTCCGCCAGACCGACGCTCTGCGGGCGATCGGCGTCGCGGCCGGCGCGGCCGCCGCGGGCCCCGGCGGTGTCGGTGAGCGGGACGGCGGTGTCGGTGAGCGAGACGGCGGTGTCGGTGAGCGAGACGGCGCGGGTGCGATGGGTCAGGACGGTGAGGTGCGCGGGCGCGTTCGCGACGATCCGCCGGAAGCACTCCCGCAGGTAGCGGCCGTAGAAGGCACGGGTCGGGTAGCGGTCGGGCCCGAGCGAGCGGGCCTCGGCGAGGGTCTCCCGGTCCGCCGGGTGCCCGGCCCCGGCAACCTCCCCGGCCCACTCGTACAGGCTCGGCCCGGGCTCGATCGGACCGTCGATGCGGACGCTGTCGTCGGTGTACACGGTGATCTGCGAGGCGACGGTGTTCATCAGCAGCTGCGGCGACTGGTCGGTCCGCCAGACCCGCCCGGCTCCGGGCTCCGCCGGGTCGACCAGGTGGACGGTGAGCGAGGCGCAGCTCGGCGACCTCCGCTCGTGCGCGCACAGCCGTTCCAGTACGGACAGGCCGCGTGGGCCCGCCCCGACGATGCAGACGACGAGGTCCGCCGGAGTGCTCATGGGTGGTCTCCATCCTTGGGCCGTGCGTGAGGGTGCCCGGCGCCGGCCGGCCGGTCGGGGGCGGGAGCCGGGTGCGTAGACCAAGGTGGATCAAGTGGAGCTGCTTAGTCGATACTTGACGCAAACTCAGATGGAGCGAAGTGCCCGGTACCTCGTACCGTGGCGGATGGCTGACCCTGCGTCACGGGGAGGCCCCGCGGGAGCCGCGGCGGCGGCGCAGGCGGCGGCGCAGGGGGCGGATCGGGCGGGTTGGGGTGAAACCCGGCCGTACCCCAGCGCTGTTCGACACAATTCACTCGGCCCTGGACCGCCGCCCGGCGGCCGGGTCGTGGCGACGGGTGTGGGGGAGAGCGAGCGATGGTGACTGCGCAGGGCCCGGAGATCCACCGGGCGCCGGGGCTGCCGGCCGAGCTGGTCGACGGCTGGCGCGAGCTGGTGGCGGGGGATCCGGCGGGCTCCTGGTTCATGACGCCCGAGTGGGTGCTCGCCTGGTGGGAGACGCTCGGTGCGGACCTGCCCCCGGGTGCGGCCGAGGTGGCGATCTGGCGCGGGCCGACGGGTCGGGTGGCGGCGGTGGTGCCGCTGCTGCACACCCGCGAACGGCTGCACCCGCGGCTGCCGCTGGCCGCCCCGGTGCTCACCGCGCTCGGCTCCGGCCCGGGCGCGGCCGACCACTGCGGCTTCCCGGTCGGCGCCGAACTTCGCCAGGAGGTAAGGGAGTTCCTGGCCGACCGGGCCCGGCGGAGCACCCTGTGGCTGCCCGACCTGGATCCGGAGCAGCGCGATCTGCTGCCGCCGGGCGCCCGCCGGGTGGCCCGGGCCACCTGCCCGCGGACCGACCTCGCCGGCGGGTTCGACGCGGTCGGCTCCCGCCAGTTCCGGGCGAACCTGCGCCGCTACGGCCGCAAGCTGGCCGCCGCCGGGGTGACCTTCCGCTGGGTGCCGCCGAAGGAGGCCGGCCCGGAGCTGCTGGACACCGTGCTGCGGCTGCACCAGGTGCGCCGCGCGGCGATGGGCAAGGCGACCACCTTCGACGAACGCCGTCGCGCGCTGCACGCCCGGGTGCTGGAGCGCTCGGCCGCCGCCGACCCCGAGCAGGGGCCGGCCTTCCTGCTCGCGGAGCGCGGCGAACAGGTCGTCGGCGTGCTCTACGGCTTCCGCTGGGGCGCGGGCTTCGCCTACTACCAGATCGGCTGGGAGCCGGAGTTGGCCGAGCTGCGGCTCGGTACGGCGGTGATCGCCGAGGCGGTGCGGGCCTGCGCCGAGCAGGGGCTGGCGACCTTCGACTTCCTGCGCGGCACCGAGCCGTACAAGTACCGCTTCGACGCCGTGGACCGCTACGACGAATCCTGGCTGGTGCCGCGGGGCGGCGCCGGGGTGCTGCTCGGGCTCAAGCACTCGCTCAAGGAGCGGAGGTCGGCCGGGCACTGACCCCCGGCAGTTGTGCAACTAGTTGCATAAGGCTCCCCGGCGCCCTACCGTGAGGCACGCGACCACGGACCAGGAGGCGTCGGATGACCGCGTACCCCCATCTGCTCAGCCCGCTCGACCTGGGCTTCACCACCCTGCCCAACCGGGTGGTGATGGGCTCGATGCACGTCGGCCTGGAGGAGGCGGAGCACGGCTTCGAGCGGATGGCCGCCTTCTACGCCGCCCGTGCCCGCGGCGGCGTCGGCCTGATCGTCACCGGCGGCATCGCCCCGAACGAGGCGGGCCGGCCGTGGTCGGGCGGCGCCAAGCTGACCACCGAGGCCGAGGCCGACGAGCACCGGGCGGTCACCGCGGCCGTGCACCGTGAGGGCGGCCGGATCGCCCTGCAGCTGCTGCACTTCGGCCGCTACGCCTACCACCCCGACCTGGTCGCCCCGAGCGCGCTGCAGGCGCCGATCAGCCCGTTCGCGCCGCGCGAGCTCACCGGCGAGGAGGTCGAACGGACCATCGAGGACTTCGCCGACGCGGCCGCGCTGGCCCAGCGGGCCGGGTACGACGGGGTCGAGATCATGGGCTCCGAGGGCTATCTGATCAACGAGTTCACCGCCGCCTGCACCAACCTCCGCGAGGACCGCTGGGGCGGCCCGTTCGAGCACCGGATGCGCTTCCCGGTGGAGATCGTCCGCCGGGTGCGCGAGCGGGTCGGGCCCGGGTTCATCCTGATCTACCGGCTCTCGATGCTCGACCTGGTGCCCGGCGGCTCCACCCTGGAGGAGGTGGTCGCGCTGGCCCGGGCCGTCGAGGCGGCCGGCGCGACGATCATCAACACCGGCATCGGCTGGCACGAGGCGCGGATCCCCACCATCGCCACCTCGGTGCCGCGCGGCGCCTGGAGCTGGGTGACCGGGCGGGTGATGGGCTCGGTCTCGATCCCGCTGGTGACCAGCAACCGGATCAACACCCCGGAGCTCGCCGAGCAGCTGCTCGCCGAGGGCCGGGCCGACCTGGTCTCGCTGGCCCGCCCGCTGCTGGCCGACCCCGACTTCGTCGCCAAGGCCCGGGCGGCCGAGGCCGACACCATCAACACCTGCATCGGCTGCAACCAGGCCTGCCTGGACCACACCTTCAGCGGGCGGATCACCTCCTGCCTGGTCAACCCCAGGGCCTGCCACGAGACCGAGCTGGTGCTCGGCCCGACCCGCCGCCGCAAGCGGATCGGCGTGGTCGGGGCGGGCCCCGCCGGACTCGCCCTCGCGGTCACGGCGGCCGAGCGCGGCCACGCCGTCACCCTGTACGACAGCGCCGCCACCATCGGCGGCCAGCTCAACCTTGCCCGGCAGGTGCCGGGCAAGGAGGAGTTCGACGAGACCCTGCGGTACTTCCGCCGGCAGCTGGAGATCCACGGCGTCGAGCTCAGGCTCGCCACCACGGCCACCGCCGCGGCGCTCGACGCCGAGGGTTACGACGAGCTGGTGCTCGCCACCGGCGTCACCCCGCGGACCCCGGACATCCCCGGCGTCGACCACCCCAGCGTGCTCAGCTACCTGGACGTGCTGGGCGGGCGGGCCGAGGTCGGGCAGCGGGTCGCGGTGATCGGCGCCGGCGGCATCGGCTTCGACGTCGCCGAGTACCTGACCGACCCGAGCAAGGGGGCGAGCCTGGACGCGGCCGCCTTCTTCGAGCAGTGGGGCGTGGACACCGAGTACCGGTCGGCGGGCGCGCTGCGCACCCCCGTCCGCCGACCGGCCGCCCGGACCGTCCACCTGGTGCAGCGCTCCACCACCAAGGTCGGTGCGGGGCTCGGCAAGACCACCGGCTGGATCCACCGCACCGAACTGCGCCACCGCGGCGTGCAGATGGTGGCCGGGGCGGCCTACCGGCGGATCGACGACCAGGGCCTGCACCTCACCGTCGACGGCGAGCCGCGCCTGCTGGAGGTCGACTCCGTGGTGCTCTGCGCCGGTCAGGAGCCGCGCCGCGACCTGTACGAGGAGCTGCGCGCGCTCGGCCGCGACCCGCACCTGATCGGCGGCGCCGACCTGGCCGCCGAGCTCGACGCCAAGCGGGCCATCGACCAGGGCACCCGCCTCGCGGCGACGCTCTGAGGCTGCGGCGGGTCCGTAGGATGCGCTCCTGTCGAGTCAGTCCCAGGAGAGGGCCCGCCACCCCATGTCGCTGCCGCACGCCATCCTCACCGCCCTGCTGGAGAAGCCGTCCTCGGGGCTGGAGCTGACGCGCCGTTTCGACCGGTCGATCGGCTACTTCTGGTCCGCCACCCACCAGCAGATCTACCGCGAGCTGGGCCGGCTGGAGGAGTCCGGGCTGATCCGGGAGCTGCCGCACGAGGCCGCGGCCCGCGGCGGCCGCAAGGAGTACGAGGTGCTGCCGGCCGGTCGGGCCGAGCTGGTGGGCTGGGTGGCCGAGCAGCAGGACCCCAAGCCGGTCCGCGACGCCCTGCTGCTGCGGCTGCGGGCCGCCGCGACGGTCGGCGCGGCCGGTCTGGACACCGAGCTCGCCCGCCATCTCGGCCTGCACCGGGCCCAGTTGGCGGAGTACCGGGAGATCGAGCGGCGGGACTTCCCGGCCGACTCGGCGGAGCGGGAGAACCGCCTGCAGCACCTGGTGCTGCAGGCGGGGATCAAGCTGGAGGCCTTCTGGGTCGAGTGGCTGACCGAGGCCGCCGCGGTGCTGGAGCGGCCCGACTGAGCGGCCGACCGGGTGGTCCCGCCCCCGGCCCCGAGCTCCCCGCGCTGCGGCCCGGGCGGGCCCGAGCCTAGCCTGGGAGGAAGATCGGCCCCACGGCGCGGGAGGCAGCATGACGACGGAACCCCAGGCGGAGCCCCAGGTCACCGACAACCCGGCGGCCTCCCGGTTCGAGATCCGGCTGGCGGCGGACGACGCCGAGCCGGCCGGGTTCGTGGAGTACCACCTCTCCGGCGGCGAGATCGCCTTCCTGCACACCGAGACCGGCCCCGGCCACGAGGGGCAGGGCCTGGCCGCGACCCTGGTCCGGGCCGCGCTCGACTCCGCCCGGCGCAGGCAGCTCGCGGTGCTGCCGTACTGCCCGTTCGTGCGGGTGTGGATCGCCCGGAACCGGGAGTACACCGATCTGGTCCCGGTCGACCGCAGGGTCCGCTTCGACCTCTGAAGCCCTGCGCCGCCGACGGGTTGACGGTCGATCGGGCAAGGAGGAAGTACCCGGCGGGGGCGGCGGCCCGGCGGGTATGGTCCGGGGCCATGACATTCTCGATCGTGGCCCGGTCCGGTAGCGCCTTCGGCGTGGCGGTGGCGAGCAGGTTCCTGGCGGCCGGATCGGTCGTCCCGGCCGCCGACGCCGCCGCCGGTGCGCTGGCCACCCAGGCCTGGGCCAACCTGGCCTACCGTCCGCAGGGCCTGACGATGCTGCGCACCGGCGCCGCGCCCGCCGAGGTGGTGGCCGCCCTGACCGCCGCCGACGGGGTACGGGCCGAGCGCCAGCTGGGCGTGGTCGGCCCGGCCGGCGACGGCGCGACCTACACCGGCGAGGAGTGCCTGCCCTGGGCCGGCGGAGTGGTCGGTGACGGGTACGCCATCCAGGGCAACATCCTCACCGGGCCCGAGGTGGTGCACGCGATGGAGGCCGCCTGGCTGGCCGGCGCGGGCCGGCCGCTGGCCGACCGGCTGGTGGCGGTGCTGGTCGCGGGGGACGCGGCGGGCGGCGACCGCCGCGGCCGGCAGAGCGCCGCGCTGCACGTGGTGGAGCCGGGGCGGGGCTTCGCCGGCTTCGGCGACGTCTCGCACGACCTGCGGGTCGACGACCACCCGGACCCGGTGGCCGAGCTGGGCCGCCTGCTCGGCGTCCACGAGCTGCTGTTCGGGGCCACCGAACCCGCGGCCCTGCTGGAGCTGACCGCCGAGCTGGCCGCCGAGGTGAGCGCCCGGCTCACCGTGCTGGGCCACGACTCGCTGGACCACTGGGCCGGGATGGAGAACATCGAGGGCCGCCTGGTCGGGGGCGCGCTGGACCCGGTGCTGCTGAGCCATCTGCGCACCGTCTCGGACCTGGCCGAGGGCGCCGCGGGCGACTGAGCGCCCACCTGCGGGTGGATCGGGGCGCGGGGGTCGGCCGGTGTCCCGGCGGGCGCCGGTTGGGAAGACGATCGTCGGTCAGGAAGGACCCGGCGTCCCGCCGGGAGGCGGAGTCCGGATGGCCGACGGGCCGACCCCCTCGCCATCATCATGCTGGAGCATTCACTACGCTATTGCAAGTAATAGGCAATAGTGTGGCTTCGGCATGATCGACACCGTTGAAAGGGGCCGTGTCCCGATGGGCACCTACTCGCTTCCCGACCTTCCGTACGACTACTCCGCGCTCGAGGCCGCGATGTCCGCGGAGATCCTGGAGCTGCACCACTCCAAGCACCACGCCGCCTACGTCAAGGGCGCCAACGACACCATCGAGCAGCTGGCCGAGGCCCGCGACAAGGAGCAGTTCGGCGGCCTGGTGGGGCTGCAGAAGACCCTCGCCTTCCACCTGTCCGGCCACGTCCTGCACTCGCTGTTCTGGGAGAACCTCTCCCCGGACGGCGGCGACCGCCCCGACGGCGCCCTCGGTGACGCCATCGAGGAGCACTTCGGCGGCTTCGAGGCGTTCAGGAAGCAGCTCACCACCGCCACCGTCGGCGTCCAGGGCTCCGGCTGGGGCATCCTGTCCTGGGAGCCGCTCGGCAAGCGCCTGATCGTCGAGCAGGTCTACGACCACCACGGCAACGTCGGCCAGGGCACCACCCCGCTGCTCGCCTTCGACGCCTGGGAGCACGCCTACTACCTGCAGTACAAGAACGTCCGTCCGGACTACGTCACCAGGCTCTGGGACGTCGTCAACTGGAACGACGTGGCCGCCCGCTTCACCGCCGCCAAGGGCGTCTGACGGCCCGGTCGGCGGGGCGCCCGCGCGGCGGCGCCCCGCCGACCGGTCACAGCCGCTCGGCCGGCAGCGCCTGGTACTCCTCGCGCAGCCGGGCCAGCACCGGGTGGTCGGGGTCGAAGCCCACGCCGTCGATCTGCGCGATCGGGCGGACGCCGAACCCGGCGTTGGTGGCGAAGGCGGCCTCGAACCGGCCGAGCCCGCCGACGGTCACCGGCTCCGTGCGCTGCGGGCCGCCGTGGGCGCGGGCGAGCAGCGCCGCGGTGATCCCGGGCAGCTGGTCGGCTTCGGGGGCCACCAGGTGCCGGCCGTCGTGGAAGAGGATGTTCCAGGTCGCGCCCTCGCAGACCACCCCGCCCGGGCCGGTGAGCAGGGCGTCGTCGAACCCGGCCAGCTGGGCCAGCCGCCGCTGGTGCAGCAGGCCGAACAGGCCGGTGTGCTTGACCTGCGGCAGCTCGCGCCGGTACTCGACGCTCCGCACCCGCAGCGGCGGCAGGGTGGTGGTGGCGGCGGCCGGCCGGGTGGTCACCAGCAGCTGCGGATCGGCGCGCGCGCCGGGGCGCTCCAGCGCCAGCCCGGGGTCGAAGACGGTGACCCTGGCGGTCACCGGGGCCGAGGCGTCCGCGACGGCCGCGCGCAGCCGGGTGCGGACCTGCTCCGGGTCGAGCTCGGCGCCGAACACCAGGCGGCAGTCCCGTACCAGCCGGGCCAGGTGCAGCTCCAGCCCGCGCACCCGCCCGTCGGCCACCCGCAGGGTGGTGAAGTGGCCGTAGTTGGTCAGGGCCAGCGCCGCGACCTGCCGGACCTGGGCGGGCTCCCCGTTCAGCTCGATCATGACCGACAGTCTGTCAGGCGGCCGGTCCGCCGGGGGGCCGGTTCGCGCCGGGGCCCCGGCCGGCTCAGCTGACGATGGAGAAGCTGAGCCAGTGCTCGCTCGCGTCCTCGACCGAGGTGTTGGTGGCCAGGTAGAAGGTCTCGGCCCCCTGCGGGTCCGTACAGTCCGGGCCGTGGTGCAGGACCACGTCGGCCAGCAGGTTGTTGCGCACCGCCGTCACGCCCTGGCCGAACCCGTGGCAGGTGCCGGAGAGCGGGCTGGTGAGCTTCTGCACGGTGGTGCCGTCGGTCGCCGTGATGGTGCCGATCGGCGGGTCCGAGCAGCCGGCCAGGGTGAGCGACAGCGCGGCTGCGCCGACGAGGGCGGTGAGCGACCTGGGGACGGCCATGGCGAAGTCTCCAATACCAGGTGTGGATTTCGTGAGCAACGGGTCGAAAGATACCCTGCCGACCGGTAGATCCACAGCTGGAACAGAACTTGATGGCGTGTCCCGGACCATAATTGACGACGCGTCAGGAATCATGGCGCGGTCATGGCGGCGCGCAACCGGGCGGCGGTGTCGGCCGCCTGGGCCTCGTCCCGGTAGCGGCCGCGCGGCCAGAAGAAGCCGCGCAGCCCGTCCTTGCGGTTCCGCGGCACCACATGGACATGGAGGTGCGGGACCGACTGGCTGACCCGGTTGTTGGCCGCCACGAAACTGCCGGCCGCCGCCATCCCGGACTCGACCGCGAGGGTCACCCGCTGCACCCGGGAGAAGAACGGGCCGACCTGTGCCGCGGGCAGGTCGGTCACCGTCTCCAGGTGCTCCCGGGGGACCACCAGGACGTGCCCGGGGAAGAGCGGCCGGTGGTCCAGGAAGGCCACCGCCACCTCGTCCTCCAGCACCCGGTGGGCGGGTACCCGCCCCGCGATCACGTCGCAGAAGATGCACTCCACGGGCCGATTGTCACCCCGGCCGGGCCGTCAGCCCCGCCAGACGGGGCCGGTGGCCAGGGCGATCAGCTGATCGGTGCTCAGCGCCGGGCTGCCCGGGCCGGCGTTCCAGATCCGGTCACCGTTGAACTCGCCGACCGTCACCAGGGTGCCGTCCGGGTGCAGCGCCTCGACGTTCCAGTGCAGGGCGGGATCGGAACTGCCCTTGCTCGCGCCCGTCACCCGGACGATCACGGCCGTGCCGTCCGGGGTGCGGGTGACCGGATCGGAGCCGCCGCTGTCCAGGAAGAACGCCCGCGGGTCGGCCAGGTCGTCCGCCCGCCAGTGCGGGGTGACCGAGACCGTCAGGGTGCTGGTCCGGCCGTCCAGGGTGACCGGGAAGTGGGCCGTGCCCGCGCTCTCCTGCGCGCCGCCGTCCGCCGCCTCCGCGCCGGCCGGCAGCTGGCGCTCGGCCCGCTCCAGCACCTCGGCCGCGGGCGGCAGCGGGGCCGGGGTGCGGGTGACCGGAGCGGTCGGCCGGGGCGTCGGGGGGCCGATGAACTCCTCGAACAGCGGGTCCCACAGGCCGCTGGTCACCAGGGCGGCGAGCTGCTCCTCGTTCAGCGGGGGGTTCTCCCGGCTGAACGGGACGCCCGTGGTGCGCGAGTTCGTCTCGTCCACCCGGACGTGGCGCCCGTCCGTACCGGTGTAGATCGCGGTCCAGGTCTTGGCCATGTACTCGTTGCGCTGCCCGAACTTCTCGATCAGCAGCACCGAGCCGTCCGGCCGGACCGTCCGGGTGCAGCTCTCGACCGGCTCGTCGAAGGAGTCCGTGCACTGCGTGCCGCCGGTGCGCCCGGTGATCGGCAGCGCGACCCGGTCGGTGTTCAGGCTGATCATCGCGGCGCCTCGGCCGTCGTCGAAGATCACCGAGGCCACCGGACCGGCCTCCGGCGGCGACACCTCGCCGATACCGAACCCCCGGCCCTCCACCACCTGGCCGGTCGGCAGCAGCGAGGTCATGGTCCGGAGCATGAAGTCCCCGGTGATCCGGTCGGACCTCGGCCGGCCCGCGGGGGAGTACGGCCCGTGGGTGGCCACGCCCACCACCGTCACCCCGGCCAGCGCCAGCACACCGGCGCCGGCGGCCAGCAGGCTGCGCCGCCGCTGCCGCCGCCGGTACCCGATCCGCACCGCGGCGCGGGCCAGCACGTCCCCCGGCCGGTCGGGTGCCAGGTCGGCGGCGCCCCTGAGGGCATGGCTGAAGTCTTCCTCGAAAGTCATGGTCGGTCCCTTGGTTCCAGGTCGGGCGGAGATCGGCGTCGGCCGGGGTCGGTGAAGGCCGTGGGCGGGTCAGGAGCCGGAGAGCTCTTCCAGCTCCTCGCCGAGCGCGGCGCGCATCCGGGCCAGCGCCCGGCTGCTGCGCGAGCGCACGGCGGTGGAGCTGAGCCGCAGCGCCGCCGCGGTCTCCTCCACGCTGCGGTCCTCCCAGTAGCGCAGCACCAGGACGGCCCGGTCCGGCGCGGGCAACTCCCCGAGCGCCTGCAGCAGCGTCAGGCGCAGGGCCGGATCCGCCGCCACGGCGGCCACCTCGGTGAAGTGGTCGGTCACCCGCTCGGTGCTGCTGCGCCGCCTCCGGTGCGACAGGAAGGCGTTCACCAGCGTCGTCTGCGCGTACGCGGCCGGGTTGTCGAGGCGGGATATCCGCCGCCACTTCAGATAGATCCTCGCCAGGCTCTCCTGCACCAGGTCCTCGGCGAGGTACTCGTCACCGCCGGTCAGCAGGTACGCGGTCCGGATCAGGTGACGCCCCCGTGCCGCAGCGAACTCCAGGAAGTCCAGCGGCTTCGGCGGCGCCGAACTCTTCGTCGTTGTGCGGTCCATACCCTTCCAACGCGGTGGCACCGGGATCCTGTCGCAGCCCGGTCCGGCGGAGCCCGGCCGGCCACCCGACGGGCCGTCACCGCTGCGGACCACAGCGCAGGCGGCCCACCGGCCCCGGTGTGAGGATGCGAGCGTGACCACCACCAGCGAGAGGGACCCGGCCGCCCCGCAGGCGGCGCCGCCCGTGCTCGACCGGCGGCAGCGCAACATCGTCTTCGGCACCATCATGCTGGGCATGCTGCTGGCGGCGCTGGACCAGACGATCGTCGGCACCGCGCTGCCCACCATCGTCGCCGACCTCGGCGGGGCCGCCCACATGTCCTGGGTGGTGACCTCCTACCTGCTCGCCGAGACCGTCACCACGGCGCTGGTCGGCAAGTTCGGCGACCTGTTCGGGCGCAAGCTGGTCTTCCAGGTGTCGGCGATCGTCTTCATCACCGGCTCCTTCTTCTGCGGCCTGGCGACCAACATGTCGCTGCTGATCGGCTGGCGGGCGCTGCAGGGCGTCGGCGCCGGCGGCCTGATGGTCACCGCCATGGCGCTGATCGCCGACGTCATCCCGCTGCGCGAGCGCGGCAAGTACCAGGGCGCGATCGGCGCGGTCTTCGGCGTCGCCACGGTGATCGGCCCGCTGCTGGGCGGCCTGTTCACCGACCACCTGACGTGGCGCTGGGCGTTCTACGTCAACGTCCCGATCGCCGTGCTGGTGGTGATCGCGGCGGCCCGCAACATCCCCTCGGTGCGGTCGGCGGCCCGCCCGGTGATCGACTACCTGGGCATCGCCCTGGTCGCCGTCGGCGCCAGCTCGCTGATCCTCGCCACCAGCTGGGGCGGCAACGAGTACGCCTGGGGCTCGGCGACCATCATCGGCCTGTTCGTGCTCGGGGTGCTCGCGCTGGCGGCGTTCTGCCTGGTGGAGACGCGGGCCGCCGAGCCGATGCTGCCGATGCGACTGTTCCGCAACCCGGTCTTCACGGTCTGCTCGGTGCTCAGCTTCATCGTCGGCTTCGCGATGCTCGGCGCGCTCACCTTCCTGCCCACCTTCCTCCAGTACGTGGACGGCGACTCCGCCACCGTCTCCGGCGTACGGACCCTGCCGATGGTGTTCGGTCTGCTGATCGCCTCGGTCTTCAGCGGCAACGTGGTCTCCCGGACCGGCCGCTACCGGATCTTCCCGATCATCGGCTCGCTGGTGATGGCCCTCGGGCTGTACCTGCTGTCGCGGATGGACGCGGACACCGGCGCCGGCCTGGCCTCGCTCTACATGTTCGTCCTCGGCACCGGCATCGGCCTGTGCATGCAGGTGCTGACCATCGCCGTGCAGAACACCGTCGACTACGCCGACCTGGGGACGGCCACCTCCGGGGTCACCTTCTTCCGCACCCTGGGCAGCTCCTTCGGCACCGCCGTGTTCGGCACCATCTACGCCAGCGCCCTGCGGACCAATCTGGCCGACGGGGTGGCCGCGGCCGCGCGGCTCGGCGGCGACCCCGCGGCGCTGGCCACGGCGGCGGGCAGCCCGGAGGGCCTGCACGGCCTGCCCGCCGAGCAGGCGGCCCCGATCGTCGACGCCTACGCCGACACCCTGCACACCGTCTTCCTCTGGACGGTGCCGGTGGCCCTGCTCGGCTTCGTGGTGGCGCTGTTCCTCAAGCAGGTCAAGCTCCGGGACTCGGCCCGGGCCACCTCCACCGACATGGGGGAGGGCTTCGCCTCGCCGACCGGCGGCGACTCGGCCCGCCTGCTGGAGCTCTCGGTCGGCTCGATCCTGCGCCGCACCGACCTGGACACCGCCCGGGACCTGCTCCGCTCCTCCGGCTCCCACCTCGACATCGCGGGCGCCTGGGCGGTCATGCAGGTCGAACTGTTCACCCGGTCGGTCGGACACGCCAACCTCAACCTGGTCGCCGCCCGCCGCCGGCTCCCGCCCGAGGTGCTGGAGCCGGTCTTCGAGCGGATGGTGACGGAGGGCTACCTCACCCGCGAGGGCACCTTCTTCGCCCACAGCGCCGCCGGGCGCCAGCAGGCCGACGCCCTCAACGAGGCCTGGGCCGGCTGGCTCAACGCGGAGCTGGAGAAGGACCGCGGCCGCCCGCGCAGCAGCGAACTGCGCGCCGCCGTGGACGCCATCGCCAAGCGGCTCATCCTGGAGGACCTGGTGGAGGGCCTCCCCGAGGGCCACCGGGCCAAGGCCGTCGGAGCCGCGGCGGAGCGGGGGTAGCCGCGCCCGGGACGCCGCGGCGCCACGTCGGCGCCGTCAGCGGCGCAGGAAGTCCACCTCCGGGTAGCCGGGCGAGGGCCGGTCCAGCAGGGGCGCCGGCCCGCTCGGGGCCGGCGCCGGCGGCCGCTCGACGGCCGCGACGGGGCCGGCCAGGAGCACGGACAGGGCGGCAGCGTGCCGCAGCAGCTTCCTTGGCATACCGGCCACGGTAGGGGTGCGGCGGCCGGACGGGCGCCCGCCGCAGGGACGAGCCGGTCCGCCGCCAG
This sequence comes from Kitasatospora sp. NPDC049258, assembly GCF_040678895.1. Lineage (NCBI taxonomy): Bacteria > Bacillati > Actinomycetota > Actinomycetes > Kitasatosporales > Streptomycetaceae > Kitasatospora > Kitasatospora sp. NPDC049258. The sequence continues at coordinate 14,725 of NZ_JBFAQT010000001.1, forward strand.
GAGGAGAAGTCCCCTATTCCTTAAGGGAGTTGACCCGTCATCAGCTAATGCGCAGCGCGGCCGCGGCCGCACCGACCAGGCCGGCATCGGTGCCGAGCTGCGCCCGGTGCACCCGAAGCCCGCGGGCGAACGGCAGCGCGGCGAAGGTGTCGAGGTGCCGGGCGAGCGGGTCGAACAGCACCGGGCCGCACTGGGCCACCCCGCCGCCGATCACCACCACCTCGATCTCCACCAGCGTGGCCGTCGCGGCGACGGCGGCCGCCAGCGCCCGCGCGGCCCGGTCGAAGGCGGCCAGCGCCACCGTGTCGCCGGCCCGGGCCGCCTCGGCGACGGCGGCCGCCGAGGTGTCCGCCCCCGCTGCCCGCCAGCCGTGCGAGAGCGCGTAGCGGGCGATCGCCGTGCCGCTGGCCAGACCCTCGACGCAGCCGACGCTCCCGCACGGGCAGGGCTCGCCGTCCAGATCCACGCTGATGTGGCCGATGTGGCCCGCGTTGCCGGTCAGGCCCGCGTGCACCCGACCGTCCAGGATCAGGCCGCCGCCGACCCCGGTCGACACCACCATGCACAGCGCGCTGCGGTAGCCGGCCGCGGCGCCCAGCCAGTGCTCGGCCTCGGCGATCGCCGTCCCGTCGCCGATCAGGGTGACCGGCACCGTGACGGCCTCGTGCCCGCCGACCAGCTCGACCAGCGGGAAGCCGCGCCAGGCCGGGATGTTCACCGGACTGACCGTGCCCGCCGAGACGTCCACCGGCCCGGCGCTGCCGATCCCGAGCGCCGTGACCTCGGGCCAGCGCGGGTCGGTCGCCAGTTCGTCCACCAGGTCCAGCACCGTCTTCAGCACGACCTCGGCCCCGGCCCGCGCCGGGGTCGGCCGCTGGGCGCGGGCGGTCAGCGTGCCCCGCGCGTCCACCAGCGCGGCGGCGACCTTCGTCCCACCGATGTCCACGGCCGCCACCAGGCGCCCCGCCTCGCCACCCGCCACTGTCGCCACCTTCCGCCCACGGCCCCGCCGAGCCCGGGCCACCGGCCCGCCACGCTACCGCGCGAGCGGCCCGCAGCCGGCTCGGCCCCGCGTCCCTCGCGCCGCACCGGGCCCGAGCGCCCGGGCCGCGGGCGTGACCACGCGGCCCGCCCCGCCGTCAGTCGTCGATCGCCTGGTAGGCGAGGGTGCGGAAGTCCTGGGCGATCGGCGGCGGCGCGGGGCTGGTCCAGGAGGCCTGGGTGAGCAGCAGCAGGGTCAGGTCCTCGCGGGGGTCGGCGGTCCAGCAGGTGCCGAGGCCGCCGTCCCAGCCGTACGAGCCGACCGAGCCGGTCAGGCCGGTGCGGGCGGTGGTGACGCCCAGGCCGAAGCCCCAGCCGAAGGTGTCGAACTGGTCCGGCACCAGGCCCGAGGCGGCCTTCTGGGCGGGGGTCAGCTGGTCGGCGGTCATCAGCTCGACGGCGGGTCGGGAGAGCACCCGGCGGCCGGCGTGCCGGCCGAGGCCGAGCATCATCCGGCTGAAGGCGAGGTAGTCGTCGGCGGTGGAGACCAGCCCCGCGCCGCCGGAGGGGAAGGCCGGCGGGCGGCTCCAGCTGCCGCCGGCGGCCGGGTCGTACGGGTTGAGCGCGCCGGACTCCGGGTCGGTCAGGTAGCTGGTGGCCAGCCGGTCGATCCGGTCGGCGGGGACGCTGAAAGCGGTGTCGCGCATGCCCAGCGGTTCGAGGATCCGCTCGCGCAGGACCTCCTCCAGCGGGCGGCCGGCGGCTCGGGCGAGCAGGACGCCGGTCAGCTCGGCGCCGGTGTGGTACATCCAGCGCTCGCCGGGCTGGTGGAGCAGCGGGAGAGTGGCGAAGCGGCGCAGCCACTCGTCCGGCGCCGGGTCCTTGGACGGGTCGGGCGGGCCGACGTACAGCCCGCTGTCGAGGATGGCCCGCTGCACGGGGTAGCTGCCGGGCGGGGCCATCAGGGCGCCGAAGCCCAGCCGGAAGGTGAGCAGGTCGCGCAGGGTGATGGGCCGTCGGGCGGGCTCGGTGTCCTCGACCGGTCCGTCCAGGGCCCGCAGCACCCGGCGGTCGGCCAGCTCGGGCAGCAGGGCGTCCACCGGATCGTCCAGGCGCAGCCGGCCCTCCTCGACCAGGGCCATCGCGGCGGCGGCGACCACGGGCTTGGTCATCGAGGAGATCCGGAAGATGCTGTCGCGCCGCATCGGCTCGTCGCCGCCCGCTTCGAGGGTGCCGTGCACCTCGATGTGCACATGGCCGCGCCGCTGCACCACGGCGACCAGTCCGGGCACCTCGCCCCGCTCGACGTAGCCGGCCAGCACCCCGCGCAGGCGGGCGAGCCGCGCCTCGGACAGTCCGCCGTCACTCATCTGCCGCACGCTCCTTCGCCGGTGGCCGCTGGGAACGAGTCTCCGGTCCGGGGGCCGGGCGTGCCACCCGGCGCTCTCCCGCACCGGCCCGGGCGGGAGGTCAGTCGTCGGCGGCGCGGAGCACGACCAGCGGGTGGGCCTGGTCCGCGCCGTGCACCTGGACGGTGACGCGCTGCCCGCCGCTCTCGCGGACGGCCTCGGTGAAGCCGCCGCCGGCCGGCACGCCGCAGCCGGTCACCGGCTCGGCGTGCGGTGCGGGCGAAGGGGCCGGCAGGCCGCCGGAGGCCAGGAACTCGCGCAGCCCGTCCGGTGTGGTGCGGAAGGTCGCCAGCAGGCCGTACTCGTTGAACGGGCCCTGCACCATGTCGTGCCGCACCTCGGCGGTGTCCATCGGCAGGGTGAGGCCGAAGTAGCCGATCGACTGGTCCAGCACGTGGAAGGAGGACGAGCAGGCGCTCGCGTCCTTGCCCTCGCCGGGCGCGGGCGCCAGCAGGCCGGAGTACGCCACGACCACGACCGCCCACCCCACCACGATCGGCGCCAGGCAGCCGAGTACGACGGCCTTCCCGCCCCAGCGGCTCCCCTTGCGTTCCGACACGGCGGTCACTCTGCCCGAACGGGTGTGCGGCGGGCAAACCCGGCCGGGTTCAGCCCGCCGGGCCGGCGAAGCCGAGCGGGTCGGCGGTGATGCCGAAGACCTGACGCAGCGCCCGGCCGGCCGCGTGCAGGCCGGACATCCCGTGCACGCCGGGGCCGGGCGGGGTGGCGGCGGAGCAGAGGTAGAGGCCGGGCAGCGGGGTGGCGTACGGATCCAGGGCGGGCACCGGGCGCAGCAGGGTCTGGCGCAGGGTCATGGCTCCCGCGCCGATGTCCCCGCCGACGTCGTTGGCGTTGTAGACGGCCAGGTCGGCGGCGGTGGTGGTGTGCCGGGCCAGCACCAGGTCGCGGAAGCCGGGGGCGAAGCGCTCGATCTGGGCGGTGACCGCCTCGCCGGCGTCGACGGTGGAGCCGTGCGGCACGTGGGCGTAGCTGTCCAGGGTGTGCCGGCCGGCGGGGGCGCGGGTGTCGTCGACCACGCCGGGCTGGACGGCGAGGACGAAGGGGCGTTCGGCGTGCCGGCCGGCGGCGATCTCCCGTTCGGCGAGCATCGTCTGCTCCTGGGTGCCGGACAGGTGCAGGGTGCCGGCCCGGGCGCAGTCGGGGTCGCGCCAGGGCACCGGGCCGCCGAGCGCGAAGTCGACCTTGCAGGCGCCCGCGCCGTAGCGGTAGCCGCGCAGCCGGCGGGCGTAGCGCTCGGGCAGTCGGCGGCCGGCGATCCGCAGCAGTCCGGTGGGCGAGGTGTCCAGCAGCACCGCCCGGGCGAGCGGGAGGTCGGCCAGCGAGCCGACCGGGTGGCCGGTGACGATCCGTCCGCCCCGCCGGGTCAGCTCCTCGGCCATCGCGTCGACGACGCTCTGGCTGCCGCCGCGCGGGACGGGCCAGCCGACGGCGTGCGCGAGGGTGCCCAGCAGCAGGCCGGCGCCGGCCGGGGCGAGCTCGCGCGGCGGCCGGACGGCGTGCGCGGCGACCCCGGCGAACAGGGCCCGGGCGGCCGGCCCGCGGAACCGGGCGCCCCGGGCGGGGGAGCCCAACTCGGCCGTCCGCAGCAGCAGCCGCAGGGTGGTGAGCGGGTCGGCCGGCGGGCGGCGCTGGTCCGAGAGCACGGCGGCGACCAGGCCCTGCCAGCGTTCCACCAGCGGGCCGAACACGGCGCGCCAGGCGGCGCCGTCCCGGCCGAGGCCGGCCGCGGTGCGCTCCAGATCGCGCCAGGCCAGGGCGGCCGGGGCGCCGTCCAGCGGCTGGGCGTAGGCGATCTCGGGCTGCAGCAGCTCGACCCGCCGGGCCAGCCCGAAGGCCCGGAAGAACGGCGCGGCGAGGGCCATCGGGTGGGCCGCCGAGCAGGCGTCGTGCCGGTAGCCGGGCAGCGTCGACTCGGCCGTCCGGGCGCCGCCGCCGACGGTGCCGGCGGCCTCGTGCAGTTCGACCCGCAGGCCGGCCCCGGCCAGCACGAGGGCGGCGGCCAGCCCGTTCGGGCCGGCGCCCACCACCACGGCGTCCGCCTCGCCGTTCGACCGGTTGCCGATCATGCCGTCTCCTCCGCCGCGGGGTGTGGCCCCACCCTCTCAGGCGGTGCGCAGCGAGGTGGTGGCGCGGACCGCCCGGGCCGTGCTGGTGGCCCGGAAGCGGTGGTAGGCGGCGAGGTCGAACCGGCCGGCCCGGGGCGCCAGCACGGTGGCGGCGGAGAGCGCGACCGCGTCGGGCAGCACGGCGGGCCAGCCGGCGCCGCCGGCCAGGCCGGCGGCGATCGCGGCCACCGCGGAGTCGCCCGCGCCGGTCGGGTTGCCGCTGACGGTGGCGGGCGGGACGCAGCTCCAGGCGCCGTCCTCGGCGAGCGCGAACAGCCCGTCGGGCCCGAGCGAGGCGACCACCGCCCCGGCGCCCCTGGCCCGCAGTTCGGCCGCCGCCGAGGCGACGTCGGACAGGCCGGTGGCGGCCAGCAGTTCGGCGGCATTGGGCTTGACCACGCTCGGGCCGGCGGCCAGGGCGCCGGTCAGGGCCGGCCCGTCGGCGTCCAGGACGGTCGGCACGCGGTGCCGGCGGGCCAGCGCGACCAGCTCGGCGTAGGCGTCCTCGGGGAGGCCGCGCGGCAGGCTGCCGGCGAGCACCAGCACCCCGGCCGCGGGCAGCAGCCGGTCCACCGCGGCCAGCAGGGCGGCCCACTCCGCCGCGGCCAGCTCGGGCCCTGGTTCGTTGAACACAGTGGCGTCCGCGGGGTCGACCACCGCTACCGTCCGGCGGGTCTCGCCGGCGATCGGCACGGCGGTGAACGGGAGTCCTGCTTCGGTCAGCTCGGCCGCCACCGCGGCGCCGGTGGCACCGCCCAGGGGCAGCACGCCGTGGGCGCTGCGGCCGAGCGCGGCCAGCACCCGGGCGACGTTCACCCCCTTGCCGCCGGCCTGGGCGGCGGCCTCGGTGACCCGGTGGGTGCTGTGCGGGCGGAGCTCGGGGACGGTGTAGGTCAGGTCGAGTGCCGGGTTCGGCGTGACGATCAGGATCACGGCTGCTGACTCCCCATGGAGTGACGGTTTCTGTGCGATGAGCGGTCTCTTCGAGCAGATTCAATCACTCACTTGAGCAGTCGCGACAGCCTTCGGTCGGCCAGCATCCGGCCGCCGGTCTGGCAGGTCGGGCAGTACTGGAGCGAGGAGTCGGCGAAGTTGACGGACCGTACGGTGTCCCCGCAGCGCGGGCAGCGCTCCCCGGCCCGCCCGTGCACCGCCAGCCCCGCCTTCTTCTCCGCCTTCAGGGCGTCCGCCGCCCCGACCGCGCGGGCTCGCTCCAGGGCCTCGGTCAGCACCTCGCGGACCGCCGTGAACAGCCGCGCCAGCTGTTCCTCGTCGAGCGCGGCGGCCAGCGCGTACGGGGAGAGCCGGGCCGCGTGCAGGATCTCGTCCGAGTAGGCGTTGCCGATCCCGGCCAGCACGCTCTGGTCGGTGAGCAGGGTCTTCAGCCGCCTGCGGACGCCGGCGGTGCGGGCGGCCAGCGCGGCCGGGGTGAACTCCTCGCCCAGCGGGTCCGCGCCGAGCCGGGCCACCCCGGGCACCGCCTGCGGGTCCCGCACCACGTACGCGGCCAGCCGCTTGGTGGTGCCCTGCTCGGTCACCTCGAAGCCCGATCCGTCGTCCAGCACCAGCCGCAGGGCGAGCGGTCCGTGGCCGGGGCGGCGGGCCGGCGGCCGGTCCGGGAAGGAGGTCCGGTGCCGGATCCAGCCGGCCCGGGCCAGGTGCAGCACCAGGTGCAGGCCGTCGGCGGTGGCCAGGTCGAGGAACTTGCCGTGCCGCCCGACCTCCCTGACGGCCTGTCCGTGCAGGGCGTGCACGGGCGGGTCGAAGGTCTTCAGCACCTGCACCGACAGGACGTCCAACCGGGTGAGGGTGCGGCCGGCGCAGTCGGCGGTCATGCGCTCGGCGAGGGCTTGGACTTCGGGAAGCTCCGGCACAGCGCCAGTCTCGCCCGCGACCGGCCGGGCGGCCACCGCTGTCCGCGGGGGGACGTATCGGGCATCACCGGGCGGGAAGGTATCGTACGGCCGTCACAGTGACACTCGACTGGAGGAACAGGCCAGATGGACATCGACACGGCCAAGGCGGTCTTCACCCGCTTCGACCTCGACGGCGACGGGCACATCTCGCCGGAGGAGTACTCCAAGGTCATGGCGGAGATGGGCGACCCGTACATCACCGTGCCCAAGGCCCAGGCGCTGATCAAGGACGCGGACACCAGCCGGGACGGCCTGCTGTCCTTCGACGAGTTCTGGGCGATCCAGGCTCGCTGACGACGCGCGTCGTGGCCCCGGCTCCGCTCGCGGCGCCGGGGCCCCGTCGCTTCCGGGAAGGAGTGAGGTGCCCGCCCAGACCGTCCCCTTGGTGGTGCTCGCCTCGGCGGTGCTGCACGCGGTGTGGAACGCGCTCGCCCACGGGGTCCGCGACAAGCTGGCCGGCTTCGCCCTGATGAACACCGCGTTCCTCGGCTGCGGCGCGCTGCTGGCCTGCTTCACCCCCCTGCCCGACCCGGCCGCCTGGCCGTACATCGCCGCCTCCACCGCGCTCCAGGTCGGCTACCAGCTGCTGCTGCTCCAGGCCTACCGGCTCGGGGACTTCGGCCAGATGTACCCGATCGCCCGCGGCACCTCGCCGCTGGTGGTGGCGCTGCTCGCGGCCACCGTGCTCGGCCCGGGGCTGCCCGGCGGGAAGCTGGCCGGGGTGGTGGTGATCTCGGCCGGGCTGGTCGGCCTCGCCCTGGCCGGCGGCGTGCCGGGCCGGGCCCAGCTGCCCGCGCTGGCGGCCGCCGTCGGCACCGGTGTGATGATCGCCGGCTACACGGTGGTCGACGGCACCGGCGTGCGGCTCGCCGGCGGCTCCGCCGGCTACATCGCCTGGATGTTCCTCACCCAGGGCGCCGCGATGCTGACCGTCGCGGCGGCGCTGCGCGGGCGGGCGCTGCCCGGCCAGCTGCGGGTCGGCTGGCGGCAGGGCGTCGCCGGCGGGCTGATGTCGCTGACCGCCTATGGGCTGGTGGTCTGGGCGCAGGCCCAGCCGGGCAGCGACCTGGCCACCGTGGCGGCGCTGCGGGAGACCAGCATCGTGATCGCCGCCGTGATCGGCGCCGTGGTGCTGCGCGAGGGCCTCGGCCGGATCCGGCTGGCGGCGAGCGCGGCCGTGCTGGCGGGCATCGCCGTCCTGGAGCTGGTGCACGGCTGAACCACTGAACCGCTGAACCGCTGAACCGCGACGGCCGGGGCCCCCGGCGGACCTGGTGACGGTCCGCCGGGGCCCCGGCCGCGGTGGTGACGGCTCAGTGGATGCCGGCGTCCTTGCAGGCCGCCGCGTGGGCCGCGTCGCAGATCTGCTGGGCCGTGTAGAGGCCGCCCGCGATCACGGTGTCGTTGATCCGCTCCTTGGTGACCACGATCGGGCTCAGCAGCATGGACGGGACCTGGGCGCCGTTGCTCTGGGTGATCGAGGTGGCCACCGTGGTCACGTCCAGCCCCTTGACCAGGTAGACCGCGAGGTTGGCCGCGGCGTCGGTCTCCGGGGCGTAGGGCTTGAAGATCGTGTAGGCCTGCTCGCCGGTGAGCACCCGCTGGATCGCGTCCAGCGAGGAGTCCTGGCCGCCGACCGGCACGGTGACGCCGGACTTCTTCAGGGTGTCGATGATCGAGGCGGCCATGCCGTCGTTGGCCGAGTAGACCGCCTGGAAGCCGTTCTTGCCGAGCTTGCCGATCGCCTCGGTGGTCTTCTGGGCCGCCACCTCGGGCTTCCACTCGCCGGACTGCTCGTAGGCGATGCCCTTGACCTTGCCCTCCAGCGCCTTGTGGGCGCCGGCCTTGAAGTCGGCGGCGTTGGGGTCGCTCTCGGCACCGTTGATCATCACGACCTGGGCGGAGGAGGCCTTGTTGCCGAGCGCCGTGATCAGCGCCTGGCCCTGGAGCTCACCGGTGCGCTCGTTGTCGAAGGAGACGTAGGCGGCCACGTTGCCGGCGGCCAGGCGGTCGTACGCGACCACCTTGGCGCCCTTCCTGGTCGCCTCGTCGACCCACGGCGCGGTCGCCTTGGCGTTGACCGCGTCGAGCAGGATGACCTTGACGCCGCGCGCCAGCATGTCCTCGAACTGCTGCTTCTGGGCGCCCTCGTCGCCGTCGGCGTTGGCGTAGTCGATGGTGCACTTGGTGCACAGTCCGGCGACCGAGGCCTCGATCAGCGGCTTGTCGAAGCTCTCGTAGCGCGTCGAGGAGGCGCGCTCGGGCAGCAGTAGGCCGATGGTCTTGTTACTGCCGGTGCCGGACGACTTCGAGCCGTCCGACCCGCAGGCGGCCAGCGACAGCGTCATCGACACAGCGGCCGTGCCGACGAGCAGGCGACGCGTCATTGCGTTCATGGTGGGTGGTGCCTCCCTGACAGCGCCGCAGACTCGCGGCGAGTGAAGGGAGTCAAGCTGCCACCCCGATGTAACGTCAATAATTAAAGCATCCTGCGGACAATGTCGACCAACTCGTTACATTCTTGAATGAGCATCGTTGCTGACCTGCGCCGACCGGCGGACGGGTGTCGCCGACGGGTCAACTTTTCAACACGCGGGGCCCAACTCGCCTCCGGCCGGGGCGATCCGCCCCCGGCTGCCGCTCGGCCCGGACCACCAGGAAGACCCCGCTGACCACCACGGCGCCGCCCAGCAGCACCGGCCAGGTCAGCGGCTCGGCCAGGATCAGCCAGCCGAGCAGCACGGCCACCACCGGGTTGACGTACGCGTAGGTGGCGACCAGGGACAGCGGGGCGCGCTGGAGCAGCCAGGCGTAGGCGGTGAACGCGATCAGCGAGCCGAAGACGCACAGGTAGCCGAGCGCCAGCCAGGAGCGGGTGGAGACGGCCGCCGGCTCGAAGTGCTGGGGCTCCTGCCGGGCCACGGCCAGCAGCAGCGCGCCCAGGCCGCCGGCCAGCATCTCGTACACGCTGGCGGCCAGCGGGTTGGCGGGCATCTCCAGCTTCCCGGCCAGGAACGAGCCGAAGGCCCAGAGCAGCGCGCCCAGCACCACGGACAGCAGTGCACCGAGTCGCAGCTCCCCGCTCAGCCCCGGCGAGGTCAGCACCAGCAGCCCGACCAGGCCCAGCCCCACCCCGGCCAGGGTGGCGCCCGGCGTCCGGCGTCCGGCGGCCAGGTTCAGCAGCACCACCCACAGCGGCACGCTCGCCACCAGCAGTGCGGCCAGCCCGGAGGGCACCGAGCGCTCCGCCAGGACGACCATGCCGTTGCCGCCGACCAGCAGCAGCAGGCCGACCAGCGCGGCCGAGCCGAGCTGGCGGCCGGTCACCCGGAGTGCGCCCGGGCCCTGCCGCCAGGCCACCAGCAGCGCCAGCAGCGGCGCCGCGGCGAGGAACCGGGCGGCGGCCGACAGGAACGGCGGCATGGTCTCGACCGCCACCCGGATCGCCAGATAGGTGGAACCCCAGACCACATAGACGATCCCGAGCGCCGCCCAGACGCCCCCGCCGATCCGGGGGCCGCGGAGCGCGTCCGCCGGGGCGGGCCCGGGGCGGGAGGTGTCCGCCGGCGGTCGCGGTGCCGAGGGTGACATGTGTGACTCCATGGTTTGGTCCTGTTGGTGGCCTGCGCGGGTATGAGACCACATCCGGCACCCGCTCGTACACGGAGATCGGGGTGACGGCCCCGGCCCGGTCCTGCGCCGACCGGATGAACGGCGTACGACCGGGTGCGCCCGGCTCCGGGGCCGCGCGCCCGGGTGGTACGGATGGGAGCCGTCCCACGGGCCGAGCCGAGGAGCGCACGGGTGGAGTGGTTCGCGGCACCGGAGTACTGGTTCGCCCGGGAGGTCTTCCAGCGACTGCTGGCCGCCGTCTACCTGGTCGCCTTCCTGGTCGCCGTCAACCAGTTCCGCGCGCTGATCGGCGAGCACGGCATGCTCCCGGTGCCCCGCTTCACCGCCCGGGTCCCGGCCCGCCGCTCACCCAGCCTGTTCCACCTGCACTACTCCGACCGGGCCTTCGCGGCAGCGGCCCGCACCGGCGCCGTGCTCGCCGCGGCGCTGGTCGCCGGCGCGGACGACCTGCTGCCGCTCTGGGGCGCGATGCTGCTCTGGGCGCTGCTCTGGGTGCTCTACCTGTCGATCGTCAACGTCGGGCAGACCTGGTACGCCTTCGGCTGGGAGTCGCTGCTGCTGGAGACCGGCCTGCTCGCCGTCTTCCTCGGCAACGACGAGGTGGCCCCCCCGGTGCTCGGGCTGTGGCTGCTGCGCTGGCTGCTGTTCCGGGTCGAGTTCGGCGCCGGGCTGATCAAATGGCGCGGCGACCGCTGCTGGCGCACGCTCACCTGCCTCTACTACCACCACGAGACGCAGCCGATGCCCGGCCCGCTGAGCTGGTTCTTCCACCACCTGCCCCGCCCGCTGCACCGGGTCGAGGCGGCCGCCAACCACGTGGTCCAACTGGTCGTGCCGTTCGGGCTCTTCCTGCCCGGGCCCGCCGCGGGCATCGCCGCCGCGCTGATCACCGTCACCCAGCTCTGGCTGGTGCTCTCCGGCAACTTCGCCTGGCTGAACTGGCTCACCGTCGCGCTCGCCCTCTCGGCGGTCGACGCCCGCGACCTCCCGCTCCCCTCCGCCCCCTCGTCCGTGAGCGAACCGGCCTGGTACCAGGGGCTGGTGATCGCCCTCACCCTGTTGGTCGCGGTGCTCAGCTACTGGCCCGCCCGCAACCTGCTCTCCAGGCACCAGCAGATGAACCGCTCCTTCAACCGCCTCCACCTGGTGAACGCCTACGGTGCCTTCGGCAGTGTCGGCCGGCTGCGCCACGAAGTGGTGCTCGAAGGCACCGACGAGCAGGCCGTCGACGCCGACACCCGCTGGCGGGAGTACGGATTCAAGGGCAAGCCCGGCGAACCGCGCCGGCTGCCCCGCCAGTTCGCCCCGTACCACCTGCGGCTCGACTGGCTGCTCTGGTTCGCCGCCATCTCCCCCTCCTACGCCGGGCCGTGGTTCGACTCGTTCGTGGCCCGACTACTGGTCAACGACCGGGACACCCTCGCCCTGTTGCGGCACAACCCGTTCCCCGGCGCGCCGCCCACCTTCGTGCGGGCACGGCTGTACCGTTACCGCTTCACCTCCTGGAGCGAACTGCGGGCGGGCGAGGGATGGTGGCACCGCACCCCTGTTCACGAGTACCTTCGGCCCGTGAGTCGCCACGACCTCGCACACCTGCTGCCTGCGAGGCACCGCTGAGCGGTGCCGGGTACGGCCGTGCGGGGCGGCGTGGGCGGCGCGGCGAGTTGAACGGGCCCCGGTGCGTGCGTCCCTCGAACGCTCACCCGTATCCTGGCCTCCGCGCCGCACGCGCCGGGCTGCTCGCTCCGCCCCGACCGCTGAATGTTCCCCGCCAGCCTCCCGCCAGAACCGGACCTGCCATGACAGTGCGCTTTCTGAACGACGCCGACGCCACGGTGCCGGCCCCAGCGGAAACCCCGGACGGCGAAGGCCGCCGGAGCACCCGCGAGGAGCTCGGCCGGTACGCCGAACAGGGTGGCTTCACCCTGACCACCGAAACCAACCCCTGGATCGAGGCGGCCGACCTGGTCGCCGGCCCGGAGGACGCCCGCGCCGCCTCGACGGTGCTGGCCGAGCTGCGCAACGGTGACATCCGCGCCGTCGGCGCGGCGGTCACCGGGCTCGCCACCAAGGCCGGGCTGAACATCCCGGAGACCCTGAACGGGCTCAGCCTGCTGCTCGACGTCTTCCAGCGGATCCAGCGCGCCGCCGGGACGCTGCGCGCCGACGTCTACGAGGCGGACCTGGAGGCGCTCACCGCCGCCACCGCGGACGGCCGTTGGCGCAAGCAGCGGGGCGTCAAGCTCTCGCTCGGACGCCGCTGGGCGCTGCGGACGCAGGCCAAGGGCCTCACGGTCGGCGGCCGGACCAGCCGCTCCGACCTGCACGCCGCCCTGACCGCGGCCGCCGCGGCCCGTACCGACTGGGCCTCGCTCGCGGGCGAGGACAGCGCCGCGAAGCCGGTCGTCCCGGTCGGCGGCACCCTGATCGCCGAGACCGCGCAGGCGGTCGAGTCGCTGGGCACGGCGGTCCGCTCGCTCGGGCGACTGCTGCCGGAGCGCGACCTGGAGGCGCTGCCGCTCGGCGAACTCGCCGACCTGGTCGACCGCCTGGCGGCCGACGAGGGCACCCTCTACCGGCTGCCCGCCCTGCGCGCCCTGCGCGAGGAGCTGGCGGCGGACGGGCTCGACCCGCTGCTCGCCGAACTCTCTGAGCGCCAGGCGGACCGGGAGGCGGCCCTCGCCGCTTACGACCGGCACGTCGGCGCCGACGCGGAGGCGGACGAGCAGGCCGCTCGGCAGGCGCTGGCGGCGGGCCCGCGGGACGGCGAGGAGCCGGTGGCGGAGGTCGAGGCCGAGACCGAGACCGTTGCCGAGGTCGAGCCGGTTGCCGTCGAGGTCGAGCCGGTTGC
>NZ_JBFAQT010000001.1:27737-90933 GCF_040678895.1 Kitasatospora sp. NPDC049258
TGCTGTCGAGGCCGAGGTCGAGCCGGTTGCCGAGCCGGTTGCCGTCGAGGTCGAGCCGGAGGCTGTCGAGCCTGAGGTCGAGGCCGAGCCGGTTGCTGTCGAGGCCGAGGTCGAGCCGGTTGCCGAGCCGGTTGCCGTCGAGGTCGAGCCGGAGGCTGTCGAGCCTGAGGTCGAGGCCGAGCCGGTTGCCGTTGAGCCTGAGGTCGAGGCCGAGCCGGTTGTCGAGCCGGTTGCCGTCGAGGTCGAGCCGGAGGCTGTCGAGCCCGAGGTCGAGGCCGAGGTCGAGCCGGTTGTCGAGCCTGAGGCTGAGCTGGCTGTCGAGCCGGTTGCCGAGGTCGAGGCTGAGCCGATCGTCGAGCCGGTTGCTGTCGAGGTCGAGGTCGAGGCCGAGCCGGAGGCCGTTGCGCCCGAGGTCGAGCCGGTCGTCGAGCCCGTTGCCGTCGAGGAGGCCGCCGCTCCGGTCGAGGTCGAGGCCGAGGTCGAGGCCGAGGCGCCCAAGAAGGCCCGTCGTCCGAAGAAGCCGGACCTCACCCCCGGTCGTCCCGTCACCGCCTACTCGGCCGCCGAGCTGACCGCGCTGGTGCGGTGGATCGACGGCGACGGTGCGGAGCGTACCGAGGACGAGCTGCTGCGGGCCGCGATGAAGGAGCTGGGCTTCGCCCGGCTCGGTCCCCGGATCAAGGAGGCGCTCGGCGGCGCCGTCGCCGAGGCCCGTAGCTGACCCTGGGCCGTGCCCGACCGTGCCCGTCCGAGCGACTCCCGCCCGGGCGGGCACGGTGCTGTCCGGGGCCGTCCGGGAGCGCGGCCGGCTACTCGCCGATGTCCTCGAACCACAACTCCGGCCGGGCCGCGACGAACCCGGTCATCAGCCGGACGCAGGCGGGGTCGTCCAGCACCGTGATCCCCACGCCGTGCTCGGCGAGCCACTCGTGGCCCCCGCGGAACGTCCTGGCCTCGCCGATCACCACCCGGCCGATCCCGAACTGCCGTACCAGCCCCGAGCAGTACCAGCAGGGCGAGAGCGTGGTCACCATCGTGGTCCGCCCGTAGCCGCGCAGCCGGCCGGCCGCGCGGAACGCGGCGGTCTCGGCGTGCATCGACGGGTCGCCGTCCTGGACCCGCCGGTTGTGGCCGCGCCCGAGCAGTTCGCCGTCCGCCCCGAACAGCGCGGCCCCGATCGGGATCCCGCCCTCGGCCAATCCGGCCCTGGCCTCCTCGACCGCCACCGCCAGCATCCGTTCGACATCCATCTGGGCCACCACCCTCTCCGCCCGGCCCCCGCACCTCATCATCGGCCACCGCGCCGGATCCGTAACCCCCGCCGCACCGTCCGTGAGACCGCCCGGGAAGGGCCGCGGCGGCCCCCGTAGGCTGCTGCTATGCGAGATTTTGCGGCGGGGGTCGGCTATCTGTTCCAGGGGCAGCGCTGGGTGGCGCGGCACGGCCGGTGGTGGGGGTTCGGGATGATTCCCGCGCTGATCACGCTGGTCGGGTACGTGGCGGCGCTGGCCGCGCTGGTGGTGTGGTCGGACGACGTGGCCGACTGGGCGACGCCGTTCGCGGACCACTGGAGCTCGCCGTGGCAGGGCGTGCTGCGCGGGCTGGTGGTGGCGGTGGTGCTGGCCGGGGGCGGGCTGCTGGCGCTGGTGACGTTCACCGCCGTCACGCTGCTGGTCGGGCAGCCGTTCTACGAGTCGCTCTGCGAGAAGGTGGACGACACCGAGGGCGGCGCCCCACCCGCGCCGCGCCTCGGGCTCTGGCGCGAGCTGGTGGTCTCCGCCCGGGACAGTCTCCAGGTGCTGCTCCGGGTGGTCGGCTTCGGCCTGCTGCTGTTCGTGGGCGGATTCATCCCGCTGGTGGGCCAGACCGTGGTGCCGGTGCTCGGGGTGTGCGTTTCCGGCTATTACCTGACCGCGGAACTCTCGGCGGTGGCGCTGCAGCGCCGGGGGATCGCCCAGCGGGAGCGGCTGCGGCTGCTGCGCGGGCGGCTGCCGCTCACCCTGGGCTTCGGCGTGGGCGTGACGCTGCTCTTCCTGGTGCCGTTCGTGACGGTGCTGGCGATGCCCGGGGCGGTGGCCGGCGCCACCCTGCTGGGGCGGGACCTGGCCCCGGTCACCGAGGAGCCGGAGCCTGAGCGGGAGCCGCAGGAACCGATCGACCTGTTCAAGGAATAGCACAGGGAATTCGAATGCATTCAGGTATTCGAATGGCCGGGTAATTTGACAGTGCGTCCGCCGGTGCACCATAAATTCATTCATGAGTGCACCGGCGCGCGCCGACGTCCAGTCCGGGACCGATCCGGGCGACCCGGAGTTCTGGCGGCTGCCGGCCGCCGACCGGGCCGCCGCCTTCGCCCGGCTGCGGGCACTCGACCGCCCGGCGGTCCTCACCGACCGCACCACCGGCAGGTCCTTCCACGCGCTCGTGCGGCACGCCGACGTGGTGGCGGCGAGCCGCACCCCGGAGGTGTTCCTCAGCGGCCCCGGCGTCACCACCCCGGAGCCGGCCCGCTGGGTGCGGGCCCTGTTCGGCGACTCGATGGTGAACCTGGACGACCCGCACCACGCCGACCTGCGCCGGATCGTCTCCCGGGCCTTCACCCCCCGGCTGATCACCCGGGTCGAGGAGGACATCCGGGCGGTGGCCGAGCGGATCGTGGACCAGGTGGTCGAGCGGCGCCCGGCGGACTTCGTCACCGCGGTCGCCGCCGAGCTGCCCTACCAGGTGATCTGCAACATGATGGGCATCCCCGGGCCGCAGCGCCGGGAGATCCTGGCCCAGATCAACCACGCCTCCGAGCACACCGGGGTGGCCCGCAGCCGGCTCCGGATCCCCGGGCGCGGCCTGCGCGCGCTGGCCAGGATGCAGGGTGTGATCGCCGCGCTCGGCCGCGAGCGCCGCCGCCGCCCGACCGACGACCTGATCTCCGCGCTGGTCACCGCGGACGTGGACGGCCGGCACCTCAACTCCCGCGAGCTGGGCGCCTTCTTCTCGCTGCTGCTGGTGGCCGGGGTGGAGACCACCCGCAACGCGCTCGCCCACGGCCTGCACCTGCTGACCCGGCACCCCGGGCAACGCGCCCTGCTGACCGAGGACTTCGACGCCCGGATCGGCGGTGCGGTCGAGGAGATCGTCCGTCACAGCACGCCGATCATCCAGTTCCGCCGCACGCTCGCCACCGACCACGAGCTGAACGGCGCCCCGCTCGCCCGGGGCGACAAGGTGGTGCTGTTCTTCGGCTCGGCCAACCGGGACGAGGCGGTCTTCACCGACCCGGACGCCTTCGACATCACCCGCTCGCCCAACCCGCACCTAGGCTTCGGCGGCGGCGGCCCGCACTTCTGCCTCGGCGCCTACCTGGCCCGGCAGGAGATGAAGGTGCTCTACCGGGAGCTGTTCACCCGCCTGCCCGACCTCCGCGCGGTCGGCGAGCCCGAGCTGATCCCGTCCAGCTTCGACCACCGGGTCAGGTCGCTGGGCTTCGCCTTCACACCGCCCGCCTGAGCGGCCACCCCCGCTTCGTACGGTTCGGCCGCGTCCCCTTGTCCGAACCGGTGCGCGCCGTCGCCCCGCGCCTCGTCCTACCGTTCCGGGACCACGTACGAGGAGAGGCGGCCCTGGTGCACCGTTCCGTTCACGACTGGCTCGTTCACGACTACCGCGAGGACGACCTGGCGGCGGTCGTCCACCTGATCGACACCACCGCCGGGCTCGGCCAGGAGTCGGTCTTCTCGCTGGCCGAGTGCATCACCGCGCTCACCTCCCGGCAGCCCGCCGTGGTCGCGGTCAGCCGGGGGGTGCCGATCGGCGCCGCGCTGGCCCACCTGGCCGGCGACCGAGCCTGGGTGATGCGGATCGCGATCGCCCCGGCCTGGCGCGGCCGCGGCCTGGCCAGCGCCCTGCTGCGCGAGCTGGAACGCCGGCTGGTGGCGCAGCACGTGCGCCGGATCGCGTACGTGCTGCCGGAGGAGGAGCTGCTCGGCGAGGGGCTGCGCAACGCCGGCTACAGCCGCCGCCCGGCGGTCGCCTACTTCGAGAAGTCCGAGCCGGCCGCCGGACCGGCCGCCAACCTGCTGGAGGAGCTCGGCGGGCGGGTGCTCCCGGGCGACCTCTGGGGGAAGGTCGCCGGAATGGAGGCGGAGAAGAACCTGATCGAGCGGCGGGTGGTGCTGCCGCTGGCCGAGCCCGAGCGGGCCGCCCGGCACGGGGTCCGGCCGCCGCGCGCGATCGCTCTGTTCGGGCCGCCCGGCACCGGCAAGACCACCTTCGCCCGGGCCGTCGCCTCCCGGCTCGGCTGGCCGTTCGTCGAGCTGCTGCCGTCCCGGCTGGCGGACGGGGGCAACCTCGCCGCCGCGCTGCGGGCGGCGTTCGCCCGGATCGCGCAGCTGGAGCGGGTGCTGGTGTTCATCGACGAGGTGGAGGAGATCGCCCCGGTCCGCACCGAGGGCGCCGCCGGCGGCATGCACGGGGTCACCAACGAGCTGCTCAAGCTGATCCCGGGCTTCCGCGAGGGCGAGGAGCGGCTGCTGGTCTGCGCGACCAACTCGATCCGCTCGCTCGACCCGGCCTTCCTGCGCCCGGGCCGTTTCGACTACCTGATCCCGATCGGTACCCCGGACGCCGCCGCCCGGGCCGCCATCTGGTCCCGCCACGCCGCGACCAGGGACGACGTCGACCTGTCCGCCCTGGTCCCGGCGAGCGAGCTGTTCACCCCGGCCGACATCGAGCACGCCGCCCGGATCGCCGCCCAGGCGGCCTTCGAACGCGACCTCGGCGACGGCGGTCCCGCCACGGACGGGGCCGGCACCGAGGACTACCTGGCCGCCGTCGCCCAGTGCCGGCCGACGGTCACCCCCGCCATGATTGAGGAGTTCACCGCCGACATCGGCTCGCACGCCCGGGTCTGAGCCGCGGCGTCACGCCCCCGGGTGGACCCCCACCGCGTCCCGGATCTGCTCGCCCAGCCCGCCGTCCCGCCGGGCGCAGTTCGCGCAGCAGAAGAACCGGCCGGAGACCTCGACCCCGTGCCCGACGATCCGCACCTGGCAGTACTCGCAGCGCGGCGCGAGCTTCTCCATCGCGCACTCGAAGCTGTCGAAGGTGTAGGTGTCCCCGCTCACCGTCTTGATCTCGAAGGACAGCCAGTAGTCGTTCTTGCACACCACACAGACGGCCATACCGCGATTCCTCTCCCGCGTTCCGGGCCCGGCCGCAGGCCGGCCGGCACCTTCCGAGTCTTCGGCCGCCGGCCGGACCCGGCAAATCGACCCGCCGCCGAACGGATACTGGAACACGAGGGGATCTACGGCCGAGGAGGCCCCGATGATCGTCCGAATCTGGGAGGCGCACGTCGCGCCCCGACACGCCGCCGGCTTCCGCGCGCAGCTCGCCGAGGAGGTGCTGCCGCAGATCCTGCGGACCGACGGCTGCGTGGGCGGTGAGCTGATGACGGCGGTGGTCGAGGGCGACCACCGGGTCCTGATGATCACCCGCTGGACCGACGAGGAGTCGCTGCTCGCCTACGCGGGGCCGATGTGGCGGATCCGCCCGGTGTGGGCCGAGGGCGAGCTGAACTACCTGGAGCACCCGCCCAAGGTGGCCCACTACCAGCCGTTCGGCGCCTGAGCGCGCGGCCGGGGCACCCGGCGGTCAGGGCCGGATCTGCGGGAACCCCTGATCGGCCTTCACCTGCTTCATGGTCAGGTGCGAGTTGACCTGCGCGATCCCCGGCAGCCCGGAGAGCATATCGGTGATGAACCGCTCGTACGCCGCGATGTCCGCGACCGCGATCCGCAACAGGTAGTCCGGGTCGCCGAACAGCCGGTGGGCCTCCACCACCTCGGGCAGCGCCGCGACCCGCTGCTCGAACTCGGCCACGGTCGCCCGGTCCTCGTGCCGCATCACGATCGACACGAAGGGCTGGAAGCCGCGCCCCAGCGCCGCGCCGTCCAGCAGCGCACGGTAGCCGCGGATCACCCCGTCCTGCTCCAGCTGCCGCACCCGCCGCAGGCACGGCGAGGGGGTGAGATCCACCCGGGAGGCCAGCTCGGCGTTGCTCAGCCGCCCGTCCTGCTGGAGCTCGTGGAGGATTCTGCGGTCGATTCGGTCCATGGCGCAATATTCTGCCGCAGTCGTGGCTCGGCACGCCCGAACCGGTCATCGGCTGCCAGCCCGATCCGGATACGTTCGGTCACCGAGGACGACCGTCACCAGGACGCGTCCGCGGACTCGGGGTGTCATGAACGCGCACGCGCTGCTGCTCTTCCTGGGGGTCGACCTGCTGCTGGTCTGCACCCCCGGCCCGGACTGGCTCTACATCGCCGCCAGAGGGCTCGGCCAGGGCCGCCGGGCGGCGCTGACCGCCGTCCTCGGCGTCTGCGCCGGGTACGCGGTGCACACCCTGCTCTCCACGGCCGGCCTGGCCGCCGCCCTGCGCGCGGTGCCGGCGGTGCTGCCGACGCTGCGCTGGGCCGGCGCCGCGTACCTGGCGATCCTCGCCGTCACCATGCTGCTCTCGCTGCGCCGCACCGACGGCGAGCTGCCCGCGGCCCGCCCCCAGCCGACCGCCACCGTGCTGCGGCAGTCCCTCACCACCGCGCTGCTCAACCCCAAGGGCCTGCTGCTCTACCTCTCCCTGGTGCCGCAGTTCGTGGAGCCCTCGGCCGGCCTGCCGATCGGCACCCAGGTGCTCGCCCTGGGCACCGTCAACGTGCTGTGCTGCGCGGTGGTCTACGGCCTGCTGGCGATCGCCGCCGGCCGGCTCGGCTCCTCGGTCGGCGGCACCCCGACGGCGGCCCGGCGGCTGTCCGCCGTCTCGGCGGTGCTGCTCCTGCTGGTCGCCGGGGTCACCGCGAGCGCCTGACCCGCGGCTCAGACCCCGGCCGGTAGGTCCTTGGCCAGCCCGCGGATCCGGAACGCGGTGACGACCTCCACCACACCCAGCACCACCAGGCCGCAGCCGGCCAGTAGGGCCAGCGCGGTGACGGAGTGGACCGGCCAGACCATCAGCAGGACGCCGGCCAGCACGTTCAGCAGACCGACGAAGATCTGCCAGCCGCGGGCCTGCATCCCCGGGTCGGAGCCGGCCGCGGCCACCAGGGTGATGCCGCGGAACAGCCAGCCGATCCCGATCCAGATGCCCAGTAGGGCGATCGACTGCACCGCGCTGCGGAAGCACAGCAGCCCGAGCAGCACGCACAGCGCGCCGCTGATGAAGGCCAGCACCCGCAGCGCGGTCTGGCCGTGCGTCCCGAAGGCGGCGAGCAGCTGGAACACGCCGATCACCACCAGGTAGATCCCGAACAGCACCCCCACCACCCACAGGGTCTGCTTCGGCCAGACGAAGATGATCACCCCGAGCGCGAGCGAGGCCAGGCCGGCCGCCAGCACCACCTGCCAGGCGGCCCGGGCCAGCCGCTGGAACGGACCGTCGATCGGGGGGTACGGCTCGGCCATCGTGCGACTCCTGACGGGCGGAGGTGAGGGGCCCTCCCACTCTCCCGGCCCGCCCGGGAGCCCGCGCGCGCCGTTCCGCCGTTCGGATGATCCGTCAGGACAGCTGATGATGGTCCGTCAGTCACCCGCCGGACAGCCGTTGATCCGTTCGGGCGACATAGGATCGGACGTTATGACGGATGAAGGGCAGGGGGACCCTCAGACCGAGCCGCCGGCGGGCCACTACATCGTCTGCGGCGGCAACGCACTGGCCCACCGGCTGATCGTGGAGCTGATCGAGCACTACGAGGTGCCGGTGGTCGCGCTGGTGCCGGACCGGACCAGGGACCACGGCCCGCGGATCGAGCAGCTGGCCGTGGTCGCCGAGGTGCTGGAGTACAGCACGGTCTCCGAGGAGGCGTTGCGCGCCGCCGGGGTGGACGTCGCGCGCGGGGTCGCCCTGATGGACGGCACCGACCAGGAGAACATCCACGCCGCGCTGACCGCCCGGGGCCGCAACCCCGGGATCCGGATCGTGCTGCGGATGTTCAACCTGCGCCTCGGCGAGCACATCGAGAAGCTGCTGCCCAACTGCGCGGCGCTGTCCGGTTCGGCCACCGCCGCGCCGGCCTTCGCCAACGGCGCGCTGGGGCGGCCCAACTCGGTCCAGGTCGGCGACCGCTACCTCTACGTGGCGTACGGCGAGGAGATCGAGGGCAACCAGATCTGCCTGGTCGCCGACCGGATCGACCGGCAGGACCTCGGCCGGCTCCGGCTGCTGCCGGACACCGGCGGCCGCGCGGCCGAGTTCATCGCGCTGGCCCGGCGGCTCGGCTCCGAGGGGCCGATCGAGCTCGGCCGGGCGGCCGCCCCGGAGGCGGCCGGGGCGGACCGCGGCGAGGTCGCCGTGCTGCAGGCGCTGACCAGCGAGCCGCCGGTCCGGATCCCGTGGTGGAAGCGGGCCCGCTGGTGGCTCCAGGACGTGCTGCGCTACTTCACCAGTGTCCGGCTCCGGCTGGTGCTGACCACCGCGCTGGTGGCGGTGCTGGTCGGCGGCTGGGTGATCTGGCACGACAACGGCAGCCTCGGCTGGGCGGCCTACCTGACGCTGCTCGACCTGGCCGGCGCGGCCCAGCCGGACCAGCCGGGCGCCGGCGCCCCGGGCGGGCCGTGGACGCGCCTGGCCCAGGTGGTGGTGACCTTCTGCGGGATCACCTTCGTGCCGGTGGCCACCGCCATCGTGGTGGACATGCTGGCCACCGGGCGGCGCGGGCTACCCAGGGCGCCGGGCTCCCGGACCAGGGACCACGTGGTGGTGGTCGGGCTCGGCAACGTCGGCACCCGGGTGGCCACGCTGGTGCACGCGACCGGGGTCCCGGTGGTCTGCATCGAGCGTGACCCGCAGGCCCGTGGCATCGCGGCCGTCCGGGCGCTCGGCCTGCCGGTCCTGGTCGGCGACGCCCCGCTGGAGAGCCAGCTGCGGCGGGCCCGGGTCCGGTACAGCCGGGCGCTGGTGGCCGTCACCACCGATGACGCGGCCAACCTGGAGGCCGCCCTGGAGGCCCGCGCGGTCCGCCCCGAGGTCCGCATCGTCGTTCGGCTGTTCGACGACGACTTCGCCCATCACGTCTACGCCACCCTGGGCAACGTGGCCTCCCGCTCGGTCTCCTACCTGTCCGCACCGGCCTTCGCGGCCGCGCTGATGGGCCGTGAGGTGCTGGGCACGCTCTCGGTCTACCGGCACGTGCTGCTGATCGCCGAGCTGACGGCGGCACCGGGCAGCGGACTGCTCGGCCGGGACACCCACGAGATCGAGGGTGCGGGCGGGGTCCGGGTGATCGCCGTCCGGCTGGCCCGGCGCCCGCAGGAGTACCAGTGGAACTTCGCCGACCGGGCCCGCCGGCTCGGACCGGGGGACCGGATCGTGGTGGCGGCCACCCGGAGCGGGCTGGCCCGGCTCAACACCCTCGAACCCGAGGGGAGTTGAGCCGGGCCGGCGGCGCCGGCCGGTTCAGCGGTGCTTGAAGGCGGGCGGGCGCTTCTCGGCGAAGGCCGCCATCCCCTCCTTCTGGTCGGCGGTGGCGAACGCGGCGTGGAACAGCCGGCGTTCGAACCGCACGCCCTCGGCGAGGGTGGTCTCGAAGGCGCGGTTGACGCTCTCCTTCATCATCACCGCGGCCGGGGTGGACATCGCGGCGACCGTCCCGGCCACCGCCAGCGCCTCGTCCAGCAGGTCGTTCGCCGGGACGATCCGGGACACCAGGCCGGCCCGCTCGGCCTCCTCGGCATCCATCATCCGGCCGGTCAGACACAGCTCCATCGCCTTGGCCTTGCCGATCGCCCTGGTCAGGCGCTGCGAGCCGCCGATGCCGGGGATCACCCCGAGCTTGATCTCCGGCTGCCCGAACTTCGCGGTGTCGGCGGCCAGCAGGATGTCGCAGAGCATCGCCAACTCGCAGCCGCCGCCCAGCGCGTAGCCCGCCACCGCGGCGATCACCGGCTTGCGCACCCGGCCCAGCTCGTCCCAGGGGCCCAGCCAGTCGTCCAGGTAGACCTCGGGGAAGTGGTTGTCCTGCATCTCCTTGATGTCGGCGCCGGCCGCGAAGGCCTTCTCCGAACCGGTGATCACCATGGCGCCGATCTCCGGATCCCGGTCGAACGCGCGGGCGGCGGCCACCACCTCGTTCATCAGCCGGGTGTTGAGCGCGTTGAGCGCCTTCGGCCGGTTGAGCGTGATCAGCCCGACCCGGTCCTTGCGCTCCACCAGGATCGTCTCGTACTCGGTCATCGTCGTTGACTCCCTCTGCGATGTGACGGTGGCTGTGACGGCACTCCACCCGCCCTGACCGTCCATACCTTCGCGGACACAGCGGGTGACGCGCCAGTCTCGACTGCTGAGACGGTGGTCACCCGATCCCGAGCGCTCCGGTCGGGGCCGGGGCGAAGAACCGGGCCACGTCGGCGGCGGTGACCTCGGCCAGCCGGGCCGGCCGCCAGTGCGGGTCGCGGTCCTTGTCCACCACCTGCGCCCGGATGCCCTCGACCAGGTCGTGGCCGTCCAGCGCGGCGCAGGAGATCCGGTACTCCTGCTCCAGGGTCTCGGCCAGCGCCCGATGGCCGCGGGCCCGGCGCAGCGCCGCCAGGGTCACCTTCAGCGCGGTCGGCGACTTGGACCGGATCTGCTCGGCGGCCTCCTTGGCCTCCGGCACCCCGCTGTCCTCCAGCCGGTCCAGGATCTGCGCCACCTCGTCGGCGGCGTAGCAGTGGTCGATCCACCCGCGCTGCGCCGCCAGCTCCGAGGCCGGTGCGGCGACGGCCCGGGCGGCGACCGCCTCGGCGGCGGGGCGGTGGGCCAGCTCGGCCAGCAGCGCGGGCAGCTCGGCGCTCGGCAGGTAGTGGTCGGCGAAGCCGCAGTGCAGCGCGTCCGCGGCGGTCATCGAGCCGGCCGTGAGCGCGAGGTGGGTGCCCAGCTCGCCCGGTGCGTGGGCCAGCAGGTGGCTGCCGCCGACGTCCGGGACCAGGCCGATCCTGGTCTCCGGCAGGGCGACGGCGGAGCGTTCGGTGACGATCCGCAGGCTGCCGTGCGCGGACACCCCGACGCCGCCGCCCATGGTGATGCCGTCCATCACCGCGACATAGGGCTTGGGGTAGCGGGAGATCAGCTCGTTCAGCAGGTACTCGTCCCGGAAGAACACCCGGAAGCCGTGGCCGCCCGCCTTGGCGTCGTCGTGCATCGCCCGGATGTCGGCCCCCGCGCACAGCCCGCGCTCCCCGGCGCCGGTCAGCACCACGGTGGCCACCGATCCGTCCTCGGCCCAGTCGTCCAGCGCCGCGCGCAGGGTGCGGAGCATCTCGTGGGTGAGCGAGTTGAGCGCCTTGGGCCGGTTCAGGGTGAGGCGGCCGGCCAGGCCGTCCCGCTCGACGAGCACATCCATGCCAGGTCCTCCGGGTCACGAGGGTCGGTGCCCCGGACAGCCTAGAGCGGGTTCGGACCCGAGCCGTGCACCCCCTGCCGGGGCTGCCCCGGTGCCCCCGGGAGTGCACGGCTCGGCGGTGACGTGCGCGCTACGGGATGATCCGGCCGTAGACCTCGCCGAAGCCGATCCGGGCGCCGTCGGGGCCCGGTGCGGTCGCGGTGATGGTGACCTGGTCGCCGTCCTCCAGGAAGGTGCGGGTGGTGCCGTCGGGGAGCTTGACCGGGTCCTCGCCGTTCCAGGTGAGCTCGATCAGGGCGCCGCGGCTCTCCTTCTCGGGGCCGCTGACGGTGCCGGAGGCGTAGAGGTCGCCGGTGCGCAGCGAGGCGCCGTTGACCGTCAGGTGGGCGAGCTGCTGGGCGGCCGTCCAGTACATCGAGGCGAACGGCGGCCGGGAGACCGGGTGGCCGTTGAGCGAGACCTCCAGGTCGAGGTCCAGTCCCCAGGGCTCGGCCGCGCGGTCGTCCAGGTACGCCAGCGGCTCCACGTCGCGGGCCGGCGGGGCGACCCGGGCGTGCTCCAGGGCGGCCAGCGGGACCACCCAGGGGGAGACCGAGGTGGCGAAGGACTTGCCGAGGAACGGGCCGAGCGGCACGTACTCCCAGGCCTGGATGTCCCGGGCGGACCAGTCGTTGAGCAGCAGCACGCCGAAGACGTGCTCCGCGAAGTCGGCCAGGGCCACCCGGCTGCCCAGCTCGGTCGGGGTGCCGACGACGAAGCCGACCTCGGCCTCGATGTCCAGCCGGCGGGACGGGCCGAAGGAGGGCAGCGGGTCGGCGGGCGCCTTGCGCTGGCCGTGCGGTCGGACCACCGGCGTGCCGGAGACGACCACCGTGCCGGCCCGGCCGTGGTAGCCGATCGGCAGGTGCTTCCAGTTGGGGGTGAGCGGCTCGGTGCCCGGGCGGAACAGCCGGCCCAGGTTGGTCGCGTGGTGCTCGGAGGCGTAGAAGTCGACGTAGTCGGCGACCTCGAACGGCAGGTGCAGCTCGACCTCGTCCAGCTGCACCAGGTTGGGGCTGACGGCCGGGCGGTGGGCCTCGTCCGTGAGCCACTCGGTGATCGAGGCCCGCACCGAGGTCCAGGTGGCGCGCCCGGCCGCCATCAGCGGGTTGAGGGTGTCCGCGTCCAGCAGGACGGAGGGCGCGCCGGCCGCCCGGGCGGTCGCGCCGAGGTCCAGGACCTGCTCGCCGATCCGGACGCCGATCCGCCGCCGGCCCGGCCGGTCGGGTGCGGTGAAGACGCCGTACGGCAGGTTGTGGACGCCGAACGGGGAGTCGGCCGGCACGGCGAGCCAGGTGGCGGGGGTCAACGGTCCTCCAGTGGTGCGGGTGGGGCGAGCAGGCCGAGCGCGGCCAGGTCGTCGAGCGGCTCGGCGACGCTGCAGGTGCCGAAGGCGGTGAACCGGCCGCGGACCAGTGTGACCTGGTCCTCCGTCAGGGCGCGAGCGGCCCGCGCCAGCACCTCGCCGGAGCGCTCGGCCAGCACCTCGGCGGCCGCCGCGGCGTCCTCGCCGGCCGCCGCGGCCAGCAGGACGTTCAGGAAGCCGTGGTGCTCGAAGCCGGTGGCCGGGTCGGTGTGCCGGACGGCGTGGTGCAGGCCGGCCGTGCATTTGTAGGGCAGCGAGCGCTCGGCGCAGGCGGCCTGGAAGGCCGCGAGTTCGGCCTCGGTGGGGAAGGCCCCGGCGGCCAGTCCGCCGGTCCGGAACTTGGCCCGGTACGGCGTGCCGGCCAGCAGGTCGAGCCCGGCCTCCAGCCCTTCGCCGCGCGGGAGTTCGACCGCGGCGGGGGCACCGGGGGGCAGCTGCGCATCGAGTGCGGCCAGCGCGGCGGGCAGGTCGGGGTCGGCGAGCTCCACGCCGGCCACGGTCAGCCCCTCGGCGGCCGCCAGCGCGGGTGCCAGCTGGGTGCTGCCGCCCGGCAGCACCAGGGCGACCCGCAGCGGCCCGGCCACCGCGGCCCGCAGCTCGGCCAGCCGGCCCGCCCCGCACAGGAACGGGCCGACCGCCTCGGCGTACCAGGCCGTGCGGTGCGCCGCGTGGGCGGGCACCGCCTCGGGCAGCGGCAGCTCTCCCGGCGGGAAGAGCGCGGCGTCGTCGAACAGCCCCCGGTAGAGGGCGGGGACGCTCACCGGCCCGGCCCGCGGCCGGACCAGGTCCAGGCGTAGCCCGGGTCCTCGCTCGCGGTGCCGGCCTCGCCCAGCTCCAGCGGGCGGAAGGTGTCCACCATCACCG
This sequence comes from Kitasatospora sp. NPDC049258, assembly GCF_040678895.1. Taxonomy (NCBI): domain Bacteria; kingdom Bacillati; phylum Actinomycetota; class Actinomycetes; order Kitasatosporales; family Streptomycetaceae; genus Kitasatospora; species Kitasatospora sp. NPDC049258. Next base: position 41,376 of record NZ_JBFAQT010000001.1, read on the forward strand.
CCAGCTCGTCGAAGAACTCGGCGCCGATCGAGCGCTCGTAGGCACCGGGCTGCGGCCCGTGGGTGTGCCCGCCGGGGTGCAGCGAGATCGAGCCCTGGGCGATGCCGGAGCCCTTGCGGGCCTCGTAGTCGCCGCCGCAGTAGAACATCACCTCGTCGCTGTCCACGTTGGCGTGGTAGTACGGCACCGGGATGGACAGCGGGTGGTAGTCCACCTTGCGCGGCACGAAGTTGCAGATCACGAAGTTGTGGCCCTCGAAGACCTGGTGGGCCGGCGGCGGCTGGTGGATCCGCCCGGTGATCGGTTCGAAGTCGGCGATGTTGAAGACGTACGGGTACAGGCAGCCGTCCCAGCCGACCACGTCGAACGGGTGGTGCGGCACGGTGTACCGGGTGCCCACCACGCCGTTGCTGCCGCGGTGCTTGACCAGCACGTCCACGTCCGTGCCCTCGACCAGCAGCGGCCCGACCGGCCCGCGCAGGTCCCGCTCGCAGTACGGCGCGTGCTCCAGCAGCTGGCCGAACCGGGAGAGGTAGCGCTTGGGCGGGGTGATGTGGCTGTTGGCCTCGATGCAGTACGCGCGCAGCGGCGCGTCCGGTGCCGGCACCCAGCGGTGGGTGGTGGCCCGGGGGATGATCACGTAGTCCCCCTGGCCGACCTCCAGGGTGCCGAACACCGTCTCCACGGTGGCCGAGCCGGACTCCACGTAGACGCACTCGTCGCCCAGCCCGTTGCGGTACAGCTCGCTGGGGGCGCCCGCCACCACGTAGCTGATCCGCACGTCGCCGTTGCCGAGCACCAGCCGGCGCCCGGCCACCGCGTCGGTGTCCTTCCACTCCTCGCCCTCGAACAGCGAGTGCAGCTTGAGGTGGCGGGGCACCAGCGGGAGGTTCGGGCTGGTGGACTGGTCCGGCAGCTCCCACGGGCGGGCGTCCACGATCGCCGAGGGGATGCCCCGGTGGTAGAGCAGCGAGGAGTCGGAGGAGAAGCCCTCCTCACCCATCAGCTCCTCGTAGTAGAGGCCCCCCTCGGGAGTGCGGTGCTGGGTGTGCCGCTTGGGCGGGATGCTGCCCAGCTGCCGGTAGTGCGCCATCGTGGAGTCTCCTCAGGGGCTCAGAGGTTGCCGCGCTTGTCCTGCTCGCGCTCGATGGACTCGAAGAGCGCCTTGAAGTTGCCCTTGCCGAAGCCCAGCGAACCATGCCGCTCGATGAACTCGAAGAACACCGTCGGCCGGTCGCCCTGCGGCTTGGTGAAGATCTGCAGCAGGTAGCCGTCCTCGTCGCGGTCGACCAGGATGCCGCGCTTCTTGAGCTCCTCGACCGGCACCCGGACCTTGCCGATCCGCTCGCGCAGCTCGGGGTCGTCGTAGTACGAGTCGGGGGTGGAGAGGAACTCCACGCCGCGCGAGCGCAGCACGTCCACGGTGGTCAGGATGTCGTTGGTGGCGAGCGCGAGGTGCTGGCAGCCGGGGCCGCCGTAGAACTCCAGGTACTCGTCGATCTGCGACTTCTTCTTGGCGATGGCGGGCTCGTTAAGCGGGAACTTCACCCGGTGGTTGCCGCTGGCGACCACCTTGCTCATCAGCGCGGAGTACTCGGTGGCGATGTCGTCGCCGACGAACTCCGCCATGTTCACGAAGCCCATGACCTTGTTGTAGAAGCCGACCCACTCGTTCATGTGGCCGAGCTCGACGTTGCCGACCGCGTGGTCGAGCGCCTGGAACAGGCGGCGGGGTGCGCCCTCGGGGCGCTCCACCTTGGTCTCGGCGACCACGTAGCCCGGCAGGTACGGGCCGGCGTAGCGGGAACGGTCGACCAGGGTGTGCCGGGTCTCGCCGTAGGTGGCGATGGCGGCGCGGCGCACGGTGCCGTTCTCGTCCGAGACGTCGTTGGGCTCCTCCAGGATCCGGGCGCCCTGGGCCCGGGCGTGCGCGATGCACTTGTCGACGTCCGGGACCTCGATCGCCAGGTCGACCACGCCGTCGCCGTGCCGGCGGTGGTGCTCCAGCAGCGGGCTGTCCGGGGCCACCCCGCCCTTGATCACGAACCGGCAGGAGCCGGAGCGCAGCACGTACGCCTTGCGGTCCCGGCGGCCGGTCTCGGGGCCGGAGTAGGCGACCAGGTCCATCCCGAAGACGACCTGGTAGAGCTGGGCCGTCAGGGTGGCGTTGCCGACGACGAAGACCACCGCGTCCTGGGCGATCACCGGGAAGGGGTCGTTGGCCGGGTTGTGCTCGACCAGGCCCACCAGGCGGCGCAGCTGCTCCGCGTCGAGGCCGGCCTCCAGCTCCTCGGGGGTGAGTTCAACGGCGTTGGCGGTCATCGGTGCTTCCTCCACGTCGAGGGGTCCGCGGCGCAGGGGTCGGCGCCATCGGTTGCGCTGAGCTTGCTCCTGGAGGGCTGGTTGGGCAACAGGTCGGGTTTTCACTGATCAATGTGTACAAGGTGAGCAGCGCCGGACCGCTTCTTCTGCTCAGATTGACCAGTCCTTCGGGGGGTCGGTCGGTGCTGGTGGGGCTCCCGGATCAATCCTCGAACGTGAAGTGCCGGGTGAACCACTCGGTGGCCAGCCGGGCCACGGCGGCCAGCGCGCCGGGCTCCTCGAACAGGTGGCCCGACCCGGGCACGACCAGCAGCGAGCTCTCGGCGCGCAGCTCGGCCCGGGCCAGCCGGTTGAGCTCCAGCACCCCGGTGTCCGCGCCGCCGACGATCAGCAGGGTGGGAGCGGTGACCTCGGCCAGCCGGGGTCCGGTCAGATCGGGCCGCCCGCCCCGGGAGACGATCGCGGCCGGTTCGGTGCCCGGCTCGGTCGAGGCCCAGAGCGCGGCGGCGGCGCCGGTGCTGGCACCGAAGTAGCCGACCGGCAGGCCGGTGCAGGCCGGGTCCGCCCGCAGCCGCCTGGTCACCTCGGCCAGCCGGGCGCCCAGCAGCGGCGGATCGAAGACCTTGTCCCGGTCCGGTTCCTCGGCCGTGGTGAGCAGGTCGAGCAGCAGGGTGCCGAGGCCGGCCCGGTTGAGCGAGGCGGCGACCGCGCGGTTGCGCGGGCTGTGCCGGCTGCTGCCGCTGCCGTGCGCGAACAGCACCACGCCGAGCGGGTGGTGAGGCACCAGCAGGTCGCCGGCCAGCCGGGCGTCCGGGAGGGTGTAGAGGACCTCCCGGACGGCGGGTTCGGCCGCGTGCCGCTCGCCGGCCTCGGCCAGGCAGTCCAGCACCTCGTCGTCGGTGGTCTGCTCGAAGTCCTGGTAGAACTGCCCGATCGCCCAGAACCGGGCCGGGGTGAAGGGGCAGACCAGCTCGTCGGCGGCCTCCTCCAGCCGCTCGGCCCAGTCCTGCGGCGCGACCGGCACCGCCAGCACCACCCGGGCGGCGCCCCGGGCCCGGACGATCCGGCAGGCGGCCAGCGCGGTCGAGCCGGTCGCCACCCCGTCGTCCACCACCACCACGGTGCGGCCGCGCAGCTGCACGCCCGGGCGGCCGCGCCGGTAGCGCCGGGCCCGGCGGGCCAGCTCGGTCCGCTCCTGCTGCTCGACCTCGGCGAGCTGCGCGGGGGAGACGCCCGCGCCGCGCATCACCCGTTCGTTCACCACCCGGGCACCGTCCTCGCCGATGGCGCCCATCCCCAGCTCCGGCTGGTCGGGCACGCCCAGCTTGCGGATCACGCAGATGTCCAGCGGGGCGCCGAGCGCCCTGGCCACCTCGGCGGCCACCGGCACCCCGCCCCGGGGCAGCGCCACGACCACCGGGTCGTCGGCGAGCAGGTGGGTGAGCTCGGCCGCCAGGCGGCGGCCGGCGTCCCTGCGGTCGGTGAAGTTCATGAAGCCGCCTCCTCCTCCACCGTACGACCCTCCCGCGGGTGCCTCCCGGCCGAGGCCGCCGGGCCGGGGGCCTCGGCCGGGGGCCGGGGGCCGCCGGCGCACGGTGGGTGGGTGCCGGGGCGCGGGCGGTGATCTTCGTCTGGCAGGCTACGAACCCCCTGGAGCATCGGAGGTAACCCCATGGCCGCGCTGTCCGTCCCCGGGCCCCTGGTCACCGTCGGCTGGCTCGCCGAGCACCTGGACCACCCGGGTCTGGTGGTGCTGGACGCGAGCGTGGGCGCCGCCGCGGGCGACGACCCGGGGATCCCCGGCGCCCGACGGTTCGACGTGGACGGCCCGCTGTCCGACCCGTCGAGCCCGCTGCCGCACACCATGCCGGGAGCCGAGCGGTTCACCCGGGAGCTGCGGGCGCTCGGGGTCGGCGGGCACAGCACCGTCGTGGCCTACGACCGCCTCGGGATCTACTCCGCCGCCCGCGCCTGGTGGATGCTGCGCGCGATGGGCTTCGACCGCGCCGCGGTGCTCGACGGGGGCCTGCCGGCCTGGACCGCCGCCGGGCTGCCGCCGGGCCGGGCCGCGGCCGGGCCGCCGCCCGCCGGCGACTTCACGGCCAGGCCGCGTCCTGGGCTGATCGTCGACAGTGCGGCGGTGGTGCGGGCACTCGCCGAGGACGGCACCGCGGTGCTCGACGCCCGCACCCGGGAGCGGTTCGCCGGGGAGGTCGAGGAGCCGAGGCCCGGGCTGCGGCGCGGCCACATGCCCGGCGCGCTCAACCTCCCGTTCGGCGACCTCCAGGACGCCGGCCGGATGCGCCCGGCCGCCGAGCTGCGGGCCCTGTTCGCCGACCTGGTCGGCGGGCGCGAGCGGCTGGTGGTCAGCTGCGGATCCGGGGTGACCGCCTGCGTCCTGGCGCTCGGCGCCGACCTGGCCGGCTACCGCGACCTGGCGGTGTACGACGGCTCCTGGAGCGAGTGGGGCCTGCCCTCCGCCCTGCCGGTTCAGACCGGCCCGGCGTCCCGGGGGTAGCTCCCCGACGCCCCCGGTGGTGGGTGGCCAGGGCCTCAGTGCGGGCCTTCGGCCGGGACGGCCCGGGGGCCCTCCACCAGCCGGACCGGGACCTCGCCGGCCGCCGCCCGGACCTGCCGGGCGAATGCGGGCGACTTCAGCGTCTCGGCCGTGGCGTGCACCAGGATCCCGGTGCCGTCCGCCGCCGGGGTGGCACCCAGCACCTCCAGGTGGATCCGGCCGTCCCCCTGGGCGGCCATCACCCGCTGCGCCGCCGCGAGTTCGTCCCTGGCGCTGTACCCGCACACGGTGACGTCCACCGGCACCCGGGCCGTCTCCGGGTGGGCCCGGCGGGCGGCCGCGACCAGCTGGCGGGCCCGGTCGGCGTCGGTCGCGTACAGCAGCACCCGGTTGCGGCCGCCGTCCAGGGACAGCGCCGACCAGGTGTCGGCGAACTCGCCGCGGCCCTGGTCCCCGAGCGCGGAGGCGGCGCCCCACAGGTCGGCCGGCGGTGCGGCGGTGTCGGCCGCGGGCGCGACGGCGGTGAGGGTGACGGCCCCGTGGTCGGGGGACGCACAGGCGGCTGTCACGGCGACGGCGGCGAGGGCCAGGGCGAGGGCGGCGGCGCGACGCTTCACGGCGGTGTCCTTCCGGAGCTGACGGGGTGACGGCCCTTGGACGGGCGCCGCGCGGTTCCGGTTCCGCGACCGGACCCCGGGGCCGCACCGCTCACAGGTCGACCCGCACCCCGATGCCCTGCTCCCGCGCGCGGTCGTGCACCACCCGGGCGGCCGCCACGTCGAGCGCGGCGTGGCCGGTGGACTTGAACACGGTCAGCTCGCCCGCCGAGCCGCGCCCGGAATGGTCCCCGGCGAGGACCGCCCCCAGCAGCGCGACCCGATCGCCCGGCACCCCCTGGACCTCGCCCGCCCCCGCCGGCATGTGGGCGAGCGAGGCGCTGGCCCCGGCCGAGCCGGACGCGGTGCGGCGGGCCCGGCCGGGCAGCTGAACCGGAGCAGCGCCCAACTGGCCGTCGACGCGCGCGCCCTGGCCGACGCCCGGGCCTCCGGCCTGACCGCCGTCACCATCACGCTCGGCTGCACCATGGGTGACCTGCCGCCGTACGAGCACACCCTGGACGAGATCGCGGTGTGGGACGGCATCATCCGCGACAACGCCGCGGACCTGGTCAAGGTCCGGACCGTCGAGGACGTCCACCGGGCCCGGCGGGACGGCCGGATCGGGATCGTCTACGGCTTCCAGAACGCCGTCGCCCTGGGCACGGACCTCGACCGGATCAGTACCTTCGCCGAATTGGGGGTACGCGTCGTCCAGCTCACCGACAACCAGGCCAACCATCTCGGCGACGGCTCGACGGCCCCGGAGAACCGCGGCCTGACCGCCTTCGGGCGCGAGGTGGTGGCGGGCCTGAACGAGCGCCGGGTGATCGTCGACCTCTCGCACAGCGGCGAGCGCACCTGCCGGGAGGCCACCGAGGCCGCCCGGCAGCCGGTCTCGATCAACCACACCGGCTGCCGGGCGCTGGCCGACCTGCCGCGCAACAAGACGGATGAGGAACTGCGCCTGGTCGCCTCCCGCGGCGGTTTCGTCGGCATCTACTTCATGCCGTTCCTGACCCTCTCCGGGCCACGCCCGCGCGGCGGAGGCGGTCGAGCTGCGCCGCAGCAGCGGCGTGGCGGCGGCGGGGGCGCGCGCCGACACCCTCCCGTTCGTCGAGGACCTGCGGGAGGTGGACCGGTTCCGGGAGCTGGTCCGGTTGTTGGAGCGGCGCGGCTTCGGATCGGAGCGGATCGAGAAGATCCTCGGCCGCAACGTCCTGGACCACGCCGCCCGGGTCTGGGCCGGCTAGCCGAGGTCTCCCGCGGGCGTGTCCGGGCAGTCGGTCGGGCCGTGCGAGGACACCCGGTAGAGCCCGCGCCGGTGCACGGTGGCATGCCAGGAGCAGTCCGAGCGGATGTCGCGCACGGCGACGAAGCCGCACGGCTGGTAGGAGCAGCGGCAGCCGGCGGGCCGCTCGTCGCTCTGCTCCTCCTCGTCGCGGCGCCGGTGCTCGTCGTCCCGGGTGAAGCAGTGGCCGTTGCCCTCGTGCCAGGCCAGCAGGTCCGCCTCGGCCCGGTCCGCGCCCGACCACCTGCCGGTCAGCTCGGGGACGTCCCGGCCCGGGCCGGGCAGCCACCGCCGGACCGCGGTGGCGACGTCGGCGGGGTCGGCGAACAGCTCGGACAGCCCCAGGCGGTAGGAGAAGTGCGGGATGATCAGCAGGCCGCTGTCCTCCTCCATCAGGTGCCAGCCCCGGTGGTGCTCCCAGCCGAGTTGGACCCAGTCGTGGTCGCTCCACCCCGACTCCTGGAAGTGGCCGGGCTCGAACGTGAAGCCGCAGTCCGAGTCCTCCGGCTCCGCGACGTCGAGGTTCCAGGCGCGGTGGGTGAGCTCCGTGCTCCAGCTGCGGCGCACCCCGAGGCCCTCGGCGGTCAGTGCGGCGTGCACGGCGGCCAGGTAGTGCGCGTGCGGCAGGTCGGACATGGTCGTTCCCCTCCCCGGTGCTCACCCGGATCTCCCGGGTGCTCGCCTCCACCGTAGCCCTGCCCGAGGGCCGGATGATCACGGGGGCGGCCCGCCCGCCGGCTACCCGTGCCGGGCGAAGTCCTCCAGCGAGACGGCGTAGGACCGGCGCTCGGCCAGGTACCGGACGCAGTAGGCGCGCGGGTACCAGCCGGGCTGCTGCCAGGCCTGCGGCTGCTTGACCGGGGCGCAGGCGGACGCCTGGTCCGCGTCCCGGGCGTCGCGCAGGGCGGCCAGCGAGACCATCGGCTCCAGGAAGCTGATCCGGGCGTCGTACGAGCCGTAGACGAAGGTCTTGGTGAACGGTGCGCCGTGCCACTCGGCCGAGGACGGGTCGGCCAGGTGGTTGCCCATGGCCGCCTCGGTGAGGTTCCGGTTCTGGTACCCCTGCGGGAGGTACTCGGGCGGGACGGCGCGGGTGGCGGTGGCGGCGTCCGCGCAGTTGATGACGCCCCGGCAGGGGCCGGGGCGGATGGCGTCCCGCTCGGCCTTCGACTGGAGGTAGAAGTGGTTGTCGAAGTGCGGTCGGTCGTAGGCGCCGGCGGGCGGGTGCCCCATCGGGTTCCAGTTCAGCAGGGCCCACTTCAGCGGCATCCCGGGGAGGTCCAGCACCGCGCGCGGCAGCGGCAGCACGTACTCGTGGTTGGCCACGCACTCGGTCATCGGGTCGATCGTGCCGTCCCCGTCGATGTCGAAGCAGTGGTGGCCGTCGGTCATCGCGGTCGGCAGGCCGTCCAGGGCGTGTTCGGAGTAGAGGATCCCGACGGCCAGCGGCCGGCCGCCGTCCAGCTGTCCGTACGTCCGCACCAGCCCCCGGCCCAGCCGCTGCGGCGTGCCGAGGGCGAGGCACGGGCGGTGCGCGGCGGCGCCGGCCCGGCAGCTGCCGAAGTCGGCGGGCGGGGCGGGCACCACCGGTGCGGCCGCGGCGGCCGGCAGCGTGCCGGCGGCCAGCGCGCCGACCGCCAGCGCCAGCCGGGCGGAGGCCAGGCGGAGTCTCGATGCCATGGGGGGTGCCTTTCGGGACGGTCCGGTCCGATCTGCCGTCGAGGGATCCCCCGAACACGGCCGGCGGGCTGCGCGTGTCCCCAAGAGTCACCCGGATGGCAGTGCCGGCCGGGTGCGGGCCGCCGGGGTGCCGGCGGGCCCGGGGTGCCAGGATCGGTGTCAGGAATTCGTCGATCGGCCGGGAGTGCTGCGCTGTGGGTGGACTGCGGGTTGTCGTCTTCGGGGCTTCGGGCATGGTCGGTCAGGGGGTGCTGCGCGAGTGCCTGCTGGACGAGCGGGTGGCGAGCGTGCTCGCGGTGGTGCGCTCGCCGCTCGGGCGCTCGCACCCCAAGCTGACCGAGCTGGCGGTCGGTGACTTCGCCGACCTGGCGCCGGTCGGTGACCGGTTCGACGGGCTGGACGCCTGCTTCTACTGCCTGGGCGTCTCCTCGGTGGGGCTGGACGAGCCGGCCTACACCCGGATCTCCTACGACTTCCCGCTGGCCGCGGCCCGCGAGCTGCTGGGCCGCAACCCCGGCCTGGTCTTCACCTACGTCACGGGTGAGGGCACCGACCGCACCGGGCGTTCGCGGGCGATGTGGGCCAGGGTCAAGGGCCGGGCCGAGAACGACCTGCTGGCGCTCGGCGGGGGCACCTACGTGTTCCGCCCCGGCTTCATCCAGCCGCTGCACGGTGCCAGCTCCCGCACCGGCTGGTACCGGGCCGGGTACGCGCTGACCAGGCCGATGCTGCCGGTGCTGCGGCGGTGCTTCCCGCGCTGGGTGACCACCACCGAGGCGGTGGGCCGGGCGATGCTCGCGGTGGCGCTGCACGGGGACGAGCAGCACGTGCTGCCCACCCGGGAGATCAACCGGCTCGCCGAGCGCTGAGCGACGGTCCGGGTGGGCGGGCCTCTTGACGAGTGCTTTGCTTTCACCCAATCATCATGGTCGCGTCAAGTTTTTCCCGGCGCCGCGCTCGCACCCCAACCGCGCGCGGCGGTCCGGCCCTGCGCTGTTCCGTCCTGCCCTGTTCCCGTTCTGCCCCACCGGAATCTGGAGCCCCCATGCCCGAGCCCGCTGTGCGGCGCGCGATACGGCGATCCCGTGTCCGCCGCTCCGCCGTGGCGGCCGCCGCCGTCACCGCCGCCGCCGTCGCCACCTTCCTCGTCCCGGGCGGTGCCTCCGCCAGCTCCACGGCCCGTCAGGCCGCGCTCGCCGCACCGGACATCCCGGTCGCGAACGTCAAGGCGCACCTCGCCCAGCTGCAGTCCATAGCGACCGCCAACGGCGGCAACCGGGCGCACGGCCGGGCCGGCTACAAGGCCTCCGCCGACTACGTGAAGGGCAAGCTGGACGCGGCGGGCTTCACCACCGTGCTGCAGTCCTACACCTACAACGGCGCCACCAGCTGGAACGTGATCGCGGACTGGCCGGGCGGCGACACCGCCCACACGGTCATGGTCGGCGCCCACCTGGACTCCGTCACCGCCGGCCCCGGCATCAACGACGACGGCTCCGGCTCGGCGGGCATCCTGGAGACCGCGCTGGCCGTCTCGCGGGCCGGCCTGCAGCCCACCAAGCACCTGCGCTTCGGCTGGTGGGGCACCGAGGAGGCCGGCATGGTCGGCTCCAAGAACTACGTCAACAGCGTGTCCAGCAGCGACCGTTCGAAGATCGAGGCGTACCTCAACTTCGACATGATCGGCTCGCCCAACCCGGGCTACTTCGTCTACGACGACAACGCCGCGCTGGACACGCTGTTCAAGAACTACTTCTCCGGCCTGGGTGTGGCCACCGAGCCGGAGACCGAGGGCGACGGCCGCTCGGACCACTCGCCGTTCAAGAACGCGGGCATCGCGGTCGGCGGGCTGTTCAGCGGGGCCGACTACATCAAGACCGCCGCCCAGGCCGCCAAGTGGGGCGGCACCTCCGGGCAGGCCTTCGACCGCTGCTACCACGCCTCCTGCGACACCTCGGCGAACATCGACGACACCGCGCTGGACCGGATGAGCGACGCCATCGCGTACGCGATCTGGACCCTCGGCGCCGGCGGCAGCACGCCGTCCCCCTCGCCGTCGCCGACCACCCCGGGCGGCAACGTCTTCGAGAACACCGCGGACGTCGCGATCCCGGACGCGGGCGCCGCCGTGACCTCCTCGGTCACCGTCTCCGGCCGGACCGGCAACGCGCCGGCCGCGCTCCAGGTCGGCGTGGACATCAAGCACACCTGGCGGGGTGACCTGGTGATCGACCTGGTCGCGCCGGACGGCACCGCCTACCGGCTGAAGAACTCCAGCAGCAACGACTCCGCCGACAACGTCGTCACCAGCTACACGGTGAACGCCTCCGCCGAGGTGGCCAACGGCACCTGGAAGCTGAAGGTCCAGGACGTCGCGGCGCAGGACACCGGCTACATCGACAGCTGGAAGCTCACCTTCTGACGCATCACCACGCACGAGGGCGGGGGCACCGGATCGACCGGTGCCCCCGCCCTGCGCCGTCCTTACGGCTGCATCTCGTACGCACCGCTCAGCGCCTCGACCTTGCTCCAGACCCGGGCCGCGCGCTCGGTGTCGGCCACCGGGCGGCGGACGTGGGCGAGCGCCCAGGCGGCCTGCTCCTCGCTGGTGGAGGCCTTGCCGTGCAGCTCGGTGGCGTGCGCGGAGAAGTCCCGCACCAGCGCGTCGAAGACCTGGTCCAGCACGTCCGCGCCGTCCTCGGACGCCGTCAGGCCGGTCAGCTCGGCCTGCTCCAGCACCAGCTGGCCGTAGACGACCAGCGCGAACAGCTGGCCGATCTCCAGCAGGAAGTCCAGGTCCTGCTGCTGCTCGGCGCTCGGTGCGTGCGAGAGCAGCAGCGCGCAGAAGCCGTCCGCCTGCTCGCGGAACCGGGCCACGTTCGGGACGTGCGCGTGCGCGTCGTAGGCGGTCCGCCAGTCGTGGAAGCGGATCGCGCCCAGGCCCCGGGCCGGGCCCTGGCGGAACAGGAACTCGTCGTCCGCGGCGTCCAGCCGGCTCGGCACCGGCGCGTACTCGGCCGGGTTGAACAGGTAGTTGCCCATGAACTTGAGGATCAGCGCCAGGTTGACGTGGACGGTGCCCTCCAGCTTCGGCAGGCCGCGGATGTCCTTGGCGGCCTTGTCGAAGTAGGTGTCCGCCTCGAAGCCCTTGGCCGCGATGACGTCCCACATCAGGTCGATGACCTTCTCGCCCTCGGTGGTGACCTTCATCTTGGTCATCGGGTTGAAGAGCAGGTAGCGGCGGTCCTCGGCGGAGGCGGTGCGGAAGTAGTCCACCGCCCGGTCGCTGAACAGCTTCATCGCGACCAGCCGGGCGTAGGCGTCGGTCAGCTCCCGGCGCACGTGCGGGAAGTCGGTGACCTTCCTGCCGTACAGCACCCGGTTGTGGGCGTGCGTCACGGCCTCGTACATGGCGTGCTCGCAGATGCCGACCGAGGCCGTGCACAGGTTGAACTTGCCGACGTTCACGGTGTTCAGCGCGGCGTCGAAGGCGGCCTTGCCGGTGTGCAGCACGTCCTCGGCCCGGACGGGGTACTCCTCCAGCCGGAACTCGCTGACGTACATCTGCGCGTTCACCACGTTCTTGACCAGGTGGTAGGCCTCGTGGCGGCTGTCGGCGGCGAAGAAGACGTAGCCCTCGGGGCCGTCCACGTCGGAGCGGCGGCCGAAGACCGAGACCAGGCCGGCCACGTTGCCGTTGCCGATGTAGTACTTGGAGCCGGTGGCGGTGAAGCCGCCCTCGCCGTCCGGGGTGAGGATCATGTCGGTCGAGTAGATGTCCGCGCCGTGGCTGCGCTCGGACAGGCCGAAGGCCATCACGTGGCCCTCGGCCAGCAGCTTGGCCGCACGGGCCCGGACGGCCTCGTTCTCGCTCTGCCAGACCGGGCCGAGACCCAGGATGGTGACCTGCCAGGTGTACCAGTAGCCGAGGCCGTAGAAGCCGAGGATCTCGTTCAGCTCGGCGTTGCGGGCGGTGTCCCAGCGCTTGCCGGAGTCGGCCGAGGACGGCGTCAGGAACTCCGCGAACAGCCCCTCCTTGGCGGCGAACTCGAGGAAGTCCGCGTACCAGGTGCGGTCGATGTAGCTGTCGATCAGCGACTTCTTGCCGCGCGACTCGAACCAGTCCACGGTGGCGCGGAGCAGCCGACGGGTCGGCTCGTCGAACTGCACGGGGTCGTAGCTGCGCGGGTTGAAGAGCATGGTGTCCGTCCCAGGGGGTTCGAGGGTCAGGGGTTCGAGGGCGGGGGCTGCGACGTCAGTGGTGCGGGCGCCGGCCGCCGAGGCGGTGCAGGGTGGCGAGCACGTCGTCCAGCCAGGCGAGGGTCATCCGTTCGTACTCGATGCCGCCGCGCAGCACCACGTGCTGAAGCTCCTGGCGGGCGTCCGGCGCGGAGCCGGCCGGGAAGTCCCGCTGCTCGCCGGCCAGGTAGCGGGCCAGCAGGGCGGCGTGCGACTCCCGGTGCCGTTCGACCTCGGAGATCAGCGCGGCGGGGTCGTCGAAGGCGGCGGCGCGGATCTTCACGGCCAGCTCGTGCCGGACGGTCTCCGGCTCGACCGGCTCGCGCAACCACCCGGAGAGCGCGGCCCGGCCGGGGTCGGCGGCCGAGTAGACCTTCTTGTCCGGCCGGCCGTCCTGGGCGACCTCTTCGGCGGCGATCCAGCCGTCCGCCTCCATCCGCCGCAGCACCCGGTAGATCTGCTGATGGGTGGCGGTCCAGAAGCGGCCGATCGACCGGTCGAACCGGCGTGCCAGCTCGTAGCCGGAGCCGGGCTGCTCCAGCAGCGAGACGAGGATCGCGTGCTCCAGTGCCATACCCGCATCCTGCTATGCAACGAGTTGCATAGGCAACGGGGCCGGCCCGGGTTGAGACGCAGCTCACCCGGAACCCTTGATAGGTAGATCATCGACATATGGCGACGGTGGGCCTATGCTCGCCCCATGACAGACCGTCAAGTCCAGGAGCCGACCCGGCTCGTACTCACCGCGCTGGCCGATGCCCCGCGGCACGGCTACGCGATCATCCAGGAGGTGCTGGCCATCTCCGAGGGCCGCACCCGACTGCGCACCGGCACCCTCTACACCGCGCTCGACCGGCTGCTCCAGCAGGGCCTGGTGCGGATCGAGGGCGAGCAGGTGGTCGGCGGACGGCTGCGCCGCACCTTCGCCCTCACCGAGCAGGGCAAGGAACTGCTGACCGAGGAGACCCGGCGGCTGCGGCTCGCCGTGCTGGAGGCCGAACGCCGCCTGGGCACCGCCCGGCTGCGCCCGAACGGAGCGAGCGCATGAGCGAGCGGCACACCCCGCAGGTCGGCCGGCTGCTGGTCGGCCTCTACCCGGCCCGCTACCGGGAACTCCACGGCGAGGACATCGCCGCCACCTTCGCCGAGGCCACCGAGGGCCTGGGCCGCCGCGAGCTGCTCCGCGAACGCCTCGACCTCGCCTCCCACGCGCTGCGGCTGCGGCTGCGGATCGGCCCGACCGATCCGGCCGGGCGGGTGCTCGCCGGGGCCGCACCGGTCGCGCTCGCCATAGCGGTGGGTGCCTGCCTGGCCTATCTGCTGCCGGGCCTGGGCGAGGTCGCCGACGCCTTCGCCGGCGCGAGCGCGCGGCCTCGGTGGGCCCTGGTCGTGGCGGGCCTGTTCGTGGCGTTCAGCGCGCCCTGGATCGTGACCCTGCTGTTCGCAGCGCTGGGCCGCTGGCGACCGGCCAGGAGGGTGGCCGTGCTGGCGATCTTCGTCGACTGCGCCCTGATGGTCGTGCTCGGGCAGACCTACGGGGTCGCCGGTGAGGCGCTGCGGCTGGCCGTGCTCGGCGCGCTGGTGCTGCTCGCCCCGCCGGACCTGGTGGATACCGGCCGGCGGGGGCGGTGGGAGGTCACCGCGGTCGCGCTCCTGGTCGGCCTGCCGCTGGCCGGGGCATCCCAGGGCGCGGCGGTCCTGATCGGCATCCCGATCCACTCGGTGCCGGCCCTGGCCGCCACCTGGGCGTTCGTGGTCGCGGCGGTGCTGCTGCTGTTGCACCTCTCGGCCCGCCGGCCCGACCGGCTCAGGGGAGCGGGCATCGCGCTCGGAGCGTCGCCCTGGTTGCTGCAGTACCTGCCCGCCGGTCCGCTGTCCGCGCTGATGATCCGGACGGGGACGGAGTTCCTGGTGCTCGTCGGCGGCGCCGTCATCCTCGGCGGGCTGGTCCGCCTGCTGCGGCGGACGCTCGGGACGGAGCCGGCCGAACCGGCCTGAGCCCGGCGGGCCCCGCCGACCGGCAGGATGGCGGCATGACCGAGGAAGCCGAGCTGCTCCGGTGGCGGATGCACGCCCAGTTCGCCGAGCGGCCCTCGGCGGTCGCGGAGATCGCCCGCCGCTGCGCCGGCGTCCAGGCCCAGGACGCCGGCGCCGTCCGGCTGGCGCTACGGGCCCGCGGGCTGACCGATCCGGCCGCGGTGCAGGCCGCGTACCGGGCCGGCGAGGTGGTCGCCAGCTGGCTGATGCGCGGCACCCTGCACCTGGTGCCGGCCGAGGAGGCCGCCGGACTGCTGGCGCTGTACCGGGAGCGGCTGCTGAGGGCTGGCGCCCGGCGCCGCCGGGAGCTGGGCCTGACCGAGGAGCTGTGCGCCCGGGCGCTGGCCGTCGCCCCCGGACTGCTGGATCCGCCGCCGAGCCGGGCGGAGCTGATCGCGCGGCTGCGCGAGCACGGCGTCCCGGTGGAGCCCACCGGGCAGGCGCCCGCGCACCTGACGGCCTTCCTCGCGGCGCACGGCGTGCTCTGCCGGGGTGCGGACGTGACGCCGCGCGAACCCGGGTACCGGCCGGTGCCGCCGGGCCGCGATCCGGCGGTCGGCGCTCCGGCGACCGGGAGGCCGGCGACCGGGAGGCCAGTGGTCGAGGAGGCGGTGGCCGCCGAGCTGGCCCGGCGCTACCTCGGCGCCTTCGGCCCGGCCGCCCCGGCGGACCTCGCGGCCTGGTCGGGGCTGCCGGTGGCGGTGGCGCGGCGGGCCTTCGCCGCGGTCGGCGCGACGGAGCTGCGGCCCGGGCTGTCCGCGCTGCCCGGATCGGTGCCGCCGCCCGCCGGCCCGCCGCTGGTGCGGCTGCTCGGCGGCTACGACAACTTCCTGCTGGGGTACCGCTCCCGGGAGCCGATGCTGGACGCGGTGTGGGCCCGGCGGATCAACGCCGGGGGCGGGGTGATCCGGCCCGCGCTGGTGGCGGACGGTCGGGTGCTCGGGACGTGGCGGAAGGCGCCCGGCGAGCTGCTGGTGGAGCCGTTCGAGCCGCTGCCGGAGGCCGTCCGGCCGGGCCTCGCGGCCGAGGTCGAGGCGGTCGGCGCCTTCCTGGCGGAGCCGCTGGCACTGCGGCTCGGGGACGCTGGATGAAATATCGGACATAAAGTGCGAATAAGTGTTATATCCGGCCAGGATCGGGTAGCAAAACGACGCCTGCCAAGTCCCGAGCGAGGAGGTGGTCCCGGTGTCGACCCATATGCCCATGGGCATGGAGCACCACCCGGACATCCTGGAATTGCGTGAGCACTACGAGCGGGCCGCGGCCACGCCGCGCGCCCAGGCCATCGAGGCACTGGCCCTGGTGACCGGTCTCTTCCTGGCGATCTCCCCGTGGGTGGTCGGATTCTCCGGCTTCTCCGCGCTGACCATCAGCAACCTGGTTCTCGGGTTGGCCTTCACCGTCCTGATGGCGGGCTACGGTTCCGCCTACGAGCGGACCCACGCGCGGGCGTGGGCCTGCCTGGCGATCGGCGCGTGGACCTGTCTCGCGCCCTGGTGGACGGTGGGCAGCGAGGCCGTCTTCCGGACGATCCTGACCAACCTGGTGGTGGGCGGTCTGATGATCTGCCTGTCGGTGGGAGCGATCTCCATGGCCGGCTCCCCGACGCGTCGCGGCGGCGGCAGCTGAGTGAGAGCACCCGGCCGGTGCGCGCCGTCGGGCGTCGCACCGGCCGCGGTCATGCCCGGCCCGCCCCGGGTGCTCAGGGCCGGGTCATCCGCAGCACGTCCAGCGCCCGGTCCAGCTCCTGCTCGGTCAGCGTGCCGTTCGCGACGTGGCCGCGCTCCAGGACCACCTGGCGGATCGTCTTGCGCTCGGCCAGCGCCTGCTTGGCGACCTTGGCGGCCTCCTCGTACCCGATGAACCGGTTGAGCGGCGTCACCACGGAGGGCGAGGACTCGGCGTACTCGCGGGCCCGCTCGGCGTTGGCGGTGATCCCGTCGACCGCCCGGTCGGCCAGCAGCCGGGCGCTGTTGGCCAGCAGCCGGATCGACTCCAGCACATTGCGCGCGATCACCGGCAGCATCACGTTGAGCTCGAAGTTGCCGCTCGCGCCGGCCACCGTGACGGTGGTGTCGTTGCCGATCACCTGGGCGGCCACCATCAGCACCACCTCCGGCAGCACCGGGTTGACCTTGCCCGGCATGATCGAGGAACCCGGCTGGAGGTCCGGCAGGTTGATCTCGCCCAGTCCGGTGCGCGGGCCGGAGCCCATCCAGCGCAGGTCGTTGGCGATCTTGGTGAAGCCGACCGCGACCGTGCGCAGCTGGCCGCTCAGCTCCACCAGGCCGTCCCGCGCGCCCTGCGCCTCGAAGTGGTCCCGGGCCTCGGTCAGCGGCAGCCCGGTGGTGCGGGCGAGTTCGGCGATGACGGCGGCGGCGAACCCGGGCGGGGTGTTGATCCCGGTGCCGACCGCCGTGCCGCCGAGCGGGAGTTCGGCGACCCGGGGGAGGGTGGCGGTCAGCCGCTCCACCCCGTAGCGCACCTGCGCGGCATAGCCGCCGAACTCCTGGCCCAGGGTGACCGGGGTGGCGTCCATCAGGTGGGTCCGGCCCGCCTTGACCACGTCGGCGAACTCGGCCGAGCGCCGCTCCAGCGCCGCCGCCAGGTGCTCCAGGGCCGGGATCAGCTCGCCGGTGACGGCGGCGGTCGCCGCGATGTGGATGGAGGACGGGAACACGTCGTTGGACGACTGGCTGGCGTTGACCTGGTCGTTGGGGTGCACCGGGCGGCCCAGCCGCTCGGCGGCCAGGGTGGCGATCACCTCGTTGGCGTTCATGTTGGACGAGGTGCCGGAGCCGGTCTGGAACACGTCGACCGGGAACTCGTCGTCCCAGTGCCCCTCCGCCACCTCGAACGCGGCCTGCTCGATCGCTCCCGCCGTCTCGCCGTCCAGCACGCCCAGTTCGGCGTTGACCCGGGCGGCGGCGGCCTTGATCCGGGCCAGCGCGGCGATGTGCGCGCGCTCCAGCCGCCGGCCGGAGACCGGGAAGTTCTCCACCGCCCGCTGGGTCTGCGCCTGCCACTTGGCGGCCGCCGGCACCCGCACCTCGCCCATCGAGTCGTGCTCGACCCTGAACCTGTCCTCAGCACCCATCGTGCGACACCTCCTGCTCTCCCGAGCCGCGCGGGCGGCCGCAATATTTCCGTTGCCCGGCTGCCGGTCGCCGTGGCCGGTCGGGCCGGTCGGCGGGGCAACCCACGGCCAGCGTCGCGGTGCGGGAGGATGGCGGGGTGAGCGACACACCGGAACTGACCGACCTGCCGGAACCGGCCGACGGACCGGAGCCGGTCCGCGCACCCGATCCGGCGCTCCGCTACGAGGAGATCGCGGCGGACTTGGCGCCGCACGGGGCCATCCGCGCCCAGATGTTCGGCATGCCCTGCCTGAAGGGCCAGGACGGCAAGGCCTTCCTCGGCCTGCACAGCGGCGAGCTGGTCTGCCGGCTGGGGCGCGACACCCCGGCCTTCGCCGAGGCGATGCACCTGCCCGGCGCGCACCTGTTCGACCCGGCCGGCGGGCGGCCGATGAAGGACTGGGTCTGCCTGCCGGTCGCCTCGGCCGGGCACTGGGACAACTTCGCCGATGCAGCACTTCGGGCCGCCCGCTGACGATCCGTCGAATCTTCACTCGAACGGATGAAGATCGGTGCGACCCCGGACGGCTCCGCCCGGCCGCTGCCTAGCCTCGGCCCGGACGTGGACGAGCTGAGACGGGGCGGACGATGGCAGCACGTGAACGCGGCACCGGATTGACCAGGCGCGCGGTGGTGGGCGGGGCCGCCCTCGGGGTGACCGGCTGGCTGCTCCACGGCACCCTCGGGCCGCAGAGCGCGAGCGCCGAAGTCCCGCTGCCGCCCGGGCTGCCCGCCGGGGTGACCCCGTACCGGGCCGAGTACCGCAACTGGTCCGGCGAGATCCGGGCCGACCAGCTGTGGACCTGCGCGCCCGAATCGCCCGAGCAGGTGGTGCAGCTGGCCGACTGGGCCCGGGCGAGCGGCTGGCGGCTGCGCGCCCAGGGCCACCGGCACACCTGGGCGCCGCTCACCGTCCCGGACGCCACCCCCGCCGCCGCGCGGGTGCTGCTGCTGGACACCACCCGGCACCTCACCGCGCTGACCCTGGTCGACGGCTCCACCGTCCGGGTCCGGACCGGCGCCGACATGGAGGCGCTGCTCGCCTTCCTCGCCGACCGCGGCCTCGGGATCGCGGCCTGCCCGGCCCCCGGCGAGCTGACCGTCGGCGGGGTGCTGGCCATCGGCGGCCACGGCACCGCCGTCCCGCCGGCCGGCGGGCAGCCGCTGCCGGGGTACGGCTACGGCACGGTCAGCAACCAGGTGGTCCGGTTCACCGCTGTGGTCCTGGACCCGGTGACCGACCGGTACGTGCTGCGCACCTTCGACCGCTCCGAGCCGGATGCGGCGGCCTTCCTGGTCCACCTCGGCCGGGCCTTCCTGACCGAGGTCGAGCTGCGGGTCGGCCCGGACCAGCGGCTGCGCTGCCTCAGCCGGCTGGACATCCCGGCCACCGAACTCCTCGCCCCGGCCGGCTCCGGCGGCCGCACCCTGGCGAGCCTGGTCGACGGGTCCGGGCGGGTCGAGGTGATCTGGTACGCCTTCACCGAGCAGCCCTGGGTCAAGGTCTGGAGCGCCGCACCGGCCCGCCCGATCGCCGCCCGCGAGGTGCGCGAGCCGTACAACTACCCGTTCTCGGACCGGATCCCGGAGCCGGTCGCCCGGCTGGCCGGCGATATCCTGGCCGGGGCGTGGGGGTCGGCCCCGCTGCTCGGACAGCTCCAGTACCTGGTCACCAAGATCGGGCTCACCGGCGACCTCACCGACCTGCTGCTCGGCGGCGGGCTGCTGCGCGACCTGCTGAGCGGGGACGCGCTGGTGCACCTGCTGGCCGGCGGGCTGCGCTCCGACCTGTGGGGCCCGTCCCGCACCCTGCTCCAGTACGTCCGCCCGAGCACCCTGCGGGTCACCGCCAACGGGTACGCGGTGCTCGCCCGGCGGGCCGACCTCCAGTGGGTGGTGGGCGAGTTCGCCGCGTACTACCGCTCGCTGCTGGCCCGCTACCAGGCGCGCGGCGAGTACCCGGTGAACGGCGGCGTGGAGATCCGGGTCACCGGCCTGGACGACCCGGCCGTCGTCGGGGTGAGCGGGGCCCGGGCACCGCTGCTCTCCGCGCTGCGGCCGCGCACCGACCGGCCGGACTGGGACACGGCGGTGTGGCTGGACGTCCTCACCCTCCCCGGCACGCCCGGGATGCACCGGTTCTGCCGGGAGTTGGAGCAGTACCTGCTGCGGACCTTCGACGGCACCCGGGCCGGGCTGCGGGTCGAGTGGTCCAAGGGCTGGGCCTACACCGACACTGCGGCCTGGGCCGAACCGGAGCTGCTCGACCGCACCGTCCCGGCCTCGCTCGGCGAGGCGGACGGCTGGGCCGAGGCGGTCTCGGTGCTCGACCGGCACGACCCGGCGCGGGTGTTCTCCAACGCCTTCCTGGACCGCCTGCTGCGCTGAACCCCCGGGGGCCCGTGGTCCGACCCGAAGGGGCGGGAGGTTGGGTGCCGTGTCCTCCGGTTCGCCCGGCCCCGTGCCCCCGGAGGTGAGCGGCCCAGGTCCGAGGGAACCCCAGGGCCTGTCCCGAAACCCCGCCTGCGCCGCGACAGCCGGTGCGCACTCCCGCTGCGCCGGGATCCGGTAGGAGAGGACTTCCACCTGGTACGCCGGGAGCACGCGGCGGACGCCGCAGGGCCGCCCTGCGGGCGACGGCGGGGGTTTGAAGACGGGCCCTAACTGTGCGCCGGTTCGGCCGCCGGGGTAGGTCGGTCGGCGGCGGGGGCGGTGGGGGTGGCCGGACGGGGCCGGAGCAGCAGGGCCACCAGGGCGGCCGTGCCGGCCAGCGCCGCGCTGCCGCAGCGCAGCGCGAGGTGCAGCCCCTCGACGAAGGCCGGCCCGTCGGTGCCCGGGCCGGCCGGGCCGGGCGGCAGCCGGCTGGCCAGGATCGCCCCGAGCACCACCACCCCGATCACCCCGCCCAGCTCGCGCAGGGTGTTGACGGTCGCCGACGCCATCCCGGCCCGGGCGGGTTCGACGCGCCGCATGACCGTGATCGACACCGGCGCGAAGGTCAGCCCCATGCCGAACCCCATCACCAGCAGTACCCAGAGGTACTGCGGGTAGCGGGCGTGCTCGCCGTACGCCGACAGGCCGGCGAGCGCGACCGCGCACAGCGTCAGCCCGGCCACCAGGGGCGGCCTGGGGCCGTACCGTGCCGTCAGCGCACCGGCCACCGGTGCCGCGGCTACGATCATCGCGGTCGACGGCAGCCCCGCGATCCCGGCGGCCGAGGGCGCCCAGCCCATCACGTCCTGCATGAGCAGCGGCAGGAAGAACACGGCGCCGAACATCCCGAAGCTCACCATGAATCCGGTGAGCATGGCGCCGCAGAGCACCGGATCCCGGAAGAGGCGCAGGTCGAGCATGGGTGTGGCGGTGCGGAGCTCGACCAGCAGGAAGACCGGCAGGAGCAGCGCGGCCAGGGCCAGGCAGCCCAGCACGGCGGGGGCGCGCCAGCCCTCGCCCGGTCCGTCGATCAGCGCGTGGACCAGGGCGCCCAGGCCCAGCGCGGAGAGCGCCTGGCCGGGCAGGTCGAGCCGCGGGACACCGGCGGTGAACTCCGGCAGTGCCCGCGCCGCCAGCAGCAGCCCGGCGACGCCGACCGGGACGTTGATCCAGAACACGCCGGACCAGCCGAACGCCTCGACCACCGGGCCGCCGAGCACCGGTCCGACCGCCAGGCCGAGGCCGGAGACGGCGGACCACAGGCCGACCGCGCGGGCCCGTTCCCGCTCGTCGGTGAAGACGTGCCGCAGGATCGACAGGCTGCCCGGGGTCAGCAGCGCCGCGCCGACCCCCTGGAGCATCCGCGCGGCCACCAGGGTGCCGGTCGACCAGGAGAGCCCGGCCGCCGCCGAGCCGGCCGTGAACAGTGCCAGGCCGACCAGGAAGATCCGCCGCCGGCCGTAGCGGTCGCCGAGCGTGCCGCCGGTGAGCAGCAGGGCGGCGTAGACCAGGCTGTAGCCCTCGACCACCCACTGCAGCCCGCCCACGCCGGTGTGCAGGTCACGGCCGATCCGCGGCAGTGCGTTGTTGACGATGACGTTGTCGAGCATCGCCATGAACATGGTGGCGCACAGGGTGGCGAGTACCAGCCTCTTGCGCCGAGGGGTCCACTCCTCCATCACTCTCCCTAACGGTGTTAGACGATATGGCGTGGCCAGAATGCCCCTAACGGTGTTAGATGGCAAGGGGATTTCCGAGCGGATCTCCCCGGGGCAGAGGAGTGGCCGGTGACGGAGGACGGGGCGGCGCAGCCGGGGCTGAGCCGCGAGACGATCGCGCAGGCCGCCCTGCGGGTGCTGGAGCGCGAAGGCATCGACGGGCTCTCGATGCGCAAGGTCGGCGCCGAGGTCGGGGTGCAGGCCGCCTCGCTGTACTGGCACGTGCGCAACAAGGAGCAGCTGCTGGACCTGCTCACCGACGCGCTGATGGCGGACGCCGTGCCACCGCCGCGCACGGGCCACTGGCGCGACCAGCTCCGCGCGTACTGCGAGCTCCACCGGCAGTACCTGCTCGGGAAGCGGGACGCGGCCAAGGTGGCGGCCGGCCGGCTGGCGCCCGGCCCGCACATCCTGCGGCTGATGGAGGACCAGCTCGGCCGCCTGCGCGAGGCCGGGTTCTCCGCCGCCGATGCCGCGCTGACCAGCCATCTGCTCGGCGTCTACGTCCAGGGCTTCGTGCTCCAGGAGCAGGCGCCGCTCTCGGCCACCGAGGCGATGGGGGCCGGCCGCCGGGCCGCCGCCACGGCGGTGGGGGACCAGTTCCGGGCCCTGCCCGAGGCCGAGTTCCCCCACCTCGTCGCGCTGGCCGGCGACCTCACCGAGCCGACCATGGACGACCGGTTCGCCTTCGGCCTCGAACGGCTCCTGGACGGACTGGCCGCCCTGCTGGAGCCCCCGACCGACCCCACCGAGGACAGGAACAGCACCCATGAGTGAGCGCACCTACCGGGTCATCGTCCGAGGCGTCTTCGCCGGCCTCGACGAGGGCCGGCGCGCCGCGCTGCTGGCGACCGCCGACCAGCACGACATCCTCACCGCCGCGTTCACCGACGAGGGCACGCTCATCTACGACCGGGCGCTGCGCACCTTCACCTTCCGCTGCGTGGTGCGGCAGGGCGCCGACGGCGACGAGGAGGCGGCGGTCACGCGCGCCTGCGAGCGGGCGGCCGCGACGCTGGCCGGGCGCGGGGCCGGCCACGGGCCGCTGCGCGGCAGCGCCACCAGCCTGGACGACATGAAGATCCGCCGGCCGCGGCGCTGAACGGCGGCCGACCGGGCGGGGGAGCGGGCGGGGGAGCGGCCCGCGCCTCCCACGGGCCTTCTCAGGCCAGCGACTTGTGGAAGAACGTGGTCGGGCGCAGCACTCCGGCCGGGTCGGCGGCGTAGTCCGGCACGCTCCCCAGCCTGGTCCACCCCGCGGAGTCGTACAGCCGCTCCGCGGGGCTGCCGCTCTGGGTGTCGAGCAACAGCAGGCCGACCCCGAGCGCGGGTGCCTGCCGCTCGGCGTGCCGGAGCAACTCCCGGCCCAGGCCCCGGCCGCGGGCCTCGCCGTGCACGATCAGCTTGGCCAGCTCGGCCCGGTGCCGGCTGTTCGGCATGGTGTTCAGCCGCAGCTGGACGGTGCCGAGCAGCCGCTCGCCGTCGCACGCCGCCCAGAGTGCGATCGAGCCGTCCGCGACGCCCGCGGCCAGGCCCCGCCACCAGTCCGCGGCCGCGCCCGGGTCGAGCGGGTGCAGGAAGCCCACCGAGGAACCGTGCGCCACCGCGTCGGTCAGCAACTCGCCGAGCCGGTCGGCGCTGTCCAGCAGTTCCGCGGCGCCGAGCCGGGTGATGACGGGCGCGCCGGTGTCGGTGGCGCCGGTGGGGCCGGGGCCGGTGGGGCCGGGCGCGCCGGGCACGGTGGGCATGTCGGGCTCCAATCGTCGGGCGACTGTGGGCATCATCTCGTACCGGCCGGTACCGGCAGCGCGGCATACTCGTCGCCGCGGCCCCACCCCGCCGCGCCGCCACCGTCCGAGGAGACCGCCATGGCCACCACCCCCGACCGCCTCGACCCGGCCGACCTGCTCGGCGTCGGGGAACTGCTCACCGACGAGGAGCGCCTGATCCGGGACACCGTGCGCAGGTTCACCGAGGACCGGATCCGCCCGGAGATCGGCGACTGGTTCGAGCGCGGCACCTTCCCGGTCCGTGAACTCGCCCCGGAGCTGGGCAAGTTGGGCGTGCTCGGGATGCACCTGGACGGTTACGGCTGCACCGGCTCCACCGCCACCGAGTACGGCGTGGCCTGTATGGAGCTGGAGGCGGCCGACTCCGGCCTGCGCAGCTTCGTCTCGGTGCAGGGCTCGCTGGCGATGCGCTCCATCCACGCCTTCGGCTCCGAGGAGCAGAAGCAGCAGTGGCTGCCCGAGCTGGCCGCCGGCCGGGCGATCGGCTGCTTCGGCCTGACCGAACCGGACTTCGGCTCCGACCCGGCCAACATGCGCACCCGGGCCCGCCGCCGGGGTGCGGACTGGGTGCTCTCCGGCACCAAGATGTGGATCACCAACGGCTCGGTCTCCGACGTGGCCGTGGTCTGGGCGCAGACCGAGGACGGCGTGCGCGGCTTCCTGGTGCCGCGCGGCGCCGCCGGTTTCACCGCCACCGACGTGCACGGCAAGCTCTCGCTGCGGGCCTCGGTCACCAGCGAGCTGTCCTTCGACGAGGTGCTGCTGCCCGCCGACGCGATGCTGCCCGGGGTGCGCGGCCTGCGCGGCCCGCTCTCCTCGCTGAACGAGGCCCGCTACGGCATCCTCTGGGGCACCGTCGGCGCGGCCCGCGACTGCTACACCGCGGCGCTGGACTACGCCAAGACCCGGATCCAGTTCGACCGGCCGATCGCCGGCTTCCAGCTCACCCAGCAGAAGCTGGTCGAGATGATGCTGGAGGTGGAGAAGGCCTACCTGGTGGCCGTGCGGATCGGCCGGCTGAAGGACGAGGGGCGCAGCCTGCCCGCGCACGTCAGCTTCGGCAAGCTCAACAACGTCCGCAGCGCGCTGGAGATCGCCCGCTCGGCCCGGACCGTCCTCGGGGCCAACGGTGTCACCACCGCGTACTCGCCGCTGCGGCACGCCAACAACCTGGAGTCGGTGCTGACCTACGAGGGCACCTCGGAGATCCACACCCTGGTCCTCGGCGAGGCGATCACCGGCGAGGCCGCCTACCGCTGACCGGTGCCGATGCCCGCCGACCCCCGCCGACCACTGCCGCCGACCCGGCCCGACCGGGAAACCCGCTGGTGGCGGGGGTGGGAGGCCCGATACGGTGCGGCGACCGGAAGGAGAGCCGCGCCCATGACCACCGACACCACCACCCTCTGGCGCCCCACCGGGTCCGCGGAGCTCGCGCTCGTCGAGGCCGCGGACCGGCGGTCCTGGCCGCCGAGGCTGCCGGACCAGCCGATCTTCTACCCGGTGCTGAACGAGGACTACGCGATCCGGATCGCCCGCGACTGGAACGTCCCGGCCTCCGGGGTCGGCTACGTCACCAGGTTCGAGGTCGACCGCGCCTTCCTGTCCCGGTACCCCGTCCGGCAGGCCGGGGGCCGGACGATCCTGGAGCTGTGGGTGCCCGCCGAGGAGCTGGCCGAGTTCAACCGGCACCTGGTGGGCCGGATCGAGGTGGTCCGCGCGTTCCGTCCCGGCGGGCCGCCGTCGGGGATGCGCTGCACCGCCGAGTGACGCACACGCCGCCCACGATCGGGGTGCCCGGGTTTCGCGGGATGCTCCGGGTGCGATAGGACGGGGCGTAACCGCCACCCGAAGGAGCCCCATGGCAGCCCCATCCGTCGATGCCGACGGGGACCGCACCACCGACACCGCCGGCATACCGACGACCGGCGCGCCGCCGGGGACGACCACCGTGGTCGTCCTCGGCGGCCTGGCCGCGCTGGGCCCGCTCACCCTCGACCTCTACATGCCGGCGCTGCCGGCCCTGCGGTCCGACCTGCACTCCACCGTGCCGGCCGCGCAGCTCACCCTGACCGCCTCGATGATCGGGCTGTCGCTCGGCCAGCTGCTGTTCGGCCCGCTCAGCGACCGGCTCGGCCGGCTGCGGCCGCTGGTGGTCGGCCTGGCCGTCTACACCGCCGCCACCGTGCTCTGCGCGCTCGCGCCGACGATGGAGGTGCTGATCGGCGCCCGGCTGGTGCAGGGCGTGGCGGGCTCGGCCGGGCTGGTGATCTCGCGGGCGATCGCCCGCGACCGCTACGAGGGGGTGGCGATGATCCGCTTCCTGGCCTCGCTGGGGGTGATCTCCGGGCTGGCCCCGATCCTGGCCCCGGTGCTCGGCGGCCAGCTGCTGCGGTTCACCTCCTGGCGCGGCACCTTCGTCGCGCTCTCCGTCCTCGGCGGGCTGCTCACCGTCGGCGCGCTGGTCGTGCTGCGCGAGACGCTGCCGCCGGAGCGCCGCCACGCCGGCGGCCTGGCCTCGACCTTCCGGGCCATCGGCGGCCTGCTGCGCGACACCCCGTTCCTCGGCTACGTGCTCACCAGCACCTTCGCCTTCGGCGCGCTGTTCGCCTACGTCGGCGGTTCCTCGGTGGTGCTGCAGGGCGTCTACCACGTCTCGCCGCAGACCTACAGCCTGATCTTCGCCACCAACTCGGTCGGCGTGGTCGCCTTCACCCAGCTCAACGGCCGGGTGCTGGCCGGGCGGTTCGGCCAGTCCGCGCTGATGCTGACGGGGCTGGGGATGGCCGCGCTGGCCGGGACGGCGCTGATCGCCTTCACCGCGGTCTGGGACGTCGGCCTGGCGGGCGTGTGGCCCGCGCTCTTCCTGCTGATGGCCGGCCAGGGCCTGATCCTCCCGAACTCGGCGGCCGGGGCGCTCACCATGGCCCCGCACGCGGCCGGCTCCGCCTCGGCCCTGCTCGGCACCAGCACCTTCCTGTGCGGCGCCGTGGTCGCCCCGCTGAGCAGCGCCGGCGGCCGGCCCTCGGCCGTCGCCCTGGGCGTCATCGTGCTCACCTGCGCCCTGCTGGCCGGGTCCGCCTACCTGCTGCTCTGCCGCCCCTGGGCCCGCGCCCGGCCCGCGGTCGCGGACGCCCCGGCGGTCTAGTACCGCTCGCCGGTCCAGTACCCGGGGCCCGCCGGTCCGCACCGTGGGCGGGTGCGGACCGGCGGGGGTCGGGCGGGTCAGGAGACGGTGAAGTCGTCCCCGTAGACGTTGCCCTGGCCGAACCAGCCGTGCAGGTACACGGTGACGGTGCCGGAGGCCCCGGTGGTGAAGGGGACGCTCAGCTTGGTCCAGCCGGTGCTGGAGGTCCAGGTGCTGGCCGTGGCCCCGCCGCTGACGCCGAGGAAGGCGTAGCTGCCCTGCACCCAGGCGCTCAGGGTGTACTTGGTGTTGGGCGCCAGCGTGACGCTCTGGCCGCACTCGCCGGTCTGGCTCGCGGTGGCCGCGACCTGCAGGGCCTTGCTGCCGGAGTGCACCGGGGTGGCGACCACGGCGCCGCCGCTCTGGCAGCTCCACGGGCTCAGGGTGCCGCTCTCCAGACCGCCGTTGACCAGCCCGGTGCCGCCCGTGCCGTTGACGGTCAGGGTGTAGGTGGCGGTGTGGCTGCCGCTGGGGGCGGTGCCGGTGACGGTGAGGGGGTAGCTGCCGGGGGTGGTGGCGGCGGTGCTGGTGATGTTCAGGGTGGCGCTGGCTCCGGCGGTGACGGAGGAGGCGCTGAGGGTGGCGCTGACGCCGGCGGGGGCGCCGGTGACGGCGAGGTTGACGGTCTGCGCGGAGCCGGCGGTGACGCCGGTGTTGATCGTCGTGGTGGCCGAACCACCGGGGTTGACCGCGCCGTTGGTGGGCGCCAGCCCCACCGAGAAGTCGTTGGCGGTCTGCCCGCCGCCGGTGAACGGCGCGAAGGTGTGTGAGAAGTCCCAGGTGCCCTGGCTGATGCCGGAGCAGCTGTCGGAGCCCGCGGTACCGACGCAGCCGCCGTTGTCGCGCTGGAGGGCCCAGAACGACAGGGTGTTGACGCCCTTGGCGACGGCCCAGTTGTAGACGTTGGTGGCGTCCGCCAGGGTGAAGGTCTCGGCCGGGCCGAAGTCGTCGATCCCGATCATCTCGATGATGCCGATCGAGGCCCACAGCTGCGCCGGGGTCTTGGTCGGGTAGAGCTTCGCCAGCTGGTTGTAGAGCCCGGTGGTGGCGGTCTTGGTGTCCTCGCCCATGGTGTGGGCGGCGTTGTCGTAGTAGTCGAAGGTCATCTGGTTGACCACGTCGATCCGTGCGTTGTTCTGCACGGCGTTCTTCAGCACCGCGAGCCCGCTGGCGGCCAGCCCGCTGGTGGTGGTGGGCAGCGTGTAGGAGAACTGGACGGAGCGCCCGTTGGCCGCGGCCCAGTCCTGGACCAGCTTGATCGCCTTGTTGCGGCGGTCGATGCCGGCCGTGTTGGTCAGCGAGTTGTCCTCGATGTCGAGGTCGATCCGGCTGATGTCGTAGGTGGTGACGACCTTCTCGAAGGCGGCGGCGATCGCGTTGACATCGGTGCAGCTGTCGGCGAGTTCGGTGCCGGTGTTGTCGGCGGTGTAGCCGCCGAAGGACGGGATGACGTCCCCGCCGTTCGCCCGGATGGTGGTGATCTCGCTGCCGAAGACGGTCGAGGCGACCGGCATCCCCGTGTCGCCGTTCCAGAGCGGTGCGCAGGAGCCCTTGGTGGCGGTCTGCAGGAAGGCCATGGTCAGGTACTTGGCACCGGACTGGGCCGCCAGGGTGGCCGGGTTCTCGCCGGTCCACGCCTCGAAGTACGGCGCGAAGACGTGCTGCGGCAGCGGGGTCGCCGCCTGGGCGGTGCCCCCGCCCAGGGCCAGCAGGCCCGCCGAGGCGGCCACGGTGGCACAGGTGGTCAGCAGAGCCTGGATCGATCTGTACAGGCGCATGAAAGCTCCAACAGACAGGAAGGATGGCCCGCCGGCCCGGACCTGGGCGCGGCGGTGGTCCGCCGCGGTGGGCGGCGGTTGCAGCTGGGGTGGTGCGGCGGTGCACGACAGCACAGCCGGCCGGTGGTCACACCCCCACGATGCGTCCCGGTCGGAAGACCAACGCCTATGGTTGGACTAGACCAGTCGTCTGTCAAGAGCCCTAACTGTTCGTCGGCGCACCTTCCGGTCGTCGGTTGCCGGTCGACGGAGCCCGTGCGGCGCCCCGTACGGCGCCGGGCCGGGCACCCGAAGGTGTCCGGCCCGGAACTGGTGCTGCGTGGTTCGGCTCAGCCGAGGTTGTTGGCCTTCAGCCAGTCCTTGGCGACCTTCGCCGGGTCCTCCTTGTCCACCGCGACCTTGGTCATCAGGGCCGTCAGCCCGGCGGTGTCCAGCTTGCCCGAGACGGCGTTCAGCGCGGCGGTCGTGGTGGCGTCCACGCCCGCCTTGTTGACCAGCGGCGTGACGTTCTGCGAGCTGAACACGTTCTTCGGGTCGGCCAGCGAGACCAGCTTGAACTGGACGATCCGCGGGTCGGTGGTGAACACGTTGCCGACCTGGATGCCGCTGTCCTTGAGGGCGTTGGCGGTGGTGTCGGCGGTCGGCTTCCACTCCTTGAAGGTCAGCCCGTAGGCGTCCTTGAACTGCTGCTCGCGGCGCGACTTGAACTCCGGCGGGCCGCCGATGGTGAACTCGCCAGCCTTGGCGGCCAGATCGGAGATGCTCTTGAGCTGGAACTTGTC
Source organism: Kitasatospora sp. NPDC049258 (assembly GCF_040678895.1). Taxonomy (NCBI): domain Bacteria; kingdom Bacillati; phylum Actinomycetota; class Actinomycetes; order Kitasatosporales; family Streptomycetaceae; genus Kitasatospora; species Kitasatospora sp. NPDC049258. Next base: position 70,884 of record NZ_JBFAQT010000001.1, read on the forward strand.
CGCCGTCTCCTGGGTGACGGTGAGCGAGTCCTTGTCCTCGGCCGCGGCCGAGTCCAGTACGGCCAGCTCCGCGGGCAGCTTCTGCTGCAGCGCCGCGTTCACGTCCTGGGTGCCGGCGGCGGTGGCCTTCGGGTCCAGGTAGCCGAGCAGGGCGCCGTTGTACTCCGGCAGCACCGTCAGGTTGCCGCTCTGCAGCTGCCCGTACAGCACCTCGCGGCTGCCGATGTTGAACTTCTCCTCGACCTTGACGCCCTTGGCCTTGAGGGCCTGCGAGTAGATCGAGGCGAGCAGCACGTTCTCCGGGAAGTTGGCCGAGCCGACCACCACGGTCTTGCCGCCGGCCGCCGGGGCGCTGCCGCCGGCGGGGGCCGCCAGCGGGTCGCCGCCGCCGGAGGAGCTGCACGCGGCGGCGCCCAGCACGATCGCGGCGGCGGTGAGGGTTGTGACCAGACGGGACGTCATAGTGCTTCCTTGGTAGTCGTGACGGACCGCCGGGCGCGGGCGCCGGGCGGCAGGGAGAGTCGGATCAGGAGGGCGAAGACCAGCTGGGTGGCCACCGCGAGCAGCACCACCAGGAGGGCGCCGCCGAGGGTGGTGGGGAAGTTCCGGGTCGCCAGCCCGTCGATCACATACCTGCCGAGCCCGCCGAGCCCGACGTACGCGGCCACCGTCGCGGTGGCGATCACCTGGACGGCCGCCGTGCGCAGCCCCGCCAGCACGGTCGGCAGCGCGGCCGGCACGCACACCCCGAACAGCACCTGGCGGTGGGTCAGCCCGATGCCCCGGGCGGCGTCGCGGACCTCCGGGTCCGTCCCCGCGATGCCCTCCGCGGTGGCCACCAGCAGCGGAGGCGCGGCCAGGGCGACCAGCGGGATCAGCACGGCGAGGTCGTTGACGCCGGCCAGCAGCACGGCCAGCGTGACCAGGCCCAGGGTGGGCAGCGCCCGGGCGACCCCGGTGAGCGCGGTGACCACGAAGGTGCCCCGGCCGGTGTAGCCGATCAGCAGGCCGACCGGGACCGCCAGCACCGCGGCCAGCAGCAGCGCCTGGCCGGAGATCACCAGGTGCTCGGCGATCCGGTGGGTGATCGCGTCCGCGCCGCTGCGGTGGTCGGGGGCGGTGAAGAAGGTGCTGAGCCAGTTCAGCCAGTTCATCGGCCGGCCCCCGTCCGCCGGGCCGCCCAGGGGGCGAGCAGCCGCCGGGCCAGCAGCAGCACCAGATCGGTGACCAGCGCCAGCAGGGCCACCAGGACGATCCCGGCCACGATCGGGGTCGGGAAGGTCCGCTGGAAGCCGTCGATGAACAGGTACCCGAGGCCGCCCCGGCCGACCAGGGCGCCGACCGCGGCCAGCGAGATCGAGGCCACCGCCGCCACCCGCAGGCCGGCCGTCAGGAACGGCACCGCGGCCGGCAGCTCGACGGCGGTCAGCCGGTGCCACGGCCCGTACCCCATCGCGGTGGCCGCCTGCCGGACGGCCTCGGGCACCGCGCGCAGTCCGTCCACCGTGGTGGGCAGCAGCACGGCGATGGCGTAGCAGGTGAGCGGGATCATCACGGTGGCCCGGGTGGCGAGCCCCGTGTAGGGGATGAGGACCACGAAGACGGCCAGCGACGGCAGCGCGTAGACCACGTTGAACAGGCCGGACAGCGGTTGGTAGAGCTTGGGCCAGCGGGTGCAGGCCAGGCCCAGCGGGATGGCGATCAGGGCGCCGATCAGCACCGGGACCAGCGCGATCACGGCGTGGTCCAGGGTCAGGTCGGCCAGGTAGCGGAGGTGGTCGCCGATCCACTTCCAGCGGACCAGCGGTTCACCGTCCACGGGGGGCCGCCCGGTGCTCGGCCGACTCGTCCGCCTGGTCCTCGGTCGCCTCGGGCGCCTCGGCCTGCTGGGTGCCCCGCGCGGCGGGCGGCGTGGCGGGCGTGGCGGGCGCTGCCACGGGCGCCGCGGTGGCGGCCAGGATCGCCGCCCGGTCGGCGGTGCCGATCGCCCGGCCGCTGTCGTCCACCGCCACGGCCGCACCGGTGGGGGAGAGCACCGCCGCGTCCAGCGCGCTGCGCAGGGTGTCCCGGCCGGGGTGGAAGACGGGCGCCGGGTGCAGGGCGTCCGCGCCGGGAGCGCGCCAGCCGAGCGGGCGGCCGGCCTCGTCCAGGGCGAGCCGCCAGCCGTCGGGGCGGCCGCCCGGCGGGGCGTCCGGCGGGTCGAGCGGCACGGTGCCCGCCGGACGCAGCCCGAGCCCGCGCAGACCGCGCTCGCGGCCCAGGAAGGCCGCCACCTCCTCGTCCGCCGGGGCGGTCAGCAGGGTGTGCGGGTCGGCCAGTTGGGCGATCTCGCCGTGGCTGCGCAGCACCACCACCTGGTCGCCCAGGCGGACCGCCTCCTCGATGTCGTGGGTGACGAACAGCACCGTCTTGCCCAGCTCCGACTGCAGGCGCAGCAGCTCCTCCTGGAGCCCGGCCCGCACCACCGGGTCCACCGCGCTGAACGGCTCGTCCATCAGCAGCACCGGCGGGTCGGCCGCCAGCGCCCGGGCCACCCCGACCCGCTGCTGCTGGCCGCCGGACAGCTGGTACGGATAGCGGCCGCCGGCCGAGGCCGGCAGCCCGACCAGCTCCAGCAGCTCGGCCGCCCGGGCCCGGGCCCGCTTGCGGTCCCAGCCGAGCAGCCGCGGCACGGTGGCGATGTTGTCCAGCACCCGGCGGTGCGGGAAGAGCCCGGCCTGCTGGATCACGTACCCGATGCCGCGGCGCAGCTTGGCCGCGTCCTGCTCGGCCACGTCGACCCCGTCCAGCAGGACGCGCCCGGAGGTCGGCTCGACCATCCGGTTGACCATCCGCAGGATCGTGGTCTTCCCGCAGCCGGACGGGCCGACCAGCACGGTTATTCGCCCGGCGGGGACGTCGAGGTCAAGGCCTCCGACGGCGACCGTGCCGTCGGGGTGGCGCTTGGCTGCGCCGTCGAATCTGATCACAGGGTTTGGTCCTAGCGGTGGTCGTACGGTGGAACGGAACGGAGGGTGGGCCGGTCGCGGGCGGACGGATTGACGCGGTGTCGTATCGAACAGCTGTCGAATCTATCCCGCCCGCCCGGTTGCCCGCCCCGCGTTCAGCGCAAACCCTGGTCCGAGTGGCGGGTCGGCAGGCCGGCCGCGGCCCAGGCGACGAAGCCGCCGTCCAGGTCGGTGGCGCGGTGCAGGCCCAGCTGGCGCAGGCTCGCGGCGGCCAGACTCGACGCGTACCCCTCCGAGCAGACCACGATCACCTCCAGCTCGCTGCCGGTGGCCTCGGGGATGCGGTGACTGCCCGTCGGATCGAGCCGCCATTCCAGCACGTTGCGCTCGATGATCAGCGCGTCGGGGATCTCACCCTCCCGGGCACGCTGTGCGGCCGGACGGATGTCCACCAGCAGCGCGCCGCGCCCGGCCGCCTGCCGGGCCTCCTGCGGCCCCGGCCGGTGCACCCCCTCCCGGGCGCGCTCCACCAGGACGTCCACCGCGCTCACCACTGCTCCGGTCCTTCCACCGCGGTACGGATCAGGCCGCCGGCCCGCAGCTCGTACCTGGACATCTCGCTCAGCGGCGGCGAGTAGGCGTGGATCGTCACCGCCGGGCCGCTGCCGGTGTTGCGCACGTCGTGCAGGTACTCCGGCCCGAACGAGCGCTCGGTGCCGGGGCCGAGGTGGCGGATCAGCAGCCCCTCCTGCGGGCCGGCCAGCGACAGCTCCTCCAGCTCGCCGAGCGCCACCGTGAACGCGCCGCGTGAGCCGCCGTGGTCGTGGAAGCCGGTGGACTGCCCCGGCAGCCAGCTGATCAGCCAGACCTCGTGGTCCGGCCCCGCCGCCAGCCGCTCGTACCAGCGGTCGGTACTGGCCAGCCGGACCCGGTGGATCCAGTCCTCGGGCTGCTCCACCAGCTCGCGGACGATCGCCCGCAGGGCGTTCGGGGACAGTGGCCGCGGCGCGGGCGCGGGTGGCGCTTCAAGGCTCACAACACTCATCGGAAGTCCTCAGGGAGGCCGAAGGGGACGGCGGCGCCCCGGCGCGGGAACGAGCGCGGGCACCGACCGGAAGGGCGGGAGGCGTTTCAGCGGAACAGGACCCCGGACGACGACACGGGGTGGGGACCAACCGTCAGCGGGCACACATGTCGCTCGCCTGACGTCGCAGGTCGACGTGCAGGCGGCAGACCAGAGCGGTGCCGGGCTTCATGCGCCGAATCGTTCACGACAACCCCCCACCGAGTCAAGCCACGTCCACCCCCCGAACCACCCCCGTCCCCCATCCGGACGGCAACCCGGTGGTGCCGGCGACCTCGCGCAGCGCGGCCACCCGCTGCCGGATCAGCGCCACCTGGTCGGCCAGCCCGCTCCGGCCGCGACCCACCAGGGCCGAGAGCTGGCCGTCGTGCAGCCGGTAGCGCAGGGTGTCCGCGGCGATGTAGACACCCGGTCGCACCGCCGAGACGGCCATCAGCAGTGCCGTGTCGTCCATGCCCCACAGCGCGGGCCAGCCGCCGAACTCCAGCAGCACCGCGCGCCGCCACATCACTCCGGCCGGATGCAGCGGTACCGAGTAGGTGGCGGGCTCGGTGCGCCAGAGCCGGTAGACCTCGCCGGGGGCGAGCAGGCCGGGCCGCAGCTGCGACGGGACGGATCGCAGGGACCCGTCGGGCAGCAGGTCACGGGCGTCACCCGCGGCGAAGGCCGCCTCGGGGTGCCTCAGCAGCGTGTCGGCCAGTGCGGACAGCGCGTCCGGCTCCAACTCGTCGTCGGAGTCGAGGTTCTGCACCAGCGCGCCGCGGCACCGGGCGAGCCCCCGGTTGCGCGCCTCGGCGGGGCCGTAGCCGCCGGGCCGGTCGGCCCCGCCGACGGTCAGGCGTCCGGCCGCTCGCGTGCGGTCCAGCGGTTCGGGGAGGGCGGGGATCGGTCCGTCGAACTGGAGCACCCACTCCCAGTCGGTGCGGCGCTGGGCCGTCAAGGAGGCGAGTGCGGCGGGCAGCGTGCCGACCCGGTTGCTCCGGCACGCGGTGAGGACGGAGATCGAGGGGCCCGTCCCGGCCCGCTGGTCGCGCATGGTTCCCCCGGTCGGCGGTCGACCCGGGGAGTCTATGTTCGAATCCGCCCCGCCGGTACGCGGGTTCGGCGCCGGCGGTGGAAGCCTGCGAACCGGCCCCGGACGACCGTAGACCTGCCCCCGGGGAAGGGCAGGTCTACGGTGGTTCGAGGGTTTGGCCGGGGTTCGGTGGCCGGGGGGTTCAGTTGTCCTCGGTGGCGTTCTGGTCGGCTGCTGCGGCTGCGCTTTCGGCGCCGTCCAGTTTCTGCTGGAGGGCGTCCAGTTGGGCCTGGTCGAGGGTGGTGGGGGTGGTGGGTTGTGGGGTGGCGGCGGGGTGCGGGCCGCAGGCGGTGAGGAGGAGGAGGGCGGCCGCGGCGGCGAGGGCTGCGCGGGCCGGGGCGGTGCGGCGGGTCACTTGCCGGCGGCGGAGGGCTGGGTGCTGCACCAGGTGGCCACCGACTTGAGGTCGTTCTGCCGGGTCTGCAGGGTGGTGAGCAGGCTCTTGCGGTAGGTCAGCCGGTCGTTCAGGTAGGTCTGGATCTCGGTGTGGCCGGCCGTCTTCGCGTTGGTCACCCGCTGCTCCAGGCGGGCCACCGAGCCGACCACGCCGGCGTCGCCGTTGAGGCGCTCCAGGGCCTTGGTGACCCGCTCCTCGGTCTTCGGCAGCCGCTTGCAGATCGCCTTGGAGCCGTCGCCCGTGGGCGTCGCGGCGGCGTCGGCGGGGGCGGCGGCCAGCAGGACACCCGCCAGGGCGAGCGCGGCTGCCGCGGCAGCGGCCTTTCGGTTCACGGGCACGGCGGTCTCCTCCGGTTCGCGGGCATCGGTCTGCACCGACCGGTCAGGAGCGTAGGTGCCGTTCTTGTGGAATCCCTGTGGAAGCCCGCGCCGGGCCGCGCCTCAGCCGGAGAGCCAGTCCCGCCGGGCCGGCAACCCCGCCCCCGGCCCGTCCGCCCCGCCCGCCCCGGGCAGCGGCAGCCGTACGGTGAAGCGGCAGCCGCGCCCGCCCGGGCCGTCGTCGATGGAGACGGTGCCCCGGTGCAGCGCGGCCTGCTGCGCGACCAGGGTGAGGCCGAGGCCGGAGCCGGGGCTGTCCTGGCGTCGGTGGAAGCGGTGGAAGACGGCGGCGCGGTCGGCGGCCGGGATGCCGGGGCCGGCGTCGTCGACGGTGAGTTCGGCCCAGCCGTCGGTGGCCCGCAGCCGGACCAGGATGTCGGCCGCGCCGTCGCTGCCGCGGCCGTGCAGGCTGGCGTTGGCCAGCAGGTTGGCCAGCATGATCCGCAGCCCGGCCTCCCAGCCGAACACCCGCAGCCTGGACGGGAGTTCGGTGCGGATCACCGCGTTCGCCCGGCGCCGTCCGGCGTCCGCCACCTCCGCGTCGACCAGCTCGGCCAGGTCGGTGGAGCTGAACGCCGAGACGTCCACCAGGTCGCCGCGGGCCAGCGTGTGCAGGGCGGTGAGCAGTTCCAGCAGCCGGGCGTGGTCCTGCTGGAGCTCCTGCACCACCTCGGCCCGCTCGCCGCGCGGCAGTTCGGGGTGGCCGGCCAGCACGTCCAGGTTGGTACGCATGCTCATCAGCGGGGTGCGCAGCTCGTGCGAGGCGGCCGAGGAGAACGACCGGGCGGTGTCCAGGGCCTGCGCGGTACGGGCCGCCTGGTCGTCGTAGCGGGAGAGCACCAGGCCGATGGCGGAGGCGAGTTCGTCCACCTCGGCGGTGCCGGTGCGGCCGTGCGCGAAGGCCGCCGCGCCCGCACCCGGGTCGAGCGCGGCCGCCCGCCGGCTGAGCCGCCGCAGCGAGGCGGTGCCGCGCTCGGCGACGGCCAGTGCGATCGCCCCGGAGACCGGCGCGGAGGCCAGCGCGATCAGCAGGACCCGCCGCCGGACCGCCGCCAGCTGCGGGTCGTCGCTGTTGGACGGTACGACCAGCCAGAGGGTGCCCGGCGCCGCGCCGTCGATCCGCACCGTCAGCACCCGCCAGACCCGGCCGCCGCCGCGCACCGTGACCGGCCCGCCGGCCCGGGTGGGCAGCCGGACCGCGTCGCCCGGTTGCGGGCCCATCGCGACCAGCACCTCGCCGTCCTGGCTGGCGACCCGGACGCCGGAGTCCAGCGCGTCGTTGATCACCTTGCGCTGCTGGTTCTGCTCGGCCTTCGGCTTGCCCCGGCGGTCGGCGGCGAGCAGGGTCCGCACGCTCGGCAGTACGGCGGCCGCCCGGTCGGTGAGCGCGGCGTCCTCCTGGTGGTGCAGGTCCCGGTTGACCAGCGGGAGCAGCAGCAGGCCGAAGGCGGTCACCAGCAACGGCACCAGGACGGTCACCCAGAGCGCGATCCGGGTGGACAGCCGGATGCCGGGCCGCCTCACGGCCGGCTCCGGTCCTCGGGCGTCCGGCCGTCCGCCGGCAGCCGCAGCACGAAGCCGACCCCGCGGACGGTGTGGACGATCCTGGGCCGGCCGCCCTCCTCCAGCTTGCGGCGAAGGTAGCTGACGAAGGTGTCCACCGCGTCGGTGCGCACCTCGAAGTCGTAGCCCCAGACCCGGTCCAGCAGCTGGTCCCGGCTGAGCACGATGCCGGCGTTCCGGGCGAACTGGGTGAGCAGCTCGAACTCGCGTCGGGTGAGCCGCAGTTCGCTGTCCTCCCAGCTGGCCTGCCGGGTCGCCGGCTCGATCGTGAGCGGGCCGACCCGCAGCCGGCCGGCCGGCTGGGCGGGGCGGCGGCGCAGCAGCGCGTGCAGCCGCAGCACCAGCTCCTCCAGCGCGAACGGCTTGACCAGGTAGTCGTCCGCGCCCGCCTGGAGCCCGGCCACCCGGTCGGCCAGCTCGTCGAGGGCGGAGAGCATCAGCACCGGGGTGTCGTCCCGGGCGGCGCGCAGGGTGCGGCAGACGTCGGTGCCGCTGAGGCCGGGCATCGAGACGTCCAGGACCAGCACGTCGGCCTGTTGCTCACCGAGCATGCGCAGGGCGGACCGGCCGTCCTCGGCGAGCAGCACGGTGAAGCCGCTCAGTCGCAGCCCGCGTTCCAGTGAGCGCCGGATGGCGGCGTCGTCGTCCACCACCAGGACCCGGCCGGCCGTCGCGTTCCCGTCCATCGGGGCCTCCTCCCGTCCGGGCCAGACCCTCTCACGCCGAGGTGCCGGGCCGTCCTCCGGGTGGCGGTCCTCCTGGCGGCGGGTGCAACCGGGCGGGCCGTCAGGGCGTCCTGGTCGGTGAGGCGGACGCGGTTCGCTCCGTCCGACGAAGGGCAGGACAGAGGGTATGGGCATTCTCAGCTGGATCATCCTCGGCCTGGTCGCCGGGGCCGTCGCCAAGTTCCTGCTGCCCGGTAAGGACCCGGGCGGCGTCATCGTGACCACGCTGATCGGCATCGCAGGTTCGTTCGTGGGCGGCTGGCTGTCGTCCAAGATCCTGGACAAGCCGATCTCCAAGAACTTCTTCGACCTGCCCACCTGGGGCTCGGCGATCGTCGGCGCCCTGGTGCTGCTGATCGCCTACCGGATCGTCTTCGGCCGCTCGCGCGACTGACCGGCCCCCGGGGCCGACCTCCGGAGGCCGGGTCCGCGGCAGGCAGCCGCGGGCCCGGCCTTCGGCGTCGCCGGGGGAGCGGGTGGTGCGGCGGCGTCCGCCACTCCCCAGGATCGGGGCCGATCGCCGAACCGGGAGTGCGCGTGCCGTTGGAGCCGGACCTGTCGCCGGAGCCCGGTGCGAGCGTGGAAGCGGACTTGAGGGACGCCGAACTCGCCGCTCGGCTGGCCGACTTGGGCAACGAGCGCTTCCTGCGGGCCGTCGTCCGCGACCCGGTACGGTTCCACCACCGCAGTACCGAGTGCCTGACCGGACGGCCCACCGCGGCGCCGGAGGTGACCGAGCCGACGTCCAGCCTGCCCGCCGACGAACGCCTGCCCGAGCGCTGGACCCTGGCCGACATCCAGCGCCTCAAGGGCTGCCCCGAAGCCCGGCTGCTGGACATCATCGGTGCCGTCACCTGTGACGGCGTACGTCTGCGAGCCGACCGCGTGATCGACCTGGCCGGGCTCTGCGCGGTCAGGACGGTGAGCGGCGACTGGTACCTCGGTGACCTGATCTCCGAGGCCGGGGGCGTGGACTCCTGGGAGAAGTGCGGTCCGGACCTCGGTGTCGCCCTGCGGTCCCTGTGAACCACCGCCGGCCGCCGGGGCAGGCTGGCGTCAGGCGCTCCTGAGGCCGTTCAGCAGGAGGGTCCAGAGCGCCTCGAAGTCGGCCTCGGCCTGCGGCCGGGCCCACTCGGCGGCGTGCGCCGGGTCGTGGAAGTGGGCCGTGGCCTGGAAGAGCGCGCGGGCGGCGGTCCGCACGTGGGTGGGGCGGAAGGCGCCTTGGTGGATACCGTCCTGGATGATCTCCGCGAGCTGGCCGATCAGCGTCTCGATGTGGGCCTCGACGGTGTCGCTCAGCTCGCCGACCAGCGTCATGTAGGTCGCGAACAGCTCCGGGTCCTCCAGCGCCTTGGCCCGCTTCGCCGCGAACAGGGTGGCCAGCCAGCGGTGCAGCCGCTCGGTCGCCGGGCCGCGCTCGGCGGTGATCGCCGCCAGGCTGTGGTGCGCGCGGTCCAGCCAGCGCTGGGTGACGGCCTCGCGGAGCGCGGCCTTGCTCGGGAAGTGCCGGTAGACGCTGCCGTGGCTGACCCCGAGCGTACGGGCGATGTCGACCACGGTGGCCTTGGCCGGACCGAACCGCCGCAGCACGTCCTCCGCCGCGCCCAGGATCTGCTCGGGGGTGAGGGTGCTGTCGGTGGTCACGGCGGGTACGTCCTAACGTGCGGTCTGCCCCTGCGCTCTGCCCGTGCGGGCTTCGCGTGCGGGTGCGGCGGGCGGCGGCGGGGGTGGTTCAGCGCTCGCTGTCCAGGTGCGCCATCTGTGCCGCAGCGTACCGGTCCCCGGCGGCGGACCCGGCGGGGACGGCGGCCTCGATCGCCGTCAGGTCGGCCCCGGACAGCTCGACCCGCAGCGAGCCGAGCGCCTCGGCCAGCCTGTCCCGCCGGCGGGCGCCGACCAGCGGCACCACGTCGGCGCCGCGCGAGGCGACCCAGGCGATCGCGACCTGGGCGACCGTGGCGCCCTTGGCCTCGGCGATCGCGCGCAGCGCCTCGACCAGCCGGAGGTTGTGGGTGAGGTTGTCGCCCTGGAAGCGGGGGCTGTGGCCGCGGAAGTCGCTGCGGTCGATCTCGAGGCCGCTCTGCCAGTGGCCGCTGAGCAGCCCGCGGGAGAGCACCCCGTACGCGGTGATGCCGATGCCCAGCTCGCGGGCGGTGGGCAGGATCTCGGCCTCCAGGCTGCGGGAGATCAGCGAGTACTCGATCTGCAGGTCGCTGATCGGGTGCACCGCGGCGGCGCGGCGCAGGGTCTCGGGGCCGACCTCGGAGAGGCCGATGTGGCGGACGTAACCGGCCTGCACCAGGTCGGCGATGGCGCCGACGGTCTCCTCGATCGGGACGTTCGGGTCCAGCCGGGCGGGGCGGTAGACGTCGATGTGGTCGGTGCGCAGGCGGCGCAGGGTGTAGGCGAGCGCCGACTTGGTGGCGGCGGGGCGTGTGTCGTAGCCGAGCCAGCTGCCGTCCGGGCCACGCTGGGCGCCGAACTTGACGCTGATCTCGACCCGGTCGCGGTCGCGGCCGCGCAAGGCCTCGTGCAGCAGCAGCTCGTTGTGGCCCATGCCGTAGAAGTCGCCGGTGTCGAGCAGGGTGATGCCCGCGTCGAGGGCGGCGTGGACGGTGGCGATGGACTCGGCCTCGTCGGCCGGGCCGTACATGTCCGACATGCCCATCAGGCCGAGGCCGAGGACGGAGGTGGTGAGGCCGGTGCGGCCGAGGGCGGTCCGGGGGGTGGTGGCGGGGGTGACCGGGGTGGTGGGGGTGGCCATGAGGGGCTCCTGGGGCTGCCGAAGGTGGGGATGGGGCTGACTGATGACAACTATGGCATGTGGACTGACAGATTTCAATATCTGTCAGTCGATACCCCAAGGCTGCGGGCCGGCCCCCACCCCACCCTGACCGGTACCAAGAGCCGACCCAACCTCACCCATCAGGCGTGGAGTCAGGCCCCGTGCAGGCGCTTCGCGATGCCGCCGGGCCGGGGGAGGTGGAAGGTGGAAGCGGGGCGCGGTGCCCCCGCCACCGGCCGTTCCGGGCGTGCGAAGTGCCGGGCCACCTCGCAGGGAGCCGAACGAATCTTCTAGGCTCGCTTCTCGGCCTCCCCTGCACCGGTGCCCGTCCGCACCGGGGTGGCGGGGCCGACGTCACGGGCCCCGGGCCGAGCCGGGGTGCCGGACCGAGCGAGGAGGACGCAGTGTTGCCCAGCCCGAGGTCGCACCGCCTGACGTTGCCAAGCCGACCGCCATGCCGGCGCACCCGGCCCGCGGGCCGCGCGGAGGCGGACTTCCGCACCCTTCCGCTGAGTACCGTCGGCACGGGAGGTGCCCGATGAGCGCGCATACCGTCGCGCCGGCCGTGGGTGGATCCGCCCACGCCGCCGGCCGCCGCAGCGCCCCGACCGCCGACGGCACGCCGGAGGGCGACAGTACGAGCGGCGGCGCCCCCGCCGTCGCCGCCCCGGCCCCCATCGCCCCGGCCGCCGACACCACGGCCACGACCACGGCCACGACCACGGCCACGACCACGGCCACGACCACGGCCACGACCACGGCCACGACCGCCGCGATGGCCGCCCTGCCCGGGCTCCCGCAGGCGCTCAGCAGCCGGGCCCGCACCCTCGCCGGCGGTGTCCGCCGCCGCTGCGCCGACCTGGCCCGGATGGAGTCCCCGTCCGGGGACGGCCCACGGCTGGACGCGCTCGCCGAGGAGCTGACCGCCGGCTTCAAGGCGACCGGCGCCGAGGTGGCCCGCGAGCCCGGCGAGGCCGGCGACCACCTGGTGGTGGAGTGGCCCGGCCGGCGCGCCGACCTTCCCCACCTGCTGGTGGTCGGCCACCACGACACCGTCTGGCCGGTCGGCACGCTGGCCGACTGGCCGGTGGAGGAGAGCGAGGGGCGGCTCAGCGGCCCCGGCGTGCTGGACATGAAGGCCGGCCTGGCGCTGGTCGAGGGGGCGTTCGCGCTGCTCGCCGACCTCGGCCAGCGCCCGCACCGCACCGTCCGCCTGGTGGTGGTCTCCGACGAGGAGATCGGCAGCCCGAGCGGCCGGATCCTGGTCGAGCGCCACCTGCGCGGGGCCGCCGCGGTGCTCGGCCTGGAGCCCTCGCACCCCGACGGCCGGCTGAAGACCGCCCGCCGCGGTTCCTCCCGGGTCCGGCTGACCGTCACCGGACGCGAGGCGCACGCCGGCAACGACGCCGCGCTGGGCGTCTCGGCGGTGGACGAGCTGGTCGACCAGCTGGTGGCCGTCCGCGGCCTGGCCCGTCAGCCCGGCACCGAGCTCAACGCGGGCCGGATCACCGGCGGCACCCGGGCCAACGTGGTCGCCGGCCGGGCCGAGGCCGAGCTCGGGCTGCGGTTCTCGACCGCGGAGGCGCAGCGTTCCACCCTCGACACCCTCGCGCACCTGACCGCGCTGCGCCCCGGCGCCCGGGTCAGGGCCGAGGTGATCTCCAGCCGGCCGGCCTGGCCCGAGCGCTCGGGCAACCTGCTGCTGCGGCACGTCCGTTCGCTCGCCGCCGCGCTCGGCCAGCAGCTCGACGGCGCCCCGGCCGGCGGCGCCGGCGACACCAACGCGGCCGGCGCCCGCGGGCTGCCCACCCTGGACGGCCTCGGCGCCGTCGGGGCCGGCCCGCACGCCCGGCACGAGCACATCAGGGTCGACCAGCTCGCCCCGCGGATCGCGCTGCTGGCCACCCTGCTGGCCGTCCCGCTGCCCCGCCTGCGCGACCGGGCCTGACCCGGGCGGGCCCGGCCGCCCATCCGGCGCCGGGCCCGCCGCCCGCCCAGGGCCGCCCGCGCCCGCGCCCGCGCCCGCGCACGCGCCCACCCGCGCCCGCACGCACCCGCGCCCCCGCGCACACCGCCCCGCGCAGACCGCCCCGCGCGACCGGCTCCCCCCGAGCGGCCGACTCCCTCGGCCGGTGCCTTGTCAAGGCATGGCACCGGCGTCCACAATGGAACCGACCGAACGGTCAGTCGGGAGGCGGTGCAATGACGGCGACAGAGGCGACAGGCCTGGCCGAACCGGGCCTGGAGGCACACTTCGACGAGGTGATCGCCGCCGAGCAGCGGATCGAGCCCCGGGACTGGATGCCGGACGCCTACCGGGCGACCCTAATCCGGCAGATCGCGCAGCACGCCCACTCGGAGATCATCGGCATGCAGCCGGAGGGCAACTGGCTCACCCGGGCCCCCTCGCTGCGCCGCAAGGCGATCCTGCTCGCCAAGGCCCAGGACGAGGCCGGCCACGGCCTGTACCTGTACGCGGCCGCCGAGACCCTCGGCATCGACCGCGCCGAGCTGACCGAGAAGCTGATCTCGGGCCGGCAGAAGTACTCCTCGATCTTCAACTACCCCACCCTGACCTTCGCCGACGTCGGCGTGATCGGGTGGCTGGTGGACGGCGCGGCGATCTGCAACCAGGTCCCGCTCTGCCGCTGCTCGTACGGGCCGTACGCCCGCGCGATGGTGCGGATCTGCAAGGAGGAGTCCTTCCACCAGCGGCAGGGCTACGAGCTGCTGATCACCCTGATGCGCGGCACCGACGCCCAGCGCCGGATGGTGCAGGACGCGGTGGACCGCTGGTGGTGGCCATCGCTGATGATGTTCGGCCCCTCGGACGGCGACTCGCCGAACACCGCCCGGTCGATGGCCTGGCGGATCAAGCGGCACACCAACGACGAGCTGCGCCAGCGGTTCGTCGACATGACCGTCCCGCAGGCCGAGCACCTCGGCGTCACCCTCCCCGACCCGGCGCTGAGCTGGAACGAGGCGCGCGGCAGCTGGGACTTCGGCGAGCCGGACTGGTCCGAGCTCAAGCAGGTGATCAAGGGGCAGGGCCCGTGCAACGAGCAGCGCGTCGAGCGCCGCCGGGCCGCCCACGAGGACGGCGCCTGGGTCCGCGAGGCGGCCCTGGCCTACGCACGGAAGCGGAGATCCGAGGGTGGAGCCGATCATGACTGAGACCAAGGCCGGCTGGCCGCTCTACGAGGTGTTCGTGCGCCCCCGGCGCGGCCTCAACCACGTGCACGTCGGCTCGCTGCACGCCGCCGACGACCGGATGGCGCTGCTCAACGCCCGCGACCTCTACACCCGGCGCAACGAAGGCGTCAGCCTCTGGGTGGTCCGCTCCAGCGCGATCACCGCCTCCACCCCGGACGAGCAGGACCCGTTCTTCGCGCCCAGCGGCGACAAGGTCTACCGCCACCCGACCTTCTACGACATCCCCGAGGATGTCCCGCACATCTGACGGGGGACCGCAGACCATGACCGACGACCACGTCTACCTGCACCTCTCCGAGGCCTCCGCGGGCCCCGAGGGCGAGGCCCGCTGGGCGTACGGCACCGGCTTCGCCGACCCGCTGCTCGGCGTCGACACCAGCGTGCCGCCCGGCGTCGACGGCGCCGACCTCGCCGCCTACTGCCTGATGCTCGGCGACGACGCGCTGATCCTCGCCCAGCGGCTGATCGAGTGGTGCACCCGCGCCCCCGAGCTGGAGGAGGAGGTCGCGCTCGCCAACCTCGGCCTCGACCTGCTCGGCCAGGCCCGCCACCTGCTCACCCGGGCCGGCCAGGCCGACGGCAGCGACCGCACCGAGGACGACCTGGCCTACTGGCGCGAGGAGCACGAGTTCCGCAACGTCCGGCTGGTCGAGGCCCCGAACGGCGACTTCGCCTTCTCGATCGCCCGCCTGCTGCTCTTCTCCACCGCCCGGCACGCCCTCTACCTGCGGCTGGCCGGCCACGCCGACCCGGTGCTGGCCGCCGTCGCCGCCCGCGGCGCCAAGGAGCTCGCCTACCACCAGGAGTACGCCGCGTCCTGGACGCTGCGGCTCGGCGACGGCACCGCGTACTCCGCCGCCCGGATGCAGGCCGCACTGGACGCCGTCTGGCCGCTGCTGGACGAACTGTTCACCCCGCACGCCGTCGAGCTCCGGCTCGGCGTCGACCCCGCGGAGCTGCGCGAGGACGTGCTGGCGAGCCTGGCCGCCGTGATCGGCGAGGCCTGCCTGACCGTGCCGACCACCCCGCCGCTGGCGCGGGTCGGCGGCCGGGCCGGCCGGGACGGCGTGCACACCGAGGCGCTCGGCCCGCTGCTGGCCGAGTTCCAGGTGCTGGCCCGGGCCCACCCGGGGGCGACATGGTGACCACCGCGACCCGTGCCTGGGAGGTCGCGGCCGCCGTGCCCGACCCCGAGCTGCCCATGCTCACCCTTGCCGACCTGGGCATCCTGGCCGAGGTCGAGCAGGACGGCGAGGCGGTCACCGCCTGGATCACCCCGACCTACTCGGGCTGCCCGGCCGTGGCCGAGATGGCCGCCGATGTGGACGGCCGGCTGCGCGCGGCCGGCTACACCGACGTCCGGGTCCGGCTGCGGCTCGACCCGCCCTGGTCCACCGAGATGATCACCAAGGACGGCCTGCGCAAGCTCGCCGAGGCGGGCATCGCCCCGCCGCACACCGCCGCCGGCCCCGGACTGCTGCAACTCGGCCCGACCCGGCGCCTGGTGGCCTGCCCCCGCTGCGGCAGCGCCGACACCGAGGAGCTGTCCCGCTTCGGCTCCACCGCCTGCAAGGCACTCTGGCGCTGCCGCGCCTGCCGCGAGCCCTTCGACCGGATCAAGGAGATCTGATGGCCGTCCGCCGACCGACGTTCCACGAGCTGCGGATCGCCGCCCTGGAGCCGCTCTGCGAGGACGCGGTCGCGGTCACCTTCACGGTGCCGGACGCCCTCGCCGAGGACTTCGCCTTCCGCCCCGGCCAGACCCTCACCCTGCGCCGGCTGGTCGACGGCGCCGACGAGCGCCGCTCCTACTCGCTCTGCGCACCCGCCGGCGGCCCGCTGCGGATCGCCGTGCGCGAGGTGCCCGGCGGCCTGTTCTCGCAGTGGCTGGTGCGCCGGGCCCGCGCCGGCGAACCGGTCGAAGTCCTGCCCCCCACCGGCCTGTTCACCCCCGACCTGGGCGAGCCCGCCGAGCACGTGCTGATCGCGGCCGGCTCCGGCATCACCCCGATGCTCTCCATCGCCGGCTCGGTCCTCGACGCCCACCCCGACTCCCGGGTCACCCTGCTCTACGGCAACCGCCGCAGCGACACCGTGATGTTCGCCGACGAGCTGGCCGATCTCAAGGACCGCCACCTCGGCCGGTTCCAGCTGCTGCACGTGCTCTCCCGGGAGTCCCGGGACGCCGAGCTGCTCAGCGGCCGGCTCGACGCGGAACGGGTCCGGGCGCTGCTCACCGCCCTGGTCGACCTGCCCGCCGTCGGCCACTTCTGGCTCTGCGGACCGTACGGGATGGTGATCGGCACCAAGGAGCTGCTGGCCGAGCTCGGGGTGCCGGCCGAGCGGGTGCACCAGGAGCTGTTCCACGCCGAGGACGAGCCGGCCGCCGAGCGGGTCGAGGCCGCCCCGGACGGCGAGTCGAGCGAGGTCACGCTGATCCTGGACGGCCGCTCCTCCACCCTCACGCTGCCCCGGGACCGCTCGCTGCTGGACGGCGCCCAGCGCTCCCGCCCCGACCTGCCGTTCGCCTGCAAGGGCGGGGTCTGCGGCACCTGCCGGGCCCTGGTGGTCGACGGGGAGGTCGACATGCGGCGCAACTTCGCCCTGGAGGAGAAGGAACTGGCGGCCGGCTACGTGCTGACCTGCCAGGCCCGTCCGGTCTCCGACCAGGTCACCGTCGACTACGACCGCTGAGCCGCCCGCGGCCGCCCCGAAAGATCGGAACAAACGCCAACTGATTGTCGTATGAGTGTGGTTGAGTGGGCGCACCCTGTTCCGATCCGGAGGGAGACCGGATGCGCCACCACCTGGCCCGATACGGCCCGGCCCTGCTCGCGGTGCTGCTGGCGGCCGGCTGCGGCGCCGATCCGGCCCCGGAGAAGGACGGCCCGGGCGACTACCGGGCCAAGAAGGACATCTGTACCGTCCTCCCGTACCGGCTGCTGGTCGACCCGCTGGGCGACCACTTCGGCACCGACGAGCCGTCCACCCGCGACTCGGGCGGCGCCCCGGCCGCCAAGTGTGTGGCCTCGTTCGACCCGCAGAGCGCCTCGCCCTACCAGCACACCGTCACCACGGTGGACGTCATCTTCCTCCCGGACACCACGCTCGCCCGCAAGCTGCACACCTTCGACCGCACCGAGAACCAGCCCAAGTACGCGATCGGTGGCAAGGTGACGGAGGTGAAGGGGGTCGGCCGGGAGGCCTTCCGGTTCCGCAACACGGCCGGCTCGGAGACCGGGCCGATGTTCCAACTGGTCACCCGGGACAGCAACGTGGAGATGACCCTCACCTTCCTGGTCGACTTCCGCGACCCGCCGGACGACAAGGCGGCCGAGGTGGTGACCCGCAAGATGGAGGACTTCGCCCGGGCCTCGTTCACCGCGCTCAAGGGCTGAGCGGGGCGGCGCCGGTCAGCGGCCCGGGGCGGCGGCGCCGGTCAACGGACGGCCATCGCCGGCTCGCCGAGCAGCTTCACGATCCCGTTGACCGCCGCCCGCCCGGCCCGGTTGGCGCCGATGGTGCTGGCCGAGGGGCCGTACCCGACCAGGTGGACCCGCGGGTCGGCCGCGGCCTGCGTACCGTCCAGCCGGATGCCGCCCCCGGGGGAGCGCAGGCCGAGCGCCGCCAGGTGGGTGACCTCCGGACGGAAACCGGTGGCCCAGACGATCGCGTCCACCCGCTCCTCGCCCTCACCCCAGGCCACCCCGTGCTCGGTCAGCCGGTCGAACATCGGACGGCGCTCCAGCGCACCGAGCTCCTGCGCCCGCCGGTACGCCACCGAGGGGCCCAGCCCCGTCACGCTGACCACACTGCGCACCGGCAGCCCCAGCCGCACCCGCTCCTCGACCTGCGCCACCACCGCGCGGCCGAACTCCGGGGTGAACGGCCCCTCGTGGTAGACCGGCGGCCGCCTGGTCACCCAGAGCGTCTGCGCCACCTCGGCCAGCTCCGACAGCACCTGGATCGCGGAGGCGCCACCGCCGACCACCGCCACCCGCTGCCCCGCGAAGCCCTCCGGGCCCCGGTAGTCGGCGTAGTGCAGCTGCCGGCCGGCGAAGTGCCCGGGGTAGTGCGGCAGGAACGGCCGGCTCCACGTCCCGGTCGCATTGATCAGCGCCCGAGCCGACCACCGACCGGCATCGCTCTCCACCAGCAGCCGCCCGTCCGGCAGCGGCCGCACCGCCCGGACCTTCACCGGCCGCACCACCGGCAGCGCGTGCTTCGCCTCGTACGCCGCGAAGTACCCCGGCACCACCTCGCGCGCCGGCGCGGCGGGGTCCGCCGCCGGCAGCTCGAAGTCCGGCAGATCGTGGAACCCGTGCACGGTGGCCATCCGCAGCGACGGCGACCGGTGCGCCCAGGCCCCGCCGGGCGCGTCGTCCGCATCCAGCACCACGAACCCCCGGTAGGGCGCGAAGCCGCGCCGCCGCAGGTGGTACGCCGCCGACAGCCCCGCCTGCCCGGCGCCGATCACCACGACATCGACCTCGACCGGCTCACTCGTTGCACCGTAAACAGTCACGCACATGAAACATCTCCGGATGGCGCCCCTGTTCCCGCCCGCCCGTTCCACAGCCCCCACCCGGCCGGGCCTGGACGACAGGAGGACGGCGAGGTGGCACCAGGCAAGCGGAAGCCGACCCCACGCAGCCGGATGGGTCGCCGGGGCCGGCCGCCTTCGTTCGGGCCGCCACGGCCCGCCGGACCGGATGGGCACCAGTCGGGTGGGGCCTCTTTGACATTCCGTGTCCGCCTGCCCGCTGAGGCGGGTACCGGCGGCCGGGCTCGCCGCCGGTAATGCGGACCGCGTGGGAGACCTACCGGGCCGGCGACCTCCTGCGTGCGGGGGTCCTGGTTGCACCTGCCCTGCGGGAGGCGTCCGCTGCGCCGCGATGCGCACCCGTCGGGCAGGAGTGTGCGGCAGCCGGTGTGCTGGCCGACGGGTACCGGCTGGCCGCGTACGTGGCCAACCAGTTCGGCGCCCGCGATCTCGCCTACGCGGCGATCGGGCACGCGCAGGCGCAGGCGGAACGCGGAGGCGGCGCGACGCGCACCGCGATGGTCGCCTCCGGCCGCTCCTGGATCTGCATGCGGGACTCCCTGCTCGACCAGGCCGCCGAAGCGGCGGGCCTGTCGTACGAGGCGATCGAGCCGCGCTACGGCGATCGCGATCCAGCACGGCGTATCACTCGAGCTGGTCCGACCTTCGGTAGTGATACACCCCGAGCGTTCACTCGGCGTGATAAAGGCGCGACAGTTCAGGCATGCTGACGCACCATCACCCACGGGGTCGACCGACCCCCGACCGCGTGCCGATCACCCTGTACATCGCGGCCGACGAGAAGCTCGCCGCCCGACCCCAGGCGGTGCACTGCCGCCGATACGCCGAGCTGCGTAACTGCACGGTCGTCCTGACGGCCGCCGACCCCGTGCCCAACTCCGCTCCCACGTCGGGCGGGATCAGGACGTGAAGTCACGGTCCGACGGCAGTGTCCGGGACGTCGGCACCAGATCTCGGGACATGCTGGCCACCACCACCCTGGGACGGCGGGGCCGACGGCCCTCGCCGCTGACCGCAGGGCCGGCTGACCCCACTAGCGCGGGGACGACATCCTGTGTGCGCACTCATGGCAACACCTTGGCGGCTGCCCCCCGCTCCCGCGGGGAGGACGAGACCTACGCCCCGCACACCGAGCAGGATGTCGGCTGCCCCCGCTCCCGCGGGGAGGGCCGCTGTGCAGCGCTTTGCAGTGTCTCCGCAGACGGCTGACCCCCGCTCCCGCGGGGAGGACGTCATCATCAGCGGCGTGGCCAACGGCGA
The DNA here is from genome assembly GCF_040678895.1 of Kitasatospora sp. NPDC049258. NCBI lineage: Bacteria > Bacillati > Actinomycetota > Actinomycetes > Kitasatosporales > Streptomycetaceae > Kitasatospora > Kitasatospora sp. NPDC049258. The sequence goes on from NZ_JBFAQT010000001.1 coordinate 90,875, forward strand.
CCACGGCTGACCCCCGCTCCCGCGGGGAGGACATCACCCTGTGCCCGGCCGGCCCGGGG
>NZ_JBFAQT010000001.1:91032-93390 GCF_040678895.1 Kitasatospora sp. NPDC049258
GAAGCCCGGCTGACCCCCGCTCTCGCGGGGAGGACTGGAGAGCGCGTACTGGGGCGGCGCCGGCACCTGGCTGACCCCCGCTCTCGCGGGGAGGACATCACCCTGTGCCCGGCCGGCCCGGGGAAGCCCGGCTGACCCCCGCTCTCGCGGGGAGGACTGGAGAGCGCGTACTGGGGCGGCGCCGGCACCTGGCTGACCCCCGCTCTCGCGGGGAGGACTCCCGCCGACCCGATCCGCCCGGCTACTCCGCCGGCTGACCCCCGCTCTCGCGGGGAGGACCCGAACTACAAGCTCGACACGCTCCTGGCCCACGGCTGACCCCCGCTCTCGCGGGGAGGACCGCCACCTCGGCCCGCAGGACGTCGTCGACGCCGGCTGACCCCCGCTCTCGCGGGGAGGACTCGAGTTCAACCCGTCGACCGGCAACCTCGTCCGGCTGACCCCCGCTCTCGCGGGGAGGACGTTCTCCTCGACCAGGTCCGAGAGCGAATGGACGGCTGACCCCCGCTCTCGCGGGGAGGACGATCCCCGAATCCGAGGCCTCTCCCCTCATGCCGGCTGACCCCCGCTCTCGCGGGGAGGACTCGAGTTCGCGGTAGTCGAGGAGGCCGTTGTGCGGCTGACCCCCGCTCTCGCGGGGAGGACCTGTACCGGGTGATCGGCCAGGATTGGCGGCGCGGCTGACCCCCGCTCTCGCGGGGAGGACTCCAAAGCGTTGGGGTGCCGAGGGGGTAGACCGGCTGACCCCCGCTCTCGCGGGGAGGACTCCTTGTCGGTGGTGGGCCAGGTTCCCGCCGCCGGCTGACCCCCGCTCTCGCGGGGAGGACACCGCCGCCGAGGCCGGCCCCGGGGACCTCGTCGGCTGACCCCCGCTCTCGCGGGGAGGACCAGGCCCACGGCTACCGCATGGACGGCCGCGGCGGCTGACCCCCGCTCTCGCGGGGAGGACAAGGCCGATTGACCTTCCCTGTGTCCAATATGTGGCTGACCCCCGCTCTCGCGGGGAGGACCCCCATCGGGCTGACGTCCGGTCCGTGGACAACGGCTGACCCCCGCTCTCGCGGGGAGGACGCCAGCTGCTCGCGGAGCTGTTTGGCCTCGGCCGGCTGACCCCCGCTCTCGCGGGGAGGACGCGCCCACATCGGTGATGCTGAGACCGAACCCCGGCTGACCCCCGCTCTCGCGGGGAGGACCCGGCCGAGTAGTACGTCAGACGCTCCGGCATCGGCTGACCCCCGCTCTCGCGGGGAGGACGAGACCCCTCTTCGGTAGGCGGGCGCACAGCGCGGCTGACCCCCGCTCTCGCGGGGAGGACACCCTCCAGCGGAACTCCGCGGCCGGCAACACCGGCTGACCCCCGCTCTCGCGGGGAGGACCCCATCGACACATGGGAGTTCACGAAGTACAACGGCTGACCCCCGCTCTCGCGGGGAGGACTTGGCGGCGAGCCACAGGCGGCATTGGCGCTGCGGCTGACCCCCGCTCTCGCGGGGAGGACCTCTCGGTGCACTCGCGGTACAGGGCGAGGGCCGGCTGACCCCCGCTCTCGCGGGGAGGACGTCATCATCAGCGCCGTCGCGAACGGTGACCACGGCTGACCCCCGCTCTCGCGGGGAGGACGGGTGTCACTCCGCGGCGAGCGAGGTGGACCACGGCTGACCCCCGCTCTCGCGGGGAGGACTCACCGCCCGGCCTCCCACTTCCGCCTGGTCGCGGCTGACCCCCGCTCTCGCGGGGAGGACGGGGTGACGATGAACGAGGCACCCCAGCAGATCGGCTGACCCCCGCTCTCGCGGGGAGGACGCGAAGAGCTCGGCCGGGACCGGGCCGATCATCGGCTGACCCCCGCTCTCGCGGGGAGGACCTGGCGCCGGGTGAACGGAGACCCGCAGTGAGCGGCTGACCCCCGCTCTCGCGGGGAGGACCACGCGAAGAACACCTCACCCGGCCGGGTCAGCGGCTGACCCCCGCTCTCGCGGGGAGGACGACGGACTGGAAGTTCGGCAAACGGCTGATCGCGGCTGACCCCCGCTCTCGCGGGGAGGACGGTTGTTCGCCTGATGCTGCTGTGGGAGATCACGGCTGACCCCCGCTCTCGCGGGGAGGACGGCGTGGGGAGGCAACACCACGGCCGGCTGAGCGGCTGACCCCCGCTCTCGCGGGGAGGACTGCTCGTGCAGCTGGTGACGGACGGCATCCGCCGGCTGACCCCCGCTCTCGCGGGGAGGACGCCTGGCGCTGCCATGTGAGCACCGGCCGCGACGGCTGACCCCCGCTCTCGCGGGGAGGACTCTTCGCGACCTGCGACGTTCGGAGCTCTTTGCAATTTCTTGACTAGCCGTCAGGGTTCACACCCCA
>NZ_JBFAQT010000001.1:93486-95319 GCF_040678895.1 Kitasatospora sp. NPDC049258
GTACGGCTGACCCCCGCTCTCGCGGGGAGGACTCTTCGCGACCTGCGACGTTCGGAGCTCTTTGCAATTTCTTGACTAGCCGTCAGGGTTCACACCCCACGCTATCGCGCCGCCCCATCGTCCTACTCCCTTGCGGAGGACTTCGTCTTGAAGCCGTCACCGCGAGACCGCGGCGGCTGACCGCTGGTTGAAGTCGTAGACGTTGCCGTTCTGCGGCTGCCCCCCGCTCGTACAAGGAGGACAAGGTGCATTGCCTCCGGCGGGGACGAGCGCCGGCCGACCCCCGCGCGAGCGGGAGGACATCTCGGAGCACCGACACTCAACCGGGTGCCCCGCATTGCCCGGCCACGCGGGGAAGACTCGACGAGCTTCTTGGCGCTCAGCTCGGATTCCGACCCCCGCTCCCGCGGAGAGGAAACGATGGTGGCAGCCAGGGCAGCCAGGGCAGCCAGGGCAGCCAGGGCAGCTAGAGCAGCCGGCTGCTCCTGCTCCCGCTCGCGCTGGGAGGACATGCAGTGGCGAGGCGATCGGAGGCGGCTGACCCTGCTCCCGCGAGGAGGCTTCCGGTTTCGCCGCCCCTGTGGCTCTACCGCCGGTAGAGTCGTAGCTATGGCAGATGACACCAGCATCAAGGTCTCCCGCGAGACTCGCGAACGCCTCCAGCTTCTCGCGGGCCAGCGAGGCACGACCATGCGCGACCTGGTCGAGGAACTCGCCGCCCAGACACCCACCGCAGAAGAGCTGCGCGCCCGCGGTGAGCAGGCCCGCCGCTACCTGAGCGACCACATGGGCATCGAGGTCACCAGCGACACCATGGCCGCCTCCGCCCGCCTGCGAGACCTCATCGCCGAACGGAGCAGCGCCGCGTGATCCCCGCCGTTCTGGACCATTCCGCACTGCTGGCGTTAGGTGCCGGCTACCCGGCACTTTCAGGTTTCGTCGTGGACGCCGCCGAGGGGCGGGCCCAGGTGCACGTCCCGGCACTGTGCCTGGCGGCGGCCGAGGCCGAGCGCTCGGGCGTGGCTGAGCACGTCGGTGCGCTGCCGGGGCTGGAAGTCGAGCCACTCGGACTCTCCGGGGCCATCGAGGTCGGCGCACTGATCGCCGCCGGCACCGACTGGCGCATCGCCCACGCCGTCCACGCCAGCCGTCCCACCGCCAGCCACCCGACCGGCTGCGTCGTCCTCACCGTTCAACCCGATCTCTACGCCGGAACCGGCATCCACCCCATCGACCCCGGAAAGCTCAACTGAAAGCCCTGGACGTGCTACGAGATCACCCCCGCTCACGCAGGGCCAACTGCCCGTGTCCGGCGGTGGCCAGGCGGTCCAGCTGCCCCCGCGCCCGCGGGGAAGACGCGGTCGACTCCTCGCCCCCGCAGCCCCAGCACCGGTTGATCCCCGCGCGAGCGGGGGACGAGCAGGTCGGCCACGCGATCGAGATGGGCTGCGGCTGACCCCTCCGCGAGCAGGGACTTCCTGCGGCGCCCCTGGGCTGTGGCTGGCCCTCACTCCCGTGGGAAGGAGGAGAGCGTCGGGCACACGCCGCTGGAGGATATCGGCTGACCCCCGCTTGCGCGGGGAGGACACCTGGTCCGGCGTGGCCGGCCCCGCCCAGAATGGCTGACCCCCGCCTGCGCGGGGAGGATGAGCGGTGCGCGATGCCGTAGCCGGTGGCGCGCGGCTGACCCCCGCCTGCGCGGGGAGGGCCGGTACGGACACAGCTGGCAGGATCTGTGGAACGGCTGACCCCCGCCTGCGCGGGGAGGACGGGGGCCGCGCATTGTTCACTCCTCCGGCGGACGGCTGACCCCCGCCTGCGCGGGGAGGACCG
>NZ_JBFAQT010000001.1:95414-364814 GCF_040678895.1 Kitasatospora sp. NPDC049258
GGACGGCTGACCCCCGCCTGCGCGGGGAGGACTCTTTCCGACCTGCAGCGTTGTGGCGAGTTTGCAATTCCTTGGCCGGCTAGGGCGCCTGCTCCCGTTAGCGCCGGACGGGCTGGCCAGAAGCAGCCTCGCCGCGGGACCCAGGTTACGGGCAGGGCCCGCTTCCCGTCCGGCGTGATGGGGGATTCGGGCAGGCCGGACGGTCGAGGTGATGGATTGTCAGTGGCGGCTGATAGCTACTTCTCCATGACTGAGAACGACCGCAGCACTACCGAGAGTGGCGGCTTGGCCTTGGATGCCAGGCTGTGGGGCAAGAGTCGGGGGTTGTCGCGCGAGTATCCGGTGGTCTGTCATCTGCTGGACACTGCGGCCGTCGTCGGGGTGCTGTGGGACGACCTGGTCGGGCCTGTGATGCGGCGGAGGGTCGCCCAGGAGATGGGGTTGCCGGAGGATGCCTGCCGCAGGGTGATCTGCCTCTGGGCCGGCCTGCACGACATCGGCAAGATCACGGCGTCCTTCCAGGCTCAGGTGCCGGAAGCGTTCGCCGGAGTTGCCGCGGATCCGGCGTACGTGGGCTCGGCACAGGGGCTGCGGCACGAGGTCGCAACCCACTGGGCGCTGCCGGGCCTGCTGGCCGCCTGGGGCTATCCGCAGGACGAGTTGGTGCGGTATTCGACCAGCCATCAGGTCGCGCAGCTGCTCGGTGGGCACCACGGGTGTTTCGGGCAGGCGCTCCAGCAGAGGGAGCTGGCCGATCCGGTCGGCTACCAGCCGGGCCTGGGGGCGGGTGGTTGGCACGCGCAGCGGGTGGTTCATGCCGAGGCGGTGCGCAGGTTGACGGGTGCGGTGGACGTGCCGGAGGGCGTGTTGTCGGCCGGAGCGGCCGTTGTGGTGGCGGGGTTGGTGGTGGTGGCCGACTGGCTGGCCAGTCAGGAGGAGACGATCGAGGCGCGGTTGCCGTTGCCGGGCTGGTCGGGGACGGAGGGGGAGTTGGCGGTGCACTGGGGCGGGGCTGTTGCGATGGCTCCGGAGTTGGTGCGGGGGGCGGGGCTCGGCAGGGCGTCGTTCCCGGTGAAGTCGTTCGCGGAGCAGTTCCCGTTCCCGGCGAATCCGTTGCAGGCGGATCTGGCGGAGCGGCTGCCGGGGTTGGTCCTTGGTCCTGGGTTGTTGCTGGTGACGGCGCCGACGGGGGACGGGAAGACCGAGGCGGCGCTGCATGCGGCGTCGGTGGTGGCGAGGGCGGCGGGTGCGGGTGGGGTGTACTTCGCATTGCCCACGATGGCGACGGCGGACGCGATGTTCGGGCGGGTCAGGCGGTTCGCGGAGGCGAATGTCACCGGTGAGCGTGCGCTGACGCTGTTGCACAGCATGGCGTGGCTGAGTCCGGCGTACGAGGAGGTGGCCGGCGGGGAGTCGCGGGTGCTGTCGGACGGCGCGACGAGTACCGAGGCGGGCCGGTGGCTGCGGACGGGTCGGCGCGGTCTGCTGGCACCGTTGAGCGCGGGGACGATCGACCAGGCGCTGACCGGTGTGCTGCCGGTGCGGTACAACGTGCTGCGCCTGTTGGGGCTGTCGGGCAAGGTGCTGGTGGTGGATGAGGCGCATGCATACGGGCCGTGGATGCACAGTCTGCTGGTGCGGCTGCTCGAGTGGTTGGGGGCGTTGCGGTCGCCGGTGGTGCTGTTGTCGGCGACGCTGACCGGTGTGGCGGCGAGCTCGTTGGTGGAGGCGTACCGGCGGGGTGCGGGGTTCCGGGATCCGGTGACGGTGGAGCCGTGTTACCCGGGTTGGCTGTGGGTGGACGCGGTGAGCGGCCGGGTCTCGGTGGCGAGGAAGGTGGGAACGGCCAGGCCACGGACACTGGTGGCGCAGACGCGGAGGGTGCGTTGGGATGTGCGGGACGATCCGGCGTCCGCGCCGGTCGTCGGGGGTCGCCGGGAGTCGCTGCGCCGGCTGTTGGCTCCTGTGGTGGAGCGCGGCGGCTGCGTGGTGGTGTGCTGCACGACGGTCGACGAGGCGCAACGGACGTTCCTCGATCTGCAGGCTGCGCTACCGGAGTTGGCCGAGGTCGAGGGTGGGCTGCGGTTGCTGCATTCGCGGTTCCCGGCCTGGCGGCGGCAGGAGATCTCGGAGGCCTGTGAGGTCCAGTACGGGAAGCCGGCGGCCGGGGTCGCGGCGACGGTGCGGCCGGGCTCGGTGCTGGTGGCGACACAGATCGTCGAGCAGTCGCTGGATCTGGATTTCGACCTGGTCGTGAGTGATCTGGCACCGTTGGCCCAGTTGCTGCAGCGTGCGGGGCGGGGGAAGCGGCACGCGCGTGTGGGCGGCCGGCCGGTGTGGGCCGGGGCTGATGACGAGGTGCGGCTGGTGGTGCTGGAGCCGCGGGGTTCCGAGGGCGGGGTGGAGGCTCCGGGGTCGTGGGGTTCGGTGTACGACGCCTCGTTGCTGGCCCGGACAGGCGGGCTGCTGGATCGCCGGGCGGGCGCGGGGATCGCGGTTCCGGGGGATGTGCAGGGCTTGGTGGACGAGGTGTATTCCGCGGATTTCGGCGACGGACTCAAGTCGGCGGCCGAGCGGGACCTGCTGGCGGGGCTGGACGCGTACCGGATCGCCGGAGAGACGGCCGAGAAGCAGCTGGCCGCGCTGGTGGCGGTGCCCGCGCCGCGCGACGTGAGTGATCTGTCCCGCCTGAGCAGTGTCGATCTGGGGGTGACTGAGGAGTTGTTGACGACGCGGCTCGGTGCGGACAGTGGCCGGGCGGTGTGCGTGTTCGTGCAGGCCGACGGGCGGCGGTGCCTGGATGCCGCCGGGACCGTGCTGTTGCCGGTGGGTGGGGTGCCGTCGAAGGAGCACGTGGCGCTGGTGGTGCGGCACACGGTGCCGCTGCCGGGCCGTTGGCTGGTCAGCCGGGGTGAGGAGCACCAGGTGCCCGTGTCCTGGCGGTCCCGGCCGGTCCTCGAAGAGCTGGTGCTGCTTCCGGTGCGGCTGGGCGCGGATGGGCGGTGGACGTGCAGGCTCGGGGAGCGGGAGATCGAGATCTCCAGCATTGGCATTTCCGTCAAGTAGCCCTCTGTGCGCCGCACTTGTGTGTAGCGTGAGATGCGTTGGTCCCGGCTGGACGGACGTCCTGCCGGGACCGGAGCGCCCCCGCTTGCGCGGGGAGATGTGGACCAGCCGGGAGATCTGTGTGCCCCGCACGGTTCACCCCCGCTCGGTGCGGGGATCCGCCGCAGCCTACCCAGGCACGGCCGTTCACACCCAGCCCTTGACCGGAGGCAGGATGCTGCCCGGAACCACCCGGCCGGACCCGTTCAACCTGTTCGACACATCCTGGATCCCCGTCGCGTGGACCCCGGACGCCCGTGCCGCCACCGCCAACTCTCCGTTGCCGGCCGAGGTCGGCCTGCGAGACCTCCTGCTGCGCAGCCACGAGATCGAGCGGATCACCGTGTCGATTCCGCCTGCCCTGTCCGCCCTGTACCGGCTGCTGTACGCGCTGACCGCCCGGGTCACCGGCCTGGACGAGGCCGAGCCGCCGGGTTCGTCGCAGCCATGGGCGCGTCGTCGGCGCAGGATCGTGAAGCAGGGGCATCTCGATCCGAACGGTATCGAGGAGTACGTGGCAAAGGTCCACGACAGGTTCGGTCTCTTCGACGCGGCGCGCCCGTTTCTGCAGGATCCCCGGCTGGCCGCCGAGTGCGACCCGGCGAGCAGCGCCGGGGTGAACAAGCTGGTCGTGAACCGGCCCTCGGGCAACAACCATGCCTGGTTCCGGCATGTCTCCGCGCGGCATCCGGACCTGCCGACGGCGGCGGAGGCTGTTCTGCATCTGCTGGTCTGGCACTACTACGGGCCGTCCGGTCGGTGCTCGAGCCGGACCTCCGGGGCGGTGACGGCCGCGAACGCGCTGGCAGGCCCGCTGCGCAGCACGCTGTCGTACCACCCGGAGGGTGACACGCTGTTCGAGACGCTGTTGGCCGGTCTGCCGGAGCCGCAGGACGCGGTGCGCCGCGGCGAGGATCTGTGTCCCTGGGAGTGGCCGGAGTTGCCGGACCCGGCGGGGGCGCCGCCGGCGGTGAGCGGGCCGTGCTCCCGGTTGACGGCCCGTTCGCAGCACGCGCTGCTTCTGGTGCCGGATGCGTCGGGGGAGCGGGTGGCGGACGCGTTCATCACGTGGGCGTGGCGGCCGAAGATCTCCCGGGGTGAGGATCCGTTCCTGATCTGGCAGGTCAGCAAGGAGGGCAACCCGTATCCGCGGCAGGCCGACTCGCAGCGGGCGCTGTGGCGGGATCTGGACGCGCTGCTGCTGAAGAAGCCGGCCGGCAGTGCGCAGGCGGCCCGGCCCTCGGTGTTCGGGACGGCGTCGGAGGTGTCGGAGTTCCTGCGGGTGCGGGCGTTGGGGTTCGAGCAGGACGGTCAGGCCAAGGACGTGCAGTTCGTGGACGCGTCGACGCCGCCGGTGCTCGGGCTGGTGGAGGAGGCGGATCTCGCGGCCGCATTGGAGGTCGGGCGGCTGCGGGTGCTGGGGGAGCGGTATGGGACCCGGTTGGACCGGGCGGTGAAGAAGGCCTGGGCCGAGTTCACGGACGCGCCGAAGATCCGTGACTGCACGTGGGCCGTCGACGCCGGCGCCCGGTACTGGCCGGCCGCCGGGGACGAGTTCTGGCGCCGCTTGGAGGGCCGGACCTTCGAGGACGCGGCCACGTCGTTCCGGCGGATCGCCGAGCGGGTCTACGACGAGGTCACGGCCAGTGCGCTCGGCACGATGCGTGGCGCGCAGGCCTGCTCGAAGGCGCGGACCGAACTGTACGGGGGGCCTGCGAAGGCGAAGGCCCCGGTCAAGGCCGGCGCTGCCGGTCGTGGTGGCACGACGGAGGACAAGTGAGCGATGTCAGCACAGCAGTTGTTCCCGCTCCGCGGGAGGAGCCGGCCAAGGACGTCCAGGCGCTGGCAGACGAGCGGGACCTCTCAGGAGCCGGCAACCGCAGCGCGGCCGAGCGCCACAAGGCCAGAGCGTTCATCCGCTGGGTCGACCGGCTGAGCTTCGAGGATCCCGGCGCGCGCTCCGCGCTGCGCCGCGGCCGAGGAAAGGACCTGGACGCAGTCCCGTTCATGCACCGCTTCGTGGCCGGCTGGCTGACGGAGGAGCAGCTGCGTGACCCGGATGTCGAGCGGGCGTACTACACGATGGCCTCGCTGATCGCCTCGCAGCGGCGGGAGCAGTACGCGGCGGCCAAGGGCATCGCGGACGGTGACGGGGCGGCGCCGCCGGTTGGCGGCCGGCACGGGCGCAGCCTCGGGGTGGCGTTCGCGGACGCGGTCGCCAAGGGTGATGCGGGGCTGCGGGAGTCGTCGGCGCAGACGCGGCTGAATCTGCTGGCGCGGCAGAGCGTGGACGGTCTGCACCGGCACCTGCCGGGTGCGGTGCGGCAGCTGCGCGACCGGCAGGTCGAGGTCGACTGGGCACAGCTGCTGGTGGACCTCAGCTGTTGGCGCCGGCACGCGGGGGCGGTGAAGCGGCGGTGGTTGCAGGACTACTACCGGGCGCGGCTGGCCTCCGAGTACAAGGCCGCGTTGGAGGCCGACCAGGAGCTCGCCGCGTTGCAGGCGGCCGGCGACGAGCAGTCGGACACTCCGGCGACAGAGAGCTGAACGGGCGGCCCGTCGCCGGGCCGCCACACATCCGCATCGACACACCACTTCTCGGGAGAAGAGCCATCATGGCGTCGACCAGCAGCAAGGCCGCGCGATTCATCGACATCCACGTCGTGCAGAGCGTGCCGTTCGCGAACCTGAACCGCGACGACAACAACTCCGTCAAGACCGTCCGCTACGGCGACACCGACCGCACCCGGGTCAGCAGCCAGTCCTGGAAGCGGGCGGTACGCACGTACTTCCAGCAGACCGCTGGCGAGCAGGCGTTGCGGACGAGGCGGATTGGTGCGCGGGTCGCCCGGCTGTTGGAGGAGCGTGGCTGGGAGGCCGCACTGGCGCAGCGGGCGGGCCAACACGTGGCGGCCGGCAGCAGCATCAAGTTCGAAGTGGGCAAGGACTCCGCGGCCGTGTCGACCAACGCCATGGTGTACGTGCCGGAGACGGCGGTGGCCGAGCTCGCCGATCTGGCCCAGGAGCACCGGGTCGCGCTGGAGGCGGCGAAGGACATCAAGAAGGCGGCCGACAAGAGCGTCCTGCCGCAGGACCGGATCGACAAGGTGCTGCGCTCGCGCAACGGTGTGATCAACCTGTTCGGCCGGATGCTCGCGGAGGTCGACGGCGCCGGCGTGGACGGGGCGGTGCAGGTCGCGCACGCGCTGACGACGCACGGTACCGACGTCGAGCTGGACTACTTCTCGGCCGTCGACGACGTCACGTCCGCCTGGGGTGACACGGCGGGCAGCGCGCACATGGGGCACGCCGAGTTCAGCGCCGGCGTGTTCTACCGGTACGCGACCGTCGACCTGGCCGACCTGCTGCGCAACCTCGGCGGCGACAGCGCTTCGGCGCGGGAGCTGGCGGCCGGCTTCGTGGAGGCGTTCATCCTGTCCCTGCCGCAGGCGAAGAAGACCGCGACGGCCCCGCACACCATCCCCGACCTGGTGCACGTCTCGGTCCGCTCGGACCGGCCCCTGTCCTACGCCGCCGCGTTCGAGAAGCCGGTGCGCTCCGACCGCGAGGACGGCGGCTACGCGGCGGCATCCCGAGGGGAGCTGGCCCGGTACGCGAGCGCCGCCGGCAAGCTGCTCGGCGGACGCGGAGTCGTACGAGCCGGCTGGGCCAGCCTGGAGGAGAAGGACCTGGACGGCCTCGGTACGCGCAGCGACTCCTTCGCCCACCTCATCGACGCCGCGCTGGACGCCGCGCTCGGCGAGGCGACCGCGTGAGCACCACACCCGCGGACGGGCCCGGGCTGCTGCTGCACCTGGCCGGGCCCCTGCAGTCCTGGGGCGAGCGCAGCCAGTTCAACGAGCGCGACACCGCACCGTTCCCGACCCGCTCCGGGGTCATCGGCCTGCTCGCCTCCGCCCTCGGCCGTCGCCGCGGCGAGAGCATCGACGACCTCGCCGAGCTGTCCCTGACGGTTCGCGCGGACCGCCCCGGCGTCCTGCTGCGCGACCTGCACACCGTCGGCGGCGGACTCAGCGGCCGCGACACCGTCACCACCGCGGAGGGCAAGAAGCGACCGGGCGCAGCCGCGACGCTGCTGTCCCACCGTTACTACCTGGCGGACGCGGCGTTCACCGCCGCCCTCACCGGAGACCCGGACCTCCTGGCGACCTGCGCACAGGCTCTGCGGGAGCCGGTGTGGCCACCCTTCCTTGGGCGCAGGTCGTGCCCGCCCGAAGGACCCCTGACGCTCGGCCTTCTCGAGCAACCGATGCACCACCTCGTACACCTGCCGCTCGCCACCCGCCGCCGAACCGGACCGGACACCGTGCAGATCATCTTCCACGGCGACCGGCCGCTCGACCAACTGGCCCCGCCAACGTCGAGCACGCCCGCCGCCTTCGACGGCAGCACACCCGCAGGCCAGATCAACGACGACCCGCTCACCTTCCACCCCCGCCGCCGCGCCCACCGCACCCGGCCCCGCTACCAGCGCACCCTCGCCGTGCCCGCCGAACGCTGCGCCGGCCACGGCACCGCGTACCTCGAGGCCCTCGGCGACTACCTCGACCAGCACGCCCTCCACCCCGAAAGGGGCCTTACGTGAACCTGTGGCTCACCCGGATCCTGCCCGACCCCAGGAGTCGCGACGCCCGCAAGGACGCCGGCAGTGCCGTCGAGACGCACCACCGCCTCATGGCCCTGTTCCCCGACGACGTGCCCAACACCGAAGCCCGCCGCGCACTCGGCGTCCTCTTCCGCACCGAACCGGCGCCCACCGGCCACCAGATCCTCCTCCAGAGCACCCACCAGCCGGACCTCACCCGGCTACCACCCGGCTACGGTCACTCACTGACCAAGGACATCACCCCCCTGCTCGCGGCACTGCGCACCGACCTGACGGTCCGCTACCGGATCGCCGCCAATCCGATCCGCAAGCCCGGGCGCACCACCCGCGAGCTCTACAACCTGAGTTCCGTGGTGCCCCTGTCCGGACCAGCGGCCGAGGAATGGTGGCTGCGCCAGGCCGAAGCCTCCGGCCTCAAGGCGATCACCGTCCACGCCCTCCCCCTGGACGCGGCCGGCGGATCCCGCCGACAGGACGGACACCGCATCAAGCACAACCGCACCCAGTTCGACGGCACCGCGATCGTCACCGACCCCGACCAGCTGCGAACCCGCATCGTCGAGGGCATCGGCAAGGGCAAGGCCTACGGCTGCGGGCTGCTCAGCCTTGCCCCGACCCGGGGCGGCGTGTGAACAGCGCGGCCGGCCGGCCGTCGGCGGCCCGCCGAAGACTGACCTCACCGACCGTGGCGATGCTGCCGAGGGTCGCGGACTCGCTGTCCTTCCTGTACCTGGACGTCGTACGGATCGTCCAGGACGACACCGGGGTCTGCGCAGAGGTGACCAGCCCTCAACGAGGTACCGAGACGGTCTACCTTCCGACCGCGGCCATCAGCTGCGTTCTGCTCGGCCCCGGTACTTCCATCACCGCACGGGCGCTGGCCACCTTCGCCCGCCACGGCACCACCGTCGTCATCGCAGGCTCCGGCGGTGTCCGCTGCTACGCCGGGGCCGTGCCCGAGTCGCTCAGCACCACCTGGCTCGAACGCCAAGCCCGGGCCTGGGCCGACGACGAACGGCGGGCGTCGGTGGCAACGGCCATGTACGAGCAGCGCTTCGGAGCCGGCACCGTTCCACACGGCACCGGCATCGAAAAACTCCGCGGAATGGAAGGACAGCGGGTCAAGGCCCACTACCGCCTCCTCGCCCAGCAGTACCGAATCGGCCGCTTCCGCCGCGCCTACGACCCGGCCTCCTGGGACACCCAGGACCCTGTCAACCTCGCACTCTCCGCCGCCAACACCTGCCTCTACGGCATCGTGCACGCAGCCATCGTGGCGCTCGGCTGCTCGCCGGCGCTCGGCTTCGTACACAGCGGCAACCAGCAGGCCTTCGTCTACGACATCGCGGACCTCTTCAAGGCAGAGCTCACCATTCCGCTCGCGTTCTCGCTGCACAGCTCCGCGACTCCGGAGCAGGATGCCCGGCGCGGCTTCCGCGAAGGGTTGCGGCTCTTCCGCCTGCTTCCTCGCATCGTCACGGATGTCCAACGACTGCTGGCTCCGGACGCCGAGATCGATCTCCCCGACCCGACGCAGCGCATGGTCGACCTCTGGGATCCGATCTCCGGTGCCATCCCAGGGGGAGTCAACTACTCCACCGAGGGCGGCAGCTGAGATGGCCTCGATGATCGCGCTCTCGGTCAGTGCAGTTCCTGAGCACCTGCGAGGTGCACTGACCCGGTGGCTCTTGGAGGTCTCCCCGCAGCTGTACGTCGGAACGGTCTCCGCCAAAGTCCGGGACGAGCTCTGGACCACCGTTGTCGGCTGCATCGACAGCGGAGTCGCGGTGCTCACGTACCCGGCAGCCAACGAGCAAGGCTTCGAGCTCCGCACGGCGGGCACACAGCGGAGACGTCCCGTTGATCTCGATGGCCTTACCTTGATCGCCTTCTCCCCAGGCGGAGAATCAGGTCAAGCAGTTGCAAAGTAGGTGCAACGCCCCAGCTCAAAAAGGGTCCTCCCCGCGCCAGCGGGGGTCAGCCGTACGAGGGCACCTCGTCCATGACTCTGCCGGCGTCCTCCCCGCGCCAGCGGGGGTCAGCCAGCCTGGCGCTGCACCCGGACGACGTCCAGACCGTCCTCCCCGCGCCAGCGGGGGTCAGCCACTGCAGGATGGCCCGCGCCGTTGGCTCGGGCTGTCCTCCCCGCGCCAGCGGGGGTCAGCCGGCGGATCTCACGCTCGGCGCGACCACCGACATGTCCTCCCCGCGCCAGCGGGGGTCAGCCGGCGGCGGACGCCGCGCAGCCGCCGGCGGAGATGTCCTCCCCGCGCCAGCGGGGGTCAGCCGGCGCTCGCTCCGATCGCCGGCCCGGTGCTCGGGTCCTCCCCGCGCCAGCGGGGGTCAGCCGCTGTCCGAGTCCAGCCAGAAGGCGGCGCCGAAGTCCTCCCCGCGCCAGCGGGGGTCAGCCGCAGCTGGCTTCCCAGACGGTCCCGACCACCGGGTCCTCCCCGCGCCAGCGGGGGTCAGCCGCCGACGGATGGTCCGGTGGAGGTGATCCCTCCGTCCTCCCCGCGCCAGCGGGGGTCAGCCGTCGACCAGGGCCGCCAGACCCCGCACCGTAAAGTCCTCCCCGCGCCAGCGGGGGTCAGCCGACATCGCCGGTGGCGATCGCGCTGACGATGACGTCCTCCCCGCGCCAGCGGGGGTCAGCCGCGCAGCACTTCGCCCCCTTCGAGTCGGGAGCCGTCCTCCCCGCGCCAGCGGGGGTCAGCCGATCCCCGGCGGCGCCGAAGGCATCGTCAACCAGTCCTCCCCGCGCCAGCGGGGGTCAGCCGGGCGGGGACCCGGCGAAGCTCGCCGAGGAGATGTCCTCCCCGCGCCAGCGGGGGTCAGCCGGAACGGCTGCAGCGCGGCGATCCGGTGCAACAGTCCTCCCCGCGCCAGCGGGGGTCAGCCGCGCTCCGAGGCCCAGTCCCAGTTCGCCCTCGCGTCCTCCCCGCGCCAGCGGGGGTCAGCCGCCCACCGCCGCCTGTACTGGTCCGTAGCCCCGGTCCTCCCCGCGCCAGCGGGGGTCAGCCGCGCGTCAAAACGATTGACGCCATGCGTCAAGAGTCCTCCCCGCGCCAGCGGGGGTCAGCCGGCGGCCTGAGTGCACACCGGCTACTACCTCGGGTCCTCCCCGCGCCAGCGGGGGTCAGCCGGCGCTCCGACGCCCCGGGCGCCTTCAACAGCGGTCCTCCCCGCGCCAGCGGGGGTCAGCCGGTCGACGCTCTGGCGAAGCAGGTCGCGGCGCTGTCCTCCCCGCGCCAGCGGGGGTCAGCCGCCGTCACCGTCGCGGGCGCGAGCGTCGTCCTGGTCCTCCCCGCGCCAGCGGGGGTCAGCCTCCACCAGCGGGAACGCCGCCCCGCAGTCCGCGGTCCTCCCCGCGCCAGCGGGGGTCAGCCGTAGCCGACGGGGACCGGCCGGAGTCGGGCCACGTCCTCCCCGCGCCAGCGGGGGTCAGCCGGCCGTCAAGGTCCAGAGCTTCCGCGACGGCACGTCCTCCCCGCGCCAGCGGGGGTCAGCCGCGGATCCGGGATCTTGTGACCGACCCCACCCCGTCCTCCCCCGCGCCAGCGGGGGTCAGCCGCCCGGCCCCGGGCTCGCCGCGTACCTGGAGGCGTCCTCCCCGCGCCAGCGGGGGTCAGCCGACATGGAGCACGGACACTGGACCCCGCCCAACGTCCTCCCCGCGCCAGCGGGGGTCAGCCGCACTTGCTGGTCTCTCATGACCTCTCCTCAGTGTCCTCCCCGCGCCAGCGGGGGTCAGCCGCCCCAGTGCCTCGACCGCGGAGGCGGTCAGCAGTCCTCCCCGCGCCAGCGGGGGTCAGCTGGCCGACATGACCACCGACGACTCCGCGTACACGTCCTCCCCGCGCCAGCGGGGGTCAGCCGCTCAAGGCGCGCGAGTTCATGAAGCGCGACAAGTCCTCCCCGCGCCAGCGGGGGTCAGCCGACGAACGTGCGGATCGGCACCATCGACAGCATGTCCTCCCCGCGCCAGCGGGGGTCAGCCTTCATAAGGCTCCCTCCCCCAGGTCATCTCATCGTCCTCCCCGCGCCAGCGGGGGTCAGCCGGGGGCCCATGGCCGACATGTCCACGGCACTCGTCCTCCCCGCGCCAGCGGGGGTCAGCCGTTGGGCACGTGGTACAGACCCATGTCGCTCGGGTCCTCCCCGCGCCAGCGGGGGTCAGCCGTCTCCGACGACGACAGTGGTCGCGGCCTGCTGGTCCTCACCGCGGCCGAACGGGATGACCTCGCGTCCTCCCCGCGCCGGCGGGGGGCAGCCGGGGAGCCCGGCGTTCGAGGCGTTCCTGGACTAGTCCTCCCCACGTCAGCGGGGGTCAGCCGTGACGGTGCGGCAGGCCTGCGTCATGAAGGAGGTCCTCCCCGCGCCAGCGGGGTCAGCCGTACAGGCGTCGCAGCAGCTGGGCCGCCTCGGGGGTCAGCTGTGACCGTTCGCGACAGATGGCGGAGCCGCCGAGACCATCACCGCCTCGCAAGCTGTCACCGAGATCGGTACGGCGTGGAGCGGCCACGGGGATGGCTGCTTGGCGCCTGCGTGCCGGTGCGGTGGTCCCGGTGGCGGGCTGCGGCCGGCGAAGTGGGCCGTGCGGGCTGATGGAAGATCAGCCCGCACGGCGGCCGACCGTGGTGCTGCACCCGCTCTCAAGCTGGTGCGGCCTGCCAGGTGGGCGGGAAGCAGCGGAATTCGGATCCTCTTCGCGGATCGGGACCTACGCGCCGGCCGTCTCCAGGGTGGCGAGCCAGAGCGGGCTGTCGACGTAGTGGTTGTCATACAGCTCGGAGGATTCCTTGATCTCCTGCGGGCTCGCCTCGCCGCGCATGACCCGGCCGAGCAGGCGCAGGTAGTCGAAGCGCGGCATGCCGGGTGTGAAGGTGAACAGCACATCGGCGGTGGAGCCGGGGGCCGCGGCGAAGGCGTGGGGGGTGTGCGGGGGGACGAGCAGGAAGTCGCCCTCGTTCAGGGTCTTCACCTCGTCGTCCACCAGTACCTGGAGCGCGCCGTCGATGACGAAGAACAGCTCTGAGGCTCGGGTGTGGAAGTGGGCCGGGGCGCCGACCGCTCCCTTGGCGAAGGTGGAGCGGTAGCTGGTGATCGGGCTGCCGTCGGTGCCGCAGTCGGCGAGCAGGGTCATCGTGCTGCTCGGGTCGCTGGTGGTCTCGGCCTCGGCGGCGCGGGTCAGGACGGGCTTCGGGGTGTTGGTGGTCATGGTGGTTTCTTCCCTGGTCGGAGGCCGTTTCGGTGTTCCGTTCCGGCCTTGTGTCCACATCTCTTCGGAGGCATTCATGGGTCGCTTGGAGAGCGCGGGTGGGGCCCGGGCTGTCGTCTGCGGGCGCTTCACGCGGCGGCGGGCTGGAGTTGGTGGGTCACCAGGGGGCGGACCTTGCGTAGGCGGCGTGCCGTTCGGCGGTCCAGGTCCGTGTGTCGGCGCCCATCGCTTGGACGGTGGCGAGTTCCTTTCGCTTTCCAGCGGCGTCCGGGCGGCCGAGCAGCGCGTGGTGGGCGGGTGGCCGGCGCCGGAGCGGCGCAGGGTCTTGCCGGTGCCGCGCATGTCCCAGCGCGCGATCGTGAAGTGCGTCTCCCAGGTCCGGGTGCGGGGTCCGTGGATGGCGTTCGAGGCGCCGGGGCCGCCGATAACCGAGGAGCAGCAGCGGGCCACCCGCGTCACGCGGCGCTGATGGCTGCGGTGACCGGCGCGGATCCGAGCGACGAGGGTGCGGCGTAGTCGCGCAGCCGGATGGGGCTGGTGCGGGTGTTCTCGGGGGATTGGGCGGCCAGCATGTCCAGGATCTCCTGGGTGGGGGCGGGCATGAAGAACCGCTCCGCGCCCTCACGCCCCAGGCGCTGATGCTCCGTCACGTAACCGCGCATCTCGCGCTCGTACGCGGCGAAGGCCGTGGTGTGGTCGCCTCCGGAGGCGGCGAGTTCGCCGGCCAGGATGTAGGCGCCGATCAGGGCCTGGGAGGTGCCGCGGCCGGAGGTCGGGCCGGCGCAGTAACCGGCGTCGCCGAGCAGCACGATCCGCCCCCTGGACCAGGTGTCCATCTCCACCTGGGCGTTGGCGTCGAAGAAGAAGTCGGGTGCCTGCGCCATCTCGTCGAGCAGGCGCGGGATCTCCCAGCCGTCGGCGGCGAAGCGTTCGGCGATGATCCGCTGCTGCCCGGCGCGGTCGTGGCGGTCGTACTCCAGGTGCTCGGCGGCGAGGTGGAAAGCGGCGCGGGCCTCGGTGTTGGAGCGGGCGGTGAAGATGTTGGCGGCCTTGCCCGGGGCGGCGTAGAGCCGGCCGGTGTTCTTGAGGCCGAGGTAGTTGTCCAGGCTGAAGATGGCGGTGTAGATGCCGAGGTGGCGGACGAACTGCTCCTCGGGGCCGAAGGTGAGCGCGCGGGTCCGCGAGTGCAGTCCGTCGGCGCCGACGACCAGATCGAAGCGGCGGGGGGCGCCGCGCTCGAAGGTGACCTCGACGCCGTGCTCGTCCTGGGTCAGGCTCGCGATGGAGTCCGCGAAGATGTACTCGACGTCGTCGCGGGTGGCCTCGTACAGCATCCTGGTCAGATCGCCCTTGAGGACCTCCAGGTCACCGGCGAAGATCACGGCGGGAAGGGTCGCGTACTGGCGGCCGTCGGCGTCCACCAGCGCCGCGTCGCCCATCGCGGTGTCCAGTGCGCGGATGCGCTCCAGCAGGCCCATCCGCTCCAGCACGTCCAGCGCCTCTCCGCGGAAGTCCACCGCGTAGCCGCCCTCGCGTACCGCTTCGGCACGCTCCACCACGGTGGGGGTGAAGCCGTGGCGGCGCAGCCAGTAGGCGAGCGCGGGGCCGGCCACGCTGGCGCCGGAGATCAGCACGGTGCGGGCGGCGGTGGGGGTGGTGGTCATCTCTGGTTCCTCTCTCAGGGGCTATGCGTACAACGTACGAGCGACAGGATCCCTTGTGAAGTGGGAAATTGAGGAAGGAGTCCTAGTGCACTAGGCTTCGCGTACTAGTACACCAAGGAGTGCCTCGTGTCCGCTCAGCCGCCGTACGCCAAGATCGCCGCCGAACTGCGGAACCGCATCGAGACCGGCGAGCTGCGCCCGGGCGACCGGGTGCCCTCCACCAGGGCGCTCACCCAGCGGTGGGGGGTCGCCATGGCCACGGCGACCAAGGCGCTGGCCGTCCTGCGGCAGGAGGGTCTGGTGCGAGGGGTGCCCGGGGTCGGCACCGTGGTCTGCGCCGTTCCCCGTGCGTCGCGGACGGACGGGCCGCCGTCGGGCCGGCGGACGGACGGTCCGGCGGAGGAGTCGACCGCGCGCCGGCGCCTGGTGCGGGCGGGGATCGCGATCGCCGACGCGGAGGGCGCGGCCGCGCTCACCATGCGGCGCCTGGCCGCCGAACTCGGCACCTCGGCGATGTCGCTGTACCGGCACGTGCAGAACCGGGACCAACTCCTCGCATTGATGGTCGACGCGGCCTACGCACGGGCACCCCTGCCCACTCCCGCCCCGCCCCACTGGCGGTCCCGCCTGGAGCTCTCGGCCCGGGCCCAGTGGCGGCTCTACCAGGAGCACCCCTGGCTCGCGGCCACGATGAACCTCGCCCGCCCGCTGCTCGCACCCAACGGCATGCGCCATGTCGAGTGGGCTCTGGCGGCCCTGGAGGGCCTCGGCCTCGACGCCGACACCCGGATGCACGCGGCAGTTTCGCTCTTCGGGTTCGTCCGGGGCTGCGCGGTCGACCTCGCCGCCGAGCAGGAAGTCGGCCGTACCAGCGGAGTCACCGGCGACCAGTGGATGCAGGTCCAGGAGGCCCGGATGGCCGCGCTGCTGTCGGACGGCACCTACCCCGCGTTCACCGCCGCCCGCGCCGACCCCGGCCTGGACCTGTCCGGCGAATCCCTGTTCACCTTCGGGCTCGACCGCCATCTCGACGGCTTGGCTGCTCTGATCGCCGCCGTGGAAGACGGCGGCCGCCGCTGACCGTAGCCGAGCGCGTGTCCAAGCGATGTCCCATCAGGTGACCGCCCATGGGGGAAGCTAACCGGCCGCTGACACCCGGGGCTGCCAGCCAGCATGAACAGGCCCCGCCAACTGCCTTGCACAGAAGTACCGTGAACTGCGCGGATTCCCCAGGCGATCCGCCAACTATCGCGAACGGTCACATCAGCCGGTAGCGGCTTGGAGGTGGACCGGGCCGGCGACGTTGAAGCCTCGTCGAGGACCACCGCGAGAGCCGGTGCGTCCGGCCCGGTCAGAACCGGTGCTGGCGGCTCGGTCGAGCGGCGACGAACTCGGCGATCTGCTCCTCGTCGGCGCTCTCGTTCTGTGCCCGGAAGAGCGCGGCGGCGTGCTCCGGCGTCTGCAACAGCCCGGAGATCAGGCTGACCTGCTCGCCGACAGCCCCCGCCCCGATCAGGCGCTGAGCGGTCGGTCCGTGCTGGGGCTGGGGCTGAGGACGTGGGCGTGGAAGAGGTCGGGGCGGGTGAGGTTGATGAAGTGGTCGGCGCCCTCGACCACGCGTCGGCGGGCGTCCGGTACGCCGGCGGAGATCCGGGCGGCGCAGCGGTGGGTGTAGGGGGTGTCGTGTTCGCCGACCAGGATCAGGGTGGGCGCCTGCACCTCGGTCAGGTGGGTGATGGCCGGGCGGGCGGGCTCCAGCGGTTCGGCGGGGTGCCCGAGGAGGAAGTCGGGGGAGCCGGCGTAGATCCGGGCGAGCCAGGCACGTTGGGCGGGGGTGGCGCGGGCGGCCCAGACGTCGAGGTCAGCGGTGATGGCGGCAGCGAGGTCGCCTCGGGCAACGGCTTCGCTGCGGGGCGCGAGGGCGTTCAGGAGGGCGTCCATGGCGGCCCGCTCGACGGGATCCGGGTCGGGGAGGTGGAGGGCGCAGCCGACCAGGACCAACCGGTCGACCCGGTCCGGGTGTTGGACGGCGAAGTCGAGAGCCTTGCGGCCTCCGTCGGACGAGCCGACCAGGGTGGCGCGGGGGATGCCCCAGGCGTCGAGAACGGCGAGCAGGTCGGCGGTGCAGGACCAGGGTTCGGTGGCGCGGGAGGAGTGGTGTCCCACGCCGCGGTCGTCGTAGCGGGTGACGCGGTGCCGGGCGGTCAGGGTGGGGAGATTGGGCTCCCACATCCGTAGGTCCATCGAGCCGGCGTTGAGCAGGACCAGGTCCGGGCCGGCGCCGGTGCGGGTGGTGTGGATCCGCCCGCCCGGTACCTTGACGTGCTGGTGGTGATCGGCACCCATCGTCTACTCCGCTCCGTGGCACGGGCCGTGTGCCCGGGCAGCAGAGCATGCGGCTGTTCCCGCGTTCAACCGACTTACGGGATCAGCCGGTGGCGGCCTGGAGGTGGACCAGGCCGGCCACGTTGAAGATGACGATGGTGTCGACGGCGGTGCCGGGCGTGGTGGGGGAGGCGGTGTTCGCGCCGGCGGGGAAGAGGATCCGCGGCCCGTCGCCGCCGAAGGTCGCATGCTCGCCCGGGTTGATCAGGATGCCCGCGGTGGAGAGGGCGTTCTCCGGCCCCTTGCTGCCTTGGAGGGTGGCCCGTCCGTACTCGGTCGTGCTGATCAGGTTCAGGTGCTCCGGGACGCTGCCCTCGTTGCGGACGGTGAGCGTCAACTCGGCCGCCCCGGAGGCCGGGTCGCGGTGCAGCACCGCGTCGGTCAGCTCCAGGTGGGCCCGGGAGCCGCGAACGGAGAGCGAGCCGATCGGCGCCGACGACGCCTGGGTGGACCCGTCCGGGGAGGCGGTGCCGGAGCTGCACGCCGTCAGCAGGGCGAGCAGCGCGGCTGCCAGCGGGAGGGCGCCGGGCTCGGGTCGCCCTGGGCAGGGCGGAATTGCGTTCCATGCCTGCATTATTGGCGTTCCTTATGCCGGGCACGGCAGCGCCGGGCCGGTATCAGGCTTCGCCGAATTCGCCGGTGGCGGTGGCGTGGACGAAGCGGGCCCAGGTGGTGGTGGGGAAGTGCAGGGCGGGGCCGTCGGGGTTCTTGGAGTCGCGGACGGGGACGGTGTCGCCGAGGTTGTAGGCCACCTCGACGCACTGGCCACCGTCGCCGCCGCTGTAGCTGCTCTTGAACCATCGTGGAGTGGACCGGCCGGTGGGCTGGGGGCTCATGTTGAGGAAACCTTCCATCGCGCGCCGGATCAGGAGTGCCGATTCGCGGGGCGAGAGTGCGTCGGCCGACAACCGATCATAGACCCCGGAGCGCTCCGCCAACTGGACCGGATCACGCGAGAAATGGCCCTTCCCGATGCTCTCGGTGTAGAGCCATTGGGTCGCATCCTCCAGTGTCACCAGGGTGAATGTCGAAGTGGAACGAGTCCGCTCTCCGAGGCTGAACGGCGCCACCTGCACGATGATGTTGGGACGTCTCGCGACCCGCAGCAAGTGGGCCAGTTGGCGGTGCATCACCTGCGGGCCGCCGACCACGCGCCGGATCGCCGCCTCGTCGAGCACCACCACGAGCGACGGGGGGTTGTCGGAACTCAGGAAACGGTGCTGCCGACTCAGCCGTGCGGCCACCCGCTCTGCGATCACGCTGTCGTCGGCGTCCTCGTCCTGGGCGCGGAACAGCGCGGCTGCGTACTCCGGCGTTTGCAACAAGCCTGAGATCAGGGTCATCTGATACTCGCGGAGCAGTGTCGCCTCGGCCTCCATCGCCGCGTACCGCCGGAACCAGTCGGGATGCTCCACCTCCGCGTACCAGGCCACCTCGTCCCAGGCGCGGGCGAGTCGGCCGCCGGTGTCGAGGATGGCGTCGCAGCGCTCGGCGAAGTCGCGTTGCGGCACTCGGTCCATGCTCTCGATCCGGGAGATCAGCGACGGGTGGCAGGGGACCCGGCGGGCCACCGACGTCGCCGTCTCGCCGGCTCCGGCGATCAGGTCGCGCAGGAGCCAGGAGAAGCTCTCCGGCCGCAGGGTGCCCCGACTGCGCACCTGCTGACGGTTCCTCATGGTGTGACCCCCTCGTCAACGCCACTGTTCGTGCGTCACCCTACTACTCCGTGTAAGCACTTGGTGGCGGAATGCTATGAAGCGGCGGCGGCGGAGGGGCGGCCCAGCTGCCACGCCCCGGCGAGGTGGAGGGCGGCGCCGACCGTGGCGCCGATGGCCATCCCGGGGTTGCCGTGGGCCGCTCCGATCGCGACATCGCCCAGCTGTGCGAGCCCCGAGATCGCCAGCAGTGGCGGCAGTCCACGCTGCCGGCCGGTGGCCACCATGGTCAGAACGGCTCCGCTGAGCGGCAGTTGGCGCGCGGCGTAGGCCTGGGCGTAGAAGTCGGCCCCCGCTCCGGCGTCGTGCAGCAGGAGGGTGGGCGAGGCGACGGCGAGCAGACAGGCGACGGCCGAGACGGCGGCGAACGCGGCATTGGCGACGAGCAGCGCGCGGCCCTGGCGGGCCTGGATGGCGACTGACATTTGGTCTCTCCATGAATCATTCGAGCTATGAACGATTCCTGAAGAGTAGCGTTGCCGCCATGGACGATGTCAATGCCAATGCGCTGACCGACACGCTCTCCTTCCGGCTCGGCGTGCTCGGTCCGCTGGTCTCGGCGCGGTTCGCCGGCGCCGTGGAGCCACTGGGCGTCAAGCCCAAGCACGTCGGGCTGATGGCCGTGCTCAGTGCCGGGGCGCCGGCCTCCCAGCAGGAGTTGGCGCGGGTGATGAGCGTGGTGCCGAGCCTGGTGGTGGGCCTGGCCGACCAGTTGGAGGAGCTCGGCGCCATCGAGCGGGTGCGGGATCCGGCGGACCGCCGGCGCCACCGGCTCTCGCTCACGGACGCCGGCCGGGAGCTGTTGGCCGCCTGCCTGGCCGCCGCGGCCGCCCTCGACGCCGAACTGACGGCATCCCTCGGGGTGCGGGACCGCGAGGTGCTGCTACGCCTGCTGGGCGTGCTGGCCCGCGAGGCGGGGCTGCCCGCCTGAGGGGTGCCCCCGACGCGCTACGGCCGTGCTGCCCGGGCCAGTTCGAGCTCGGCGGCCGGGAACGGCGTCCGCTTGCTCTCGGTGAGCAGGCGGCGGCGGAATTCGCCCATCAGGACGGCGGTGCGGGCATGCCGGTCGATGATCTCGGCGATCGCGCGCGGGATGCCGTCGGGCCGCCGGCCGGTGATCCACCCGTGCAGGAAGGCCTCGTGCTCCGTGCCGCCGCGCAGACCGTCGGGCAGGTGGTGGCGGAGCAGGTGGCTGGTGGTGTGGCAGTGGTCGTACCCGAGGTGGTCCGAGAGGAACTGCGCCTCGGTCGCCGACAGTTCGAAGCCGGCACTCAGGGCGAGCCCGAAGTCCGCGAAGTAGAGCAGTCGTCCGTCGGTCAGGACGTTGGCGAAGTGGGCGTCGAAGTGGACGAGTCCCTGCGCGCTCATGAAGGCGGCCCCGCGCGTCAGCGCCTCCTCCACCCACGGGTACGGCGAGTCCGCCGTGCTCCCGGGCGCGGTGGTCCGGCGGTCGTGCAGCCAGTCGGCGAGGGTCTGCGGGACGTGTTCGAGGAAGAGCACCAGACTGGACGAGGACCGGCCGATGGCCTCCAGTCGCTCGCGCACGGCCGGTGAGCCCTCCCAGTGCGCGACCGCCCCGTCGATGCCCCCGAAGTGGTCGGTGAACCCCTCCGGCGGGGAGTCCGGCAGGATGCGCCAGTGGTACATCAGCGGAAAGCCCTCGTAGGCGTTCCCGAGGACCCAGTTGGTGGTCATCACGTGCACGGCCAGCTCGCGCCAGGCCCCGAAACCGGCCGAGCCCACCCCGTACTGGTAGCACATCGGCAGCCCGAACAGGTTGGCCGTCGATCGCAGGTTCTCCGGCCGCAACTCGGTGTCCGTCAGGGGCACCCGCTTGACGAAGACCCGCGTGCCGTCGACGGCCAGCTCCGCCGACCTGCCGCCGATGCCTGCCCCCAACTGGTCGGCGGCCGAGACGAGTTCGCCGAGCCGGCGGTCGCTCAGCAGGGACAGGTGCGTGGCCACGGTCCCGTAGCTGGCGAGCCGCGCGGCGTGCCGCCGGTCCGGGTGGTGCATCGACGACTCCTCCGGGTCGGGACCAGAGCCCCGATGATCTCGTGAACGAGGCCCCTCGGAAAGTGCTATTCCTCGCCTTCCGCGTTCGCGGGTTCGGTGGAGGCCGCGACGAGGTTCTGCTCCAGGCGCTCCAGGGTTTCCAGGGCCGCGGTGCGCTCCTCGGCGGTCAGGCCCGCGGCGACGAGGTCCTCCAGCTGGCTCCAGCTCTGCTCGACCTCGCGGCGCAGGGCGTGGCTGGCCGCGGTGGGTTCGATCAGGGAGGCGCGCTTGTCGGTGGGGGAGGGGCGGCGGCGGACGAAGCCGGCCTGCTCCAGGCGCTGGACGGTGCGGGTCATGGTGGCGGCGTCGGAGTCCATCAGCCGCACCAGGTCGGTCTGGCGCTGGGCACCGAGTTCCCACAGGTGCATCATGACCAGCTCCTGGCCGGGGTGCAGGCCGATGCGGCGGAGCAGTTGTCCGGCGTACATGCGGTGCAGGCGGGCGAGCCGGAAGATCGCGTGGCTGATCGGCCCGCCGGCGGCGGCGGCCGGTACCGGGACGCTCGCCCCCGGCCCCGGTGTGGATGGTGTCATCATTCCTCGCTTCCCTGGTTGGGCAGCTAACGCTATCGCGCACCTGTGGGTCCTCCCTGGCGCTTCTGCCACGCCCGGACAAGTTTCCTGGTGAAGGCATGTGTCGTGCGTCACATGATGGCCAGGGAATGGCTCTCGGATATTTACTTGTTCGAGCAGGTAACTGTGACGGTGGATGGGTCGAGGCCACCGTGCGCCACTCCTCACGAGGGAAGAGATCATGACCACTGCTTTCGATCCGATCGTCCTGGGCGGCCGCCGCCTGGCCAGCCGTATCGCCATGGCACCGATGACCCGCAGCCGCGCCTTCGGGCCGGGCGCGGAGCCGACGGAGCTGATGGCGACGTACTACGCGCAGCGCGCCGGCGCCGGGCTGATCGTCACCGAGGGCATCCAGCCCTCGCCGGTCGGCCAGGGCTACCCGAACACTCCCGGTCTGCACACGCCCGGGCAGGTCGCGGCCTGGCGGACGGTGACCGACGCCGTGCACCGCGAGGGCGGGGTGATCTTCGCGCAGCTGATGCACACCGGCCGGATCGGCCACCCCAGCCTGCTGCCCGAGGGCTTGGTGCCGGTGGCGCCGTCGGCGGTGGCCGCCGAGGGCCAGGTGTTCACCGCCGAGGGCCCGAAGGACTTCGTGACGCCGAAGGAACTGGGCGAGACGGAGATCCGGCAGACGATCGACGACTTCGTCGAGGCGGCGAAGGGCGCCGTCGACGCCGGGTTCGACGGTGTGGAGATCCACGGCGCCAACGGCTACCTGGTCCACCAGTTCCTCGCGCCGAACACCAACCGGCGCGCCGACGCCTGGGGTGGCGACGTCGAGGGCCGGATCCGCTTCGCGGTCGAGCTCACCACCGCCGTGGCCGAGGCGATCGGCGGTCACCGGGTGGGCCTGCGGATCTCGCCCGGCAATCCGTACAACGACATCGCCGAGAGCGAGCCGGCCGAGGTGTACGAGGCGCTGCTGGAGCGGCTCGCCGGCTCGGACCTGGCCTACCTGCACCTGCTGGAGGGCCCGGACCGCGACCTGACCGCGCGGCTGCGCAAGGCCTGGCCGGGCACCCTCGTCCTCAACCCGTTCACCTACCCCGAGGCCACCGGCCCCGACGCCCTGGCGCTGATCGAGGACGGGGTCGCGGACATGATCGCTTACGGGGCGCTCTTCCTGGCCAACCCGGACCTGCCGGCCCGCCTGGCCGCCGGCGGCCCGTTCAACCCGCCGGACCCGGCCACCTTCTACGGCGGCGACCACCGCGGCTACACCGACTACCCCACCCTCTCCGCCTGAGCGGCGTGCCCACCGGTGCGGCCGAGGTCGTGACCGCACCGGTGGGTCACAGCGTGCCGTTCCCTTCCCCATCCGTCCCCACCCTTCCCTACCTGGGAGTTCCCGATGTCCACTGCGATCACCTTCTCCGAGTACGGCCTGCCCGAGGTGCTGCGGCCGACCGAGGTCACCCCGCCGGAGCCGGGTCCGGGCCAGGTCCGGATCCGGGTGCGGGCCGCCTCGGTGAACCCGCTCGACCTGAAGATCCGCTCCGGTCTGATGGCCCGGGTCGCCCCCGCGAACTTCCCGGTGATCCCCGGCCTGGACGCGGCCGGTGTTGTCGACGCCGTCGGTGCGGGAGCCGACGTGGCCGTGGGTGACGAGGTCCTCGGCGCCACCGTCGGCGGCAGCTACGGCGAGTACGCCCTGCTGGAGCGGCCGGTGGCCAAGCCCGGGGCGATGCCCTGGGAGGTCGCCGCCTCCCTGGTCACGGTCGGCCGCACCGCGCACCGGGTCCTCGGGCAGCTCGGTGTGCGGTCTGGGCAGACCGTGCTCGTGCACGGCGCGGCCGGCAGCGTGGGCTTCATCGCCGTGCAGCTGGCCGTCGCCCGCGGTATCACCGTCATCGGCACCGCCGCCGAGCGCGACCTGGAGCGCGTCACCGCCCTCGGGGGGACCGCCGTCCGCTACGGCGACGGCTGGCCGGAGCGGGTGGGTGCCGCCGCGCCGGGTGGCGTGGACTTCGTGTTCGACGCCTCCGGTGCCGGGGTGCTCGCCGACTCCGTCGCGCTGACCGGCGATGCGGGGAGGGTCATCACCATCGCCGACATGGCCGCCCAGCAGTACGGCGTCCGGTTCAGCGCCGGCAGTGGCGAGCAGGGCGACCAAGGCCTGTCGGAGCTGGTGCGGCTCGCGGTCGCCGGGGAGCTCACCGTGCCGATCTGGCGCACCTACCCCCTGGCGGAGGCCGCCCGGGCCCACGCCGACCTGGAAGCCCACCGCAACCAGGGCAAGGCGGTCCTGCTGCCCTGACCCCGGCTGCTGCGGGGAAGGCGCAAGGGGTCGATGCGCGCCCTGCCCGAAGCCACCTACGCCCGCACCGTCCTGGGCCCCGGCCCGGGCCTCGCCGCCGGGCACACGGTCGTCGGCGTCGACTACCCCGGCAGCGGTGACACCCCGCGCTCCACCTCGCCGCTGTCCTTGGACGACCTGGCCACCCTGGCCATCTGCACCATCCAGGACCGGTTCACCTCCACCCGCCTGTACCGCCAGCCGGCCGACGGCATCCCCGACGCCCGGCTCGTGGAGCTCCGCACCGGCCACCTGCCCATGGTGGAGCGGCCCGCGGAATGGCAGGAGCTGAGCACCGACTTCCTCGCCCAGCACAACGCCTGACGTCCCGGGAGTCCGATCGGCACGACTGCCGCGACTGCCGCGACCGCCGCCGCCGTCCGCGGTGGGTCTGGTCATGCCGTCGTTGCGAAGCGGACCGGCAGTCCGTATGCTCCCAGCTATGCGGACCGCCGGTCCGTTTCAGTGTGGCCGGCCCCGCGCGAGCAGAACGGAAGTCTTGACCATGACCGAGTCGATGGCACCCGCGGAGCTGTACCGCCACGGACTGCGCCTGCTGCTGGAGAAGGACATCCCCGCCTGGGTGGACCTCTGGGACGAGGATGGCGTCCTGGAGTTCCCGTTCGCGCCCGAGGGCTGGCCCGGGCGGCTGGAGGGCAAGGCCGCGGTCGCGGACTACATGCGCCACTACCCCGACCACATTGACCTGCACGACTTCCCCGAGGTGACGATCCATCAGACCACCGCCCCTGGGACGATCGTGGTGGAGATGCGGGGGGTCGGCCGCCTGGTGGGGACCGGCGCTCCGTTCGACCTGAGCTACATCGCCGTGGTCGCGGTGGAGGACGGGTTGATCACCTCCTACCGCGACTACTGGAACCCGCTCGCCGTCGAGCAGCCCGGCGCCGACTTCGCGGGAGCAACGGGAGCAACGGCAGCAACGGGAGCAACGGGGGCGGACCGATGAACGGCGACTCCGCCGCCACCTTGGTCATCGGTGCCACCGGCACCACCGGCCGCCGGGTCGCCGCCGGACTGATCGCCGAGGGCCACCGCGTCCGGGCCGCCGGCCGGCGCGCCACTCCGGTGACGGGCGCCCGGGCCGTCCGCTTCGACTGGGACGAGCCCGCGACCTGGGCGGGGGCCCTCGATGCGGTCGACCGGGTCTACCTCGT
Source organism: Kitasatospora sp. NPDC049258 (assembly GCF_040678895.1). NCBI lineage: Bacteria > Bacillati > Actinomycetota > Actinomycetes > Kitasatosporales > Streptomycetaceae > Kitasatospora > Kitasatospora sp. NPDC049258. Next base: position 120,233 of record NZ_JBFAQT010000001.1, read on the forward strand.
CCCGCCGATCGGCTCCTCGGACCCGGCCGCGGTCATGCTGCCGTTCCTACGCCGGGCCCGTGCGGCGGGCGTGCACCGGGCGGTGCTGCTCAGCTCGTCCGCGATCCCGGCCGGCGGTCCGGCGGTGGGCCAGGTCCACCGGGCGCTGCCCGGGCTGTTCGAGCAGTGGGCGGTGCTGCGGCCCTCCTGGTTCATGCAGAACTTCACCGGCTCCACCCCGCACGCGCTCAGCATCCGCGAGGAGGGCGCCGTCCTGACGGCCACGGGGGACGGCCGGGTCGGGTTCGTCGACGCCGGGGACATCGCCGCGGTCGCCGTCCGCGCCCTGATCGACGAGCCGGCCCCCAACACCGACCTGGTCCTCACCGGGCCGCAGTCGCTGAGCTACGCCGAGGCCGTCGCGATCATCGCCGAGGTCACCGGCCGGCCCGTGGTGCACCGGAAGCTGACGTTCGAGGAGCTGCGCGACCGCTGGGCGGCCGAGATACCGCTGGAGTTCGCCACCATGCTGGCCGGTATGGACCGCGCCATCGCCGAGGGCGCCGAGGACCGCACCACGGACACCGTGCAGCGCGTCACCGGCCGGCCGGCGGTCGCGCTCCGCACGTTCGCTGAGCGGGAGTTGGGGTGAGGCGGCCGCTGCCTGCGCGGGCCCGGCGCTGCGGCCCGGGGCCACGGGAGGCATGAGCCGACCCGTCGGGCGCCGTACCCGCCGGATAGCATGAGCCGTTCCAGAGGCCCTGGATCGACCGACGACCGGGGAGGACCCGTGGCCCAGCGGGCAGAGCGTACGGAGCGCGCCGACGCCCTGCGCAACCGGGAGGCGGTGCTCGCCGCGGCGGACGCCCTGTTCGCCGCCAGCAGCAGCCCCCACGGCGTGTCGATGGACGAGATCGCCGCAGCCGCGGGGGTGGGCAAGGGCACGCTGTTCCGCCGCTTCGGCGACCGGAACGGCCTGATCGGCGCGGTGATCGCCGCCCGTCTGGAGCCCGTGCGACAAGCCGTGCTGGAGGCGCAGCGCGCGGTCGGGGCCTCGCCGCGGCAGCGGGTGCTGGACCTGCTCGACGCCTCGCTGCGGTTCAAGATCGAGCATCGGCACCTGATGTCGGCCGCGGAGGAGGCCGGGCTCAGCAGCCCCTACCTGGCCGAGCACTACGGCTGGTGGCACGGCACCCTGCGGGCGGCGCTGGATCAGGTGCCCGGCGTCCACCATGCGGATTTCACCGCGCACGCCCTGCTGGCCGCCGTCCGCGCCGACCTGGTGGCGTACCTGATCGACGATCGGAAGATGACGCCCGGAGCCCTGCGGGAGGCGCTCGCGGCCCATCTCGACAACGTCCTCGGCGCCACCTGAGCGGGGCCCTGAGCGGGGCCCTGAGCGGGGCCCTCCGCGGAGCCCTGAGCGGCGGTGTCATGGCGCGGGCCGGGCGCCGGGGGCTCGAACCCCGGCGCCCGGCCCGCGTGCGCGCCCCTCAGTCGAGCGGTGAGATCACCGCGGCCGTGCCGTAGGCGCAGATCTCGGTGCCCAGGTCGGCGGCCTCGGTGACGTCGAAGCGCATCATCAGCACGGCGTTGGCGCCCCGGGCGCCGGCCTGCTCGACCAGCCGTTCCATCGCCTGGTTGCGGCTCTCCACCAGGGTCTTGGTCAGGCCCTTCAGCTCCCCGCCCACCAGCGACTTCAGGCCCGCGCCGATCTGCGAGCCGAGGTGCCGGCTGCGTACCGTCAGCCCGAACACCTCGCCGATGACCCGCTCCACGCGGTAGCCCGGCACGTCGTTGGTGGTGACCACCAGCACACTGTCGGACGGGCGCTGCCCGCCGCCGTAGTCGTCAAGATTGCTCATCCCACCACCCTCGCCGATGAACTCCGCGGCGCCCGGCTGACGCGCCGGGACGCCCACCGCCCCGCGGCACGGCGGGGTGGCGCGAAGAACCCGGCCCGCACCGGTGAACCCGGGCCCCGAGGGCCGTACTGTAGGCGCATGGGCGAGCGAAGCGATCATCCGCAGGGGCCGGGCGCGGCGGAGGAGTCCAACGCGCAGGACATCGAGGCCACCGTGGTCCTCGGCATCCGGATCACCGACTGGCCGGCCCTGCGAGCCGCCGCGCAGGCCGCGGTCGCGGAGCTGGACTTCGCCGGGATCGATCCCGCCCAGCAGCGGGCCGACCTGCTGCGCGAGGTGTCGGAGGATCCGAACGCGGCGCTCGGCGCGCTGCTGCACCCGGACCGGCTGGTGGCGGCCATCCCCGGCATCGAGGCGCTCGGCGGGACGCTGGAGATCAGCATCACCGACGACTTCGCCCCCGACTTCGCCGAGCTCTTCCCGCTGGACTCCGAGGAGGGCGACAGCGGCGACTGGACGCTCACCCCGCGCACCGCCTGCCTGCTGCACACCCAGCTGATCGCGCTGGCGGACGCCGGCTACGACGACCTCGACGAGCACCACGACGACCCGGTCACCGACGGCGACGAGGGCGACTGGACGGTCTTCTCCCGCCTCCCGCAACGCACTTGGGGCCTGCACCGGGCCTGGCGGCGCAGCCTGGCGCGGACCTTCGACGACCTGGCCGACGATCTGGCGCTCGGCGAGTGGCCGCTGCCGCGCTGCCTGGCCGAGGAACTGGCGCTGCGGATGGCGCTGTCCGACGCCCGGGCCCTGCTCGGTGCGCAGCCGGAGTCGGTCGCGGACATGATGGGCGACCTCCCGGCGGACCTGTACGACTACGACTGGGACGGCTGCGCGGACGAGCTGTTCGGCGTGTTCGGCCCGGACGACGGCGATCCGGAGCTGGACTCGCTGGAGCGCACCGAGCACCTGCTGGCCGCCACCCACCCCGAGGGCTGGTTCCTCGGTTACGAGGACGCCGAGGAGCGCGACCCCGGCCGGGGCCACCGCCGCTGAGCCCGCGCCGGGGCGCGGCTGGCATCCTGGTGGGGTGAGTTCACCTTTCGACGCCCCGAGCACCCCCGAAGAGCAGGCCGACCGCGACAGCCGGGAGCAGTACGTGCTCCCGCTGGTGGTGCGCCTGGAGCGGACCGATCCGCCGGCCAGGACGGACGCGCTGGAGACCTCGGCCCGGGCGGTGCTGACCCTGCTCGCCGACCCCCGGGTGACCGATGCCGACGGCGAGTGGGCCGAGCGGGTCGCGGCCTGGGAGGACGCCCGGATCCGCAAGGTGGTCCGGCGGGCCCGGGGCGGGGAGTGGCGCAAGGCCGGTGAGCTGCCGGGGATCACCGTCACCGGCGCGGGCGGTGCCGAGGTGCGGGTGTTCCCGCCGGTGCCGCTGGACGGCTGGCCCAAGGAGCTGGCCAAGCTCCAGGTCTCCGGCACCGACCTGGACGACGCCGAGCCGCCGGCCGCGGCCGCGCCGGGGCTGCCGGTGCTCTGGCTGAACCCCGGGCTGGAGATGAGCGCCGGCAAGACCATGGCGCAGACCGGCCACGCCGCCCAGCTCGCCTGGTGGCGGCTGGACGGCGCGCAGCGCAAGGAGTGGGCGGAGTCCGGCTTCGCGCTGGCCGTCCGCACCGCCGCCCCCGTGGCCTGGGCCGGGCTGACCACGGGCGGTCTGCCGCTGGTCCGCGACGCGGGCTTCACCGAGATCGCTCCCGGCAGTTGCACCGTGGTCGCGGACCACCCGGCGCTGCGGCAGGCCTGACCCGCTGCGCCGGTCCCGGCGCCGGTGCCTCAGGCCGGGCGGGTGGCCCGGACGGCGAGCCTGGCCTCGGCCAGGGCCAGGCCGGTGACGGAGAGCAGCAGCAGGCAGGTGCCCGCGGCGGTGGCCGGGGTGAGCCGCTCGCCGAGCAGCAGCACCGCGATGACGGTGGCGCTGACCGGCTCGATCAGCGCCACCACTGAGGCGGTGGTGGCCCGCACCACGGCCGCCCCGGCGAAGTACAGCCCGTACGCGAGTGCGGTCGGCACGGCGGCCAGGTAGGCCAGCAGACCGAGGGTGCGGCCGAGACCGGCCGGGTCGGGCCACAGGCCCTCGGCGGCCGCGAACGGCAGCAGGCACAGCGCGCAGACGGTGAAGGACCACAGCGTGGTGGCGTACGGGCTGCCGCCGTCGCCGGCCCGGCCGAGCCGCCGGGTGTGGATCGTGACGCAGGCGTAGCCGGTGGCCGACAGCAGCGCCCAGAGCACGCCGGCCGGCCGGACCTGGCCGCTGCCGCCGTCCCCGAGGACCAGGACGGCGAGGCCGCCGAGCGCGCCGGCGACCGCCACCGCCCCGGCGCCGCCGAGCCGTTCGCCCATGCCGAGGCGGGCGCCCAGGGCGATCAGTACGGGCGCGGCGCCGAGGGTGACGACGGTGGCCACGGCCAGGCCGGTCCGCTGGACGGCGAGGAAGTAGGCGGCCTGGAAGAGGGTGAGCCCGAGGCCGTTGACCAGGATCCGGCGCAGCCGGGTGCGGCGCGGCGCCGGCCGGCCGACGGGGCGCCGCTGCGGGCGGCCGCCGAGCAGCCGGGCGACCAGCAGCAGGACCCCGCCCGCCGAGCGCCAGAAGGTCAGGGCCATCGGGCCGAGGCCGCTGCGGCCGTAGAGCAGTGCGGCGGCCGCGCCGGCGGTGCCCCAGGCGGTGGCGGACAGCACGAGGTAGAGCAGGGCCCGCCCGACGGGCAGGGCGCGGTACTGGGACATGGGTGTTCTCCCACCGAAGACATGAGGTCGGTCGTGTGATCGCGTACGCGGGCAGCACCGACCGGCCCGGGGGTGATGATCACCCGGGAGCGGTCCTCAGTGGCCTTGCCGCCCGCTCAGGCGGCGGGAGGTGGCAGAACGGTCTGCGGCATGCCGGCCAGCCTAGGCCATGTCGCACCGTTCCCGCCGGGCGCGCGGCCTCTCCCGGATTGACAGCATGCTGCTGATTTGACAGGATGCTGTCCATGGATACCGGAGCGAACGAACCGAGCACGGTCTACCTCGCGGTGTACGACACGCTGGCCGACTGGGAGGTCGGGCACACCGTCGCGCACCTCAACTCACCCCGGTGGCAGCGCAGTCCGGGCAGCCTGGCGGTACGGACGGTGGGGCCGGATCCGGATCCGGTCACCACCATGGGCGGGGTGCGGATCCTGCCGGACACCACCCGGGCCGAGGTGTCGACCGAGGGCGCCGCGCTGCTGATCCTGCCGGGCGCCACCCTGTGGGACACCGGCGACCGGCTGGCCGGCTTCGGGAAGCTGGCGCGGCGGTTCGTCGAGGCCGGGGTGCCGGTCGCGGCGATCTGCGGGGCGACGGCGGGGCTGGCCCGGGAGGGCCTGCTCGACGACCGGGCGCACACCTCCGCCGCGGCCGGCTACCTGGCCGCCACCGGCTACGCGGGCGGCGGGCACTACCGGGAGGCCGACGCGGTGGCCGACCGCGGTGTGATCACGGCGGGGCCGACCGAGCCGGTGGCCTTCGCCCGCGAGGTCTTCGCGCAGCTCGGCCTGTACGAGCCCGAGGTGCTGGACGCCTGGTACCGGCTGTTCGCGCACTCGGACGCGAGCGCCTTCGAGGTGCTCGCGGCGGCCGGGCATGAGTGACGGCGAGCTGCTGTCCGGCACCGCGCTGACGGTCTTCCGGCTCAACGGCCAGCTCTTGGAGGTCTCCGAACGGCTGGCCCGCCCGGCCGGGCTGACCGCCGCCTGGTGGCAGGTGCTCGGCGCCGTGCTCCCCGAGCCGCTGCCGGTGGCGGGCATCGCGCGGGCCATGGGCATCACCCGGCAGAGCGTGCAGCGGATCGCCGACCTGCTGGTGGCCAAGGGGCTCGCCGGCTACCTGCCGAACCCGGCCCACCGCACCGCCAAGCTGCTCACCCCGACCGAGCTCGGGCGCGAGGCCGTCGGCCGGATCGGCCCCGCGCACGCGGACCTGGCCGGCCGGCTGGCCGCCGAGCTCGGCCCGGAGGGGTTCGCCGACACGCTCCGGGTGCTGCGCCGGCTGTCCGAGGCGATGGAGGCGGTCGAGGCGGGCTGAACCATCCGCCGACCGCCTCCGTGGCCGTTCTCCGGCGCCGTCGGGCGTCCCGGCCGGTCCGGTCGGGCAGGAACCTCGTCGCCGTCCGTGCGCCCGGGCGGATCGGCAGCGGCAGCGGCAGCGGGTGGTGGAGCACGGCGGCGACGATGCCGCGGGCGGACGGCGCCACCCGACCCCGGCCGCGGCCACCGCGAGGTGGCAGCCGGCCACCGACACCAGCCCGACCAGCAGGCCGGGCGCCCGGAGGAGCCTTGTCAAGCTCTTGTGAAGATCGCTAGCATCCTGATGGATCGACAGATCGACGGATCGACCCGACGGATCGGCAGCCCCGGCCGGCCGGTCCCTGGGGGCGCCGGAGAGGGGCAGCGGTGTCAGCGGCTTCGGCGTTACCCGGACGGCAGGAGGAGCTCGCCACCATCGCGCGGGCCGTCGAGGAGCTCTGCGCCGGCCGCGGCGCGGTGCTGGAGATCGCGGGCGATCCCGGCAGCGGGAAGACCGGCCTGCTGAACCGGCTGGCCCGGGTGGCGGCCGAGCGCGGCGCCACCGTGCTGCGGGCCCGGGCGCACGCCGAGGACGCCAAGCCGTACCAGGTGTTCCGCGATGCCTGGGATTCCGGCGACCCGACCGACCCGACCGACCTGGCCCACCCGGGAGGCCCGGCCGGCCCGGGCGGGCCCTGGTGGGACACCGCCGCCGACCGCGATCTGGTGCGCGCCCTGCGCGAGCGCTGCGGGCGGGCGGAGGGCCGGCCCGGTACGGTGCTGGCCCTGGACGACTTCCACCGGTGCGACCCGGCCTCGGTCCGGCTGGCCGAACGCCTGGTCGGCGACCCGTCGCCGCGGCCGTTCCTGCTGGCCCTCGCGCACCGGCCGCGGCAGACCCCGCCGGCGCTGCTCGCGGCGCTCGACGAGGCCAACCACGCGGGCACCCTGCACCGGATCGAACCCGGGCCACTGGACGCCGCCGCGGTCGCCGCCCTGCTCGCCGAGCTGACCGGCGAGGAGCGCGGCGCCCGGGGCGCGGAGCAGGCCGAGCGGCTGCGCGCGGCCTCCGGCGGGAACCCCCGCCTGCTGCGCGTCCTGCTGGCCGCCGGCGCAGACCCGGAGCTGTGGCCCGAACGCTCGGCCGTGGCCGCGGGCCCGCTGGTGCGTGCCGCGGCGCCGCTGATCGCCGAGTTCGAGGCCCTGTCGCCCGGTGCCGCCGAGCTGCTCGCCGCCGCCGCCGTCCTGGGCGAAACGTTTCGCCTGGGCGACCTCGCCCAGGTGGCCGGCCACAGCCTGGACAGCGCCGCCGACGCCGTCGCCGAACTCTCCCGCGCCGACCTGCTCCGACCCGGCGGCCCGGTCGGCGGCCCGGTCGGCGGCCTGGTCTTCCGGCACCCGGTCCTCGGCCACCTGGTGCACCACCGGATCGGCCCCGGGCCGCGGCTGACCCTCCACCGGCGGGCCCTGGCCCTGCTGGAATCCCGGGCCGCCGGGGCCGCCGCCCGGGCCCGGCACGCCGAGCACGCCCTGCTCGGCGGCGACCGGCCCGACCTGCTGCCGGTGCTCGTCGAGGGCGCCGCCGAGGTGTACGCGTCGGCGCCCGCGACCGCCGCCCGCTGGCTGGGGGTCGCGATGGAGTCCGTACCGGCCGGCGGCCCCGGCGGCGAGGCCCGGGTGGCGCTGGCGCTGGACCGCTGCCGGGCGCTCACCGCCGCCGGCCGGCTCGACGAGGCCCGCGCACTCGGCCACGAACTGCTGCGCACCCCGGGCGGGTTGACCGAGCGGCGGCGCACCGCCGCGCTGGCGGTCTGCGTCGAGGTGGAGCGCCTGCTCGGCCGCTACGCGGAGGCGGACGCGATGGCCCGTACCGTGGTCGACGCCCTGCCCCGGCCGCTGCCCGCCCCGCTGCCCGCCGAGACGGTGCAACTGGTCTTCGACCACGGCCTGGTGCACGCCCTGCGCGGCACCGCGGCCGAGGTCCGTGAGCTGGCCCACGAGGCCGCCGGGGCGGCCTCGGGCGGGGATCCGGACGGCCGGACCGCGCTGCGCGTGCTGGCCGCCTTCTGCGACAGCTACGCCGGCGACTTCATCCAGGTCGAGCCCGAGGTGGCGCGGTGCGGGCGGCTGGTCGACTCCCGGCCCGACACGGTGGCGGGCCGGGCCCCCGAGGTGCTCGCCCTGCTCGGCTGCGCCGAGCTCTACCTGGAGCGCTTCACCGATGCCCACCGCCACCTCAGCCGGGGCCTGGCCACCGCCGGCGGCGGCGCGCACAAGCACGTCGCGGTCAACCAGCTGATCGGCCTGTCCACGCTGGAGCAGTGGGCGGGCCGGCTGGACCTGGCGCAGCGCCACGCCCGCGAGGCCGAGCGGCTCGGCACCGAGATCGGCGCGCCGGACGCCGTCGGGCTGGCGATGGCGATGCGCGCCTCGGCGCTGATCTGGGCCGCTCCCCGGCGCCGGACCGCGGAGGCCGTCGCGCTGGCCGAACGGGGCCTGCGGCACACCGTCCCCGGCACCGGCTGGTGGGCCGGGTCGGCGCTCGGACTGCTGGCCCTGGCCCGCCTGGTCGGCGGGGACCCGCAGGACTGCCTGCGGACCTTGCTGGAGGGCGGCGGCGAGGACCTCGCGCGGCTCCAACCTCCCTCCCGGCCCTCGCTGTTCGCGCTGATGACCACGGCGGCGGCGCAGTGCGGCGAGCTCGGCCTCGCCCGCCGCAGCGCCCACGCCGCCGACGCGGCCGCGGACCGGCTCGGACGCCCGGCGTTCCAGCAGGCCCAGGCCGACCGGGCGGGCGCCGTGCTGGCCCTGCTCGACGGTGAGCACGCGCGCTCGGCCGAGCTGGCCATGGCGGCCGCGGGCGCCTTCCGCTCGCTCGGGATGCCGATCCTGCACGCGTGGACGGTGCTCGCCGCGACCCCGGCGCTTGCGCTGGCACACGGCCCGGCGGCGGCGCTCGGGCCGCTCGACGAGGCGCTCGGCGCGGCCCGGCGCTGCGGGGCGCTGCGGCTGTGCGAGGACGGGGCCCGGATCCGCAGCGCGCTGGCGGTCGGCGCGCCCGCCGCGCCGGCCCCGAGCCCGGTCGCCGCGCTCAGCACGCGGGAGCGCGAGGTGGCCGAACTCGCCGCCGCCGGACTGCCCTCACGGCTGATCGCCGAGCGGCTGGTGCTCAGCCCCCGCACGGTCGACACCCATCTCGGCAGCGCCTACCGCAAGCTCGGCGTGGGCTCCCGGCTGGCGCTGGCCCGGCTGCTGCAACGCCGCGCCGACCCCGGCGACGTGGCCTGAGAGCGGTGGTCGGTGCGGCTCGGGTGTGGTGGGTGGTCGGTCAGTGGGATGCCGTGCGGCGTCCGGTGCCGCGGCGTCCGAAGGCGAACCAGGCGAGGCTGCCGAGGAAGGGGGCGAACAGGACGATCGCCAGCCACAGGATCTTCGTGGCGTTGCAGAGCCGGGAGCGTAGGACGCTCACCAGGGCCGCGACCGCGAGGAGGAGGGCGGCGAGCGCGGCGGCCAGAGCCATGGTCATCACTCCTCCGGCCAGGACGAGTCGGCCGGTGTCCCCGATGGCCTGGAGCTGGACGGGTACTGGGGCGGAGGGCGCGTTCATCGGCGTGTTCCTTGCTCGGGTGCGGTGTCGGTCGGTTCCGTTCGACCACCCGAATCGTCGCCCGGTGCTGCCTCCGGTCACGTCCGTCTTTCCGCTCGTCGCGGGTTACCCGAAAGTCGTACCGGGCCTGCCCGGTGGTGTGATGTGTCGCCCCACGGGTGGGGCGCAGCCTGGAGACCGCTCGTCCGACGGGGACGAGAACCGGTGGAAGGGAGACGCCATGATCCAGGTACAGGGGTTGCGGAAGCGGTACGGCGACACGCTCGCCGTGGACGGGCTGTCGTTCACGGTGCGGCCGGGGGTGGTCACGGGTTTCCTCGGGCCGAACGGCGCCGGCAAGTCGACCACGATGCGTCTGATGCTCGGTCTGGACGCGGGGGAGGGGAGCACCACCTTCGGCGGTGTCCGGTACTCGGAGCTCGGATCTCCGGTCGCGACGGTCGGTTCGCTGCTGGATGCGGGCGCCGTGCACCCGGCCCGCAGCGTCCACCACCACCTGCGGATGGTGGCCGCCGGCGCGGGCCTGCCGGATCGGCGGGTGCGGGAGGTGGTGTCCCTGGTGGGTCTCGACGATGTGCGTCACCGCCGCACCGGTGGCCTCAGCCTGGGTATGCGGCAGCGGCTGGGTCTGGCCACGGCGCTCCTGGGGGATCCGGAGTACCTGATCCTGGACGAGCCGACCAACGGCCTCGACCCGGAGGGCGTGCTCTGGATGCGTGGCCTGCTCGTCAGGCTCGCCGAGGAGGGGCGGGTGGTGTTCGCCTCCTCGCACCTGTTGTCGGAGATGGCCCGGCTCGCCGAGGACCTGGTGGTGATCGGACGGGGTCGGCTGATCGCCGCGCAACCGGTCGGGGACTTCGTCGCCGCCCACACCCGCTCCGAGGTCGTCGTGCGCGCCGACCGCGCGGTCGAACTGGCCGCCCTGCTGCGGCAGGAGGGCGCGCAGGTGTGGGCGGACGAGTCCGACGTGCTGGTCGTGGTCGGGGTCGACGCCGATCGCGTCGGCGCGGTCGCCGCTGGGTGTGGGCTGGCGGTACGCGAGTTGCGTACGCGGCGCAGCAGCCTGGAGGACGCCTTCCTCGCGGCGACCGCCGACCTGACCCAGTTCCGGGGGGTGGCCGCATGACCGCCCGGAGTGCGGCCGCCCCCGTTGCGGTCCCGCCGCCCGTTGCCGCGGCCGGCCGGGGCGGTGCGTTCGGTCGGGCCCTGTCCTACGAGTGGGTTGCCCTGCGTTCGCTGCGCACACCGTGGCTGCTGTGCGGTGCGGCGGTGGCGGCGCAGGTACTGGTGGACCTGGCGGTGGGCCGGGACGGGGTGTCCGGGGTCCGGCAGTTCGCCGGCGGCATGGTGGGGGTGACCCTCGTCGGGTTCGCGCTCCTGGCCGCGCTCGGCGTCACCGTGCTGGGCGGGGAGTACCGGCACCGCACCATCACCCGGACCGTGCTGACGCTGGGTGACCGCCGCGGGATCCTGCTGGCGAAGGCGACGCTGACCGGCGCGGTCACCGCGTCCGTCGCCGCGGTCATGGTGCTGGTGAACGCGCTGAGCGTGCCGTTGCTCGGAAAGGCCTCGCTCCCCGTGGCCCGGGTGGTCGCGCTGGGCGGCGCAGCGGTCCTGTACGCGGTGCTGGGCGCGCTGGTGGGCCTGGCGCTCGCCGGGCTGACCCGGAACTCGACGCTGTCGATCGCCGTGGTGATCCTCTGGCCGGTCCTGCTGGAGAACCTGGTGGTCGTCACCACCGGTGTCAGCCAGGACCTGGTCCCGTTCGGCGCGGCCGCGGCGCAGGTCCAGGCGGGCGACGGCACGGGGCCGCAGTGGCTGCTGATGCTGCCGCTGGCCGCCCTCACCACGGTGCTGCTGACCGCCGCCGGCGTCCTGTTCGGCCGGCGGGACGTGTGACGGACCGGCGTCCCACTAGGATCCGGCCGGTGACGTTCTTCCTACCCCGGCCGGACCGCCGCTGGTTGTCCTGGTGGGAGAGCAGGCCCGGGTATCTCGCCGTCGATGTCGCGGTGACGGCCGTGTGCGTGCTGCCGGCTCTCTCCACCGAGGGCATCTCCTGGAGGCTCCTGGCCTTCCTCGTCGCTCTGCCGACCCTGCTGGTACGCCGTCGGTTCCCGTGGCTGCCCCTGGTGGCCACGCCGTTGTTCTGCTGGGGCTGGGGAGTCCTCCCGGTCATGGTGATCTGCTACACGGTGGCCCGGCAGTGGGGGCTGCGCCGGCGCACCCTGCTGGCGTTCCTCCTCGCTGCCGGCCTCACGGTGGTCTCGTCCTGGGATCCGGGGCCGAACGACGGTGTCCTGTACCAGCTCCTCGTCCCGCCCGCCTGGTTGGCGGTACCGGTCCTGGCCGGGCTGTGGATGCGCCAGCGGCACACCTTGGTGGACGCGCTGCGTGAACGCGCCCGGCAGGCCGAGCGGGAGCGGGACCTGCTCGCCGAGCGGGCGGTCGCCGCCGAGCGGCGGCGGATCGCCCGGGAGATGCACGACGTGGTCGCCCACCGCGTCAGCACCATCGCCCTGCAGGCGGGCGCGCTGAGCGTGACCGCCCCGGACGAGCGCACGATCGAGACGGCCGAGATCATCCGGTCCGTCAGCGCCCGGGCCCTGACGGAACTGCGCGAGATCCTGGACGTCCTGCGCCACGATCAGCAGGAGCCGGCGGACGGCGTGCACGGCGTCCCGTCGGACGGCTCCGTGCGGGCGGACGTGGCCGAGCTGGTGCGCGATTGCGTCGCTGCCGGCGGCAACATCCACCTGCACGCTCCCGCCGAACTCCCCGTGGTCGCCGGGGCCGTGCGCCGGGCCGTGTACCGGGTGGCCCAGGAGGCCCTCACCAACGCGGCCAAGCACGCCCCGCACGCCCGGGTCGACATCCGTCTCGCCGACGAGCAGGGCGAGCTGCAGCTCACCGTGAGCAACCGGCGCGGCGGCAGGCGCCCGTCCGGCCACGCGGTCCCCGGATCCGGGTACGGCCTGCTCGGCATGCGGGAACGCGTCACGCTCGTCCAGGGCACCCTCGTCACCGGCCCGACCCTGGAGGGCGGCTACCGTGTGCACGCAGCCTTTCCGCTCGTGCCCGCCGTGTCCAAGGAGCCCGCGTGATCGATGACCGCCCCGACTCCCTGGTGAAGGTCGTCGTGCTGGAGGACGAGGAACTCGTCCGCAGTGGCGTGCGGATGATCCTCGAAGCCGACCCGGGGATCGAGGTGGTCGCCGAGGGCGGCGACGGGGACGTCGCGGTGGACCTGGTCACCCGGCACCGCCCGCACGTGCTGCTCACCGACATCCAGATGCCCCGCGTCGACGGCCTGGAGGTCACCAGGCGAGTGCTCGCCACGCCCGACCCGCCCGTGGTTGCCGTGCTCACCACCTTCGACCTCGACGAGTACGTGCACGCGGCGCTGCGCGCGGGCGCGGCGGGTTTCCTGCTCAAGGACACCCCGCCCCGGGAACTGGCCCGTGCCGTGCACGTCCTGGCCCGCGGGGAGGCGATGCTGTCGCCGCGGGTCACCAAGCGACTGCTCAGTACCTTCTCCGCCGGTGACAGCGCGCAGGCGGCCCGCCGTCTGCTGACCCGGCTCACCGACCGGGAGCGTGAGGTCGCCGCCGCGGTCGCGCGGGGCCTGAGCAACGCCGAGATCGCCGGCGACCTCTACCTGAGCGCGTCGACGGTGAAGGTCCACATCGGACGGATCATGGCCAAGCTCGAGGCGGCCAACCGCACCCAGGTCGCCATCATCGCCCACGACGCCCGGCTCGCCTGACCGCGCCTGAGGTGGCCGCCGCGAGCGCCGCCGGGCCGGGAGTGTGCTCCTGGCCGGGTCGAGGCCCTGGTCGGGGGCCGATTCGGTAGTCCGATTGCGTAGGTCCACGGATGTCCGCAGGGTCGGGGCCGGGCGAGACTCGTCCGCGGCGGGGCGGCCCTGGTGCCGAGCCCCGGACCCTCGAACTACCCACCGTGGAGTCACCCATGAAGCTCAAGCAGGCCTTCGGTGCCGTCGCCCTCGGCGTCACCGTGCTCACCGCCGTCCCGGCGATCGCCCTGCCGCAGGCCGCCTTCGCCAGCGACTGCTACACCTCCTGCGACCCCTGGAACGACAGCAACCTCAACGACCCGATCGTGATCGGCCCCGTGCCGGAGGGCCCCGGCCCCGGCTTCCACGGTGGCATCGGCGGCGGCAGCACCGGCGGCGGGACGGGCGGCCCCGGCGCGTCCTCGGCGGTGGTCTACTCCGAGGGCCAGACCTGGGAGGAGAAGGAGTTCTGCCGCCGCAACACCAACAACATCCCCGAGAAGCTGACCACCTCGGTGCAGTACACCACCTCGTTCAAGGTCACCGCGACCCTCTCCTCCGAGGCGCTCGGTGTCCTCAAGACCTCGATCGGCGCCGAGCTCAACACCTCGCGGACCTCGACGCACAGCGTGGACGTCACGCTCGCCCCGGGCCAGAGCTACGGCGTGTTCGTGGAGTTCCAGACCAACGTCTACCAGATCACCACCTACGACGCGTCCGGCCAGCAGCACGTCGACTACATCAACGTGACCGCACCGACCGGCGTGGTCACCGACCACGCCTGCTGATGACCTCCGCACCAGCGGCGGCGGTGCGACGGGTGCGCCCCGTGGTGCCGCCGCCGGGCGCCGAGGCCGTGCCCGCCGGGGCCCGGGCGCGGGCGCTCGCCGCGCTGGCCGAACTGCGCGCCGCCGCCGGGTACCTCGGCGATCCCGACCTGTTCCACCGCCCGCGGCCGCGCGCGCGGCTGCACCACGGCCTGGTCGCCGCCACGGACCGGGCGCGGCTGGCCGAGCAGGTCGCCGCGGCCGCCGAACAGCGGGCCGCCGCCGGCCTGCTGGCGGTCGGATCGGTGCGCGCCGAGCTGATCGAGCGGCCCGGGCGCCGGCCGTGCTTCACCCCGGACGCGCTCGCCGAGCTGCACCGGCTGCTGGTGGCGGCCGACCCCGACATCCCCGGCGCGGGCGGCCTGCGGCGCACCACCGCCCGGGTCACCTGGCCGGACGGCAGCCGCTTCGTCATCGCGGTGGCACCCGGCCGCGCCCTGCACGGCCACCTGGAGCGCTGGTACCGCTGGACCGTCGCCGGCACCTCACCGGCCCTGGACGCCGCGGCGTTCGGGATGCTGCGGCTGTTCACCATCCACCCGTTCCCCGACGGCAACGGCCGGATCGCCCGGCTGCTGGCCCAGTGCGACCTGGTGGGCGCCGGGCTGCTGCCCGGCCTGCTGCTCGACCTGGACGGCTGGGCCGAGGCCCACCACACGGCCCAGGACGAGGCGGTCGTGGCGGCGGCCGAGGGCGACTGGGCCCGCTGGGGCGAGCTGTTCGCCCGGGCGGTGACCGAGACCGCCCGGCACCGGACCGGGACCCTCACGGCCTACCGGACGCTGCTCGAAGCCGCCGTGGAGCGGGCCGCCGGGGACGAGGCGGCCGTCGCGGTGCTCCGGCAGCTGCGCTGCTCCCCGGCGGTGTCCGCCGAGTGGCTGCGCGAGCGGATCCCGTACGATCCGCGGCCCGCCCTGGCCGCGCTGCGGGCGGCGCGGATCCTGGTCGCGCACCCGCGGTTGCCCGGCGCGCTGATCCACCCGGGGCTGCTGGCCGTCCTGGACGCGCCCTACCCGGGCGCGGTGACCGGCGCGGTCGGTCAGGCCGGGTAGGCGTGGGTCTGGGCCGCCTTGACGGAGGCCCAGACCCCGGCGCCCGGCGCGAGGTCGAGCTCGGCGACGGCGGCCGGGGTGAGGTCCGCCGCGAGCGGGAGCGGCCCGGTCAGGTCGACCCTGACCTGGTCGCCGTGCAGGTCGAGGCCGGCCACCGTGAGCTGCCAGACGTTACGGGCGCTGGACTCGGGCCGCTCCCGGTGCAGCGTGACGGCGGACGGCGGGAAGGCCACGAAGGCGTCGCCGGCGAGCTCCTCGGTGGTGGTCAGCACCGGTCCGCCGTCCGGGAGTTCGACCTGGTGGCCGCGGGCCGTGCCGCGGTAGAGGTTGAGCCCGACCAGCCGGGCGATGTAGTCGGTGCGCGGTCGGCGGGCGATCTCGGCCGGGGTGCCGGCCTGCACCTGGTGTCCGTCCTCGATCACCACCAGCCGGTCCGCCAGCACCATCGCGTCCAGCGGATCGTGCGTCACCAGCACCGCGACCGCCTCGAACTCGGCCAGATGCCGGCGCAGTTGGGCGCGTACCTCGAGCCGGGTGCGGGCGTCCAGCGCGGCCAGCGGCTCGTCCAGCAGCAGCAGCCGGGGGCGGACGGCCAGCGCGCGGGCCAGTGCGACCCGCTGGGCCTGGCCGCCGGAGAGCGTGCCGGGCTTGGCCGCGAGGTGCTCGGCCAGGCCCATCCGCTCCAGCCAGGGCTGCGCCTCGGCGCGGGCCGCGGCCTTGCGGCGGCCGTGGCAGCGCAGCCCGAAGGCGACGTTGTCGAGCGCGCTGAGGTGCGGGAAGAGCAGGTAGTCCTGGAAGACCACGCCGACCGGCCGCTCCTCGGCGGGGGTGTGCAGGCCGGCGGCCGGATCCTCCAGGGTGGTGCCGTCCAGCCGGAGGTGGCCGGAGGTCAGCGGGAGCAGCCCGGCCAGGGCCCGCAGCGCGGTGGACTTGCCGGCGCCGTTGGGCCCGAGCAGGGCCAGCACCTCGCCGGGTGCGGCGCTCAGGCCGAGGTCGAGGCGGAAGCCGGTGCGGTCCACCCGCAGGTGGGCGTCGAGGGCGGGTGCGGTCATCGGGCCGGCTCCTGGCGGGACGGGGGCCGGTGGCCCGGCGGACGGTGCGTCACACGGCGCTGCTTCACGTGGTGGTGCCTCAGGTGGTGGACAGCCAGCGCTCGCGCAGCCCGGCCAGCACGGCCACCGAGACCGCGAGCAGCACCAGGCTGAGGGCGATCGCCGCCTCCGGGTCGCGCTCCATGGCGAGGTACACGGCGAGCGGCATGGTCTGGGTGCGGCCGGGGAAGTTGCCCGCGAAGGTGATGGTGGCGCCGAACTCGCCGAGCGCCCGGGCCCAGGCCAGCACGGCGCCGGCGCCGATGCCCGGGGCGATCAGCGGCAGGGTGACCCGGCGGAAGGCGGTCAGCCGGGACGCCCCGAGGGTGGCGGCGGCCTCCTCGTACCGGGGGTCGGCGGCCCGCAGCGCGCCCTCCACGCTGATCACCAGGAACGGCATCGCGACGAAGGCCTCGGCGATCACCACACCGGTGGTGGTGAACGGCAGCGTGATGCCGAAGGCCGAGTCCAGCCAGCGCCCGACGATGCCGTTGCGGCCCAGCACCAGCAGCAGGGCCACACCGCCCACCACCGGCGGCAGCACCAGTGGCAGCGTGACCAGGGCGCGCACCAGCCGCCGCCCGGGGATCTCGGTGCGGGCCAGCAGCCAGGCCAGCGGCACCCCGAACACCAGCGACAGCGCGGTCGCCGAGGTCGCGCAGATCAGCGAGAGCCGCAACGCCTGCCACACCTCGGGGCTGGCGAGCTGCTCGGGCAGCGAGCTCCAGGGCGCCCGTACCAGCAGTCCGACCAGCGGCAGGACCAGGAAGGCCAGGCCGATCAGCGCGGGCACCAGCAGCGGGTACGGCACCCGGCGGGCGCGCCGGCGGCGGGTGGCCGTCGGCGCGCCGTCGGTGGGCGGTGCGGGTGCGGTCACGGGGCCTGGAAGCCCGCCGCGGTCAGCAGCTGCTTGGCCTCGTCCGACTGGATGTAGGCGACGAAGGCCGCCGCGCCCGAGGCGTTGGGGGCCTTGGTCAGCGCGGCGATCGGGTAGTCGTTGACGGCCTTGGCGGCCTCGGGGAAGTCCACGCCGTCGATCTTCGCAGCGTCGGCCTGCACATCGGTCTTGTACACCAGGGAGGCGTCCACCTCGCCCAGCTCGACCTTGGTGAGGGCGCCCTTGACGTCCTGCTCCAGGGTGACCGGGGTCAGGGCGACGGCGCCGGCCGCGAGCGCGGTGACGGCGGCCGAGCCGCAGGGCACCTCCTTGGCGCACAGCGCGACCTTCACACCGGCGAGGTCCTTCAGCCCGGTGATGTGCTTGGGGTTGCCCTTGGGCACCGCGATCGCCAGCGTGTTGCGGACGAAGACCTTGGAGCTCTCGGCGCCCTTGGCGTCGGTCACGGTCTTCATGGTCGCCGGGCTGGCGGCGGCGAAGACGTCGGCCGGCGCGCCGGAGTTGATGCTCTGGGCCAGCGCCGAGCTGCCGCCGAAGTTGAAGGTCACCTTGGCGCCGGGGTTGGCGGCCTCGAACGTCTTGCCGAGCGCCGTGAAGGACTCCTTGAGCGAGGCGGCGGCGAAGACCGTGACGGCGCCGGTGGCCTTGGGGGCCGCCGCGGCGGAGCCGGCGGCCGACGGCGCGGAGGAGGCGGCCGGGGTGGCGGCGTCGCTGCCGCAGGCGGTGAGCCCGGCGGCCAGGGCCAGCGCGGCGGCGGCGAGAGCGGTGCGACGTCTGATGGAGCTCATGGGATTTCCCCTTCTGCCGCGCCGACGGATACGGCGCGGAGGTGTGGCGGCAACGCTGATCATACTGTCGCAAATACGGCTGAAAAATCCGTTGTTTCATCGCACAGGCCAGGCACCGGACCGCCGGATGATCGCATGTGCGATAGCTCAACCGGAAAATCCCTGGCCATGCCGGGCGGCCGGCGGCGAGAGTGTCCGCACGACGCGGCCGAGCGGGCTCGCGCGGATGGGGGAGGAGCACCCGACATGTCGACCCTGCGGGTCACCGCCGAACGGCTGACGATCCATGAGCACCCGAACGCCGACGCCCTGGAGCTCGCCCAGGTCGGGCTCTACCGCGCGGTCGTCGCCAAGGGCGCCTTCCGGACCGGGGATCTCGCCGTCTACATCCCGGAGCAGGCCGTGCTGCCCGCCGCGCTGATCGAGGAGCTCGGCCTGACCGGCCGGCTAGCGGGCAGCGGGGCGGACCGGGTCAGGGCCGTGCGGCTGCGCGGCGAGCTCTCCCAGGGCATCGTCTGCCGCCCGGGCGCGCTGGCCGGTACGGACCTGGTGGCCGCCGCCGAGACGGGCCTGGACTTCGCGGAGCTGCTCGGGGTGACCAAGTGGACGCCGCCGATCCCGACCGCGATGAGCGGCGAGGTGGAGCACGCGCCGGACCTGCTGCCCTGGGTGGACATCGAGAACCTCAAGCGCTTCCCCGGCGTCTTCGAGCCGGGCGAGCCGGTGGTGGTCACCGAGAAGCTGCACGGCAGCTGCTGCCTGCTCACCTTCCACGCCGACACCGGCCGGGTGCAGGTGTCCTCCAAGGGCATCGGCGCCCAGGGGCTGGCGCTGAAGGAGGACGGGCGCAACCTCTACTGGCGGGCGGTCCGCGCGCACGGTGTGCCGCAGGTGGCGGCCCGGCTGGCCGAGCGGCTCGGCGCGAGCCGGGTGGGCGTCTTCGGCGAGGTCTTCGGCTCGGGCGTGCAGGACCTCGGCTACGGCGCCGCGGGTGCCGGTGAGCTGCCCGGGTACGCGGCCTTCGACGTCTGCGCGCTGATCGACGGGCAGTCGCGCTGGCTGGACGCGGCCGAACTGCTGGCGGGCGAGCTGCCGTTGGCGCCCCGGCTGTGGAGCGGGCCGTACGACGCCGGGAAGGTGCTGGAGCTGGCCGAGGGGCGGGAGACCGTCTCCGGGCGCGCGCTGCACATCCGGGAGGGCGTGGTGGTGCGGCCGGCGGTCGAGCGGTACAGCCCGGTGCTGGGCGGCCGGGCGATCGCCAAGGTGGTGAGCGGGGCGTACCTGACCCGCAAGGGCGGCACCGAGTTCGAGTGACCCGGGCCGGGCCGGCCGGCGCGCCCTTCTGCGGTGACGGTCCGTCAGTTAGCGTGGTGCGGATACGTACGTACGTTCCCACCTCGGAGGTGTCATGCCGGCCACCCGGACCCCGGGCCCCAGCGGGCTCCCGCTCCTCGGGTCGATGCTCGACCTGAAGCGGGACCCGCTGCGGGCCTATCTGGACGCCCAGCGGCAGCACGGTGACGTGGTCCGTTTCTCGGCCGGCCCGCCGGGGCTGCGGGCCGAGTTCTACATGGTCTTCTCCCCGGAGGGCGCCCAGCAGGTGCTGGCCACCCAGGCGGCCAACTTCCGCAAGGAGAACGTCTTCTACGAGGAGATCCGGCACACCTTCGGCAACGGCCTGCTGACCTCGCAGGACACCGACTACCAGCGCCAGCGCCGGCTGGTGCAGCCGCTGTTCACCCGGCGCCGGGTGGACGGCTACGCGGAGGCGATCGGCGCCGAGGCCGCGGCACTGGTCGAGCGCTGGTCGGCGGTGCCCGGCGGGGTGGTGGACGCGGTCGACGAGATGTCCCGGTTCGCCCTGCGGGCCGTCGCCCGGATCCTGTTCGGTGCCGACGTGGAGGCCGCGATCGCGGTCGTCCGCGAGCAGTTCCCGGTGCTCGGCCGCTACGTCCGCGGTCGGGGCTTCTCCCCGCTGCGGCTGCCCCGCAGCTGGCCGACCCCGGGCAACCGGGAGGCCGCCGCCGCGGAGCGGGCGCTCTACGGCGTCTGCGACGAGATCATCGCCCGGCGGGCCGGGCGCAGCTCGGACGACCTGCTCGGACTGCTCGCGGACGCCCGGGGCGAGGGCGGTGAGGCGCTGGACGCCACCGAGCTGCGCGAGCAGGTGCTGATCTTCCTGCTGGCCGGCCACGAGACCACCGCCACCTCGCTCACCTTCGCCCTGTACCTGCTGGGCCGGCACCCCGAACTCCAGGCCCGGGCCCGGGCCGAGGTGCGCTCGGTGCTCGGCGACGGGCGCCCGCCCCGGGCCGAGGACCTGGCGGCGCTGCCGTACCTGACCCAGGTGCTCAAGGAGGCGATGCGGCTGTACCCGGCGGCCCCGGCGATCGGCCGGCGGGCGGCCGCCGCCTGCGTGGTGGACGGGGTGCCGATACCCGCCGGCGCCGATGTGCTGGTGGCGCCGTACGTGACCCAGCGCCACCCGGAGCACTGGGTGGACCCGGAGCGCTTCGACCCGGACCGGTTCACCCCGGAGCGGGAGGCGCGGCGGCACCGCTACGCCTGGTTCCCGTTCGGCGGCGGCCCGCGGGCCTGCATCGGCCAGCACTTCTCGATGCTGGAGTCGGTGCTCGGTCTGGCCGTGCTGCTGCGGGCCTTCGAGGTGGCACCGGTGGACACCGAGGTCCGGCTGACCCAGGGGATCACGCTGGGCGTCGAGGGCTCGCTCCGGATCGGGCTGACCAGGCAGGAGTAGTGCGGTCGGGGCGTGCGGTGAGCTCTCCGCACGCCCCGACTGCCCCTGTGCGCTCTGGACATGACGGACCATCAGATGCTTGACGGCCGCACGGGTGCACCATTCGAGCACATCCCACCCTTGGCGTGGGCAGCTTTTCACATCTTCGCGTGACCGATTGCGGACTCTCGGTAGCGTCCAGCGCATCCGAGATCCCGAGCGCACATGCGGCAGGCATATGACCGGTCGCGCGGAGGCCCCGAATGGGAACGATCGACCACCTGAGTTTCGGCTGGCTCACCCCGACGCTCTCCTACCTGATGGCCTGCGTCGGCGCCGCGCTCGGCCTGCGCTGCACCCTGCGCGCCCTGGCCGCCGCCGGCCCCTCCCGGCGGAACTGGCTGCTCACCGCCGCCGCCGCGATCGGCACCGGCATCTGGACCATGCACTTCGTCGCCATGTTCGGCTTCGCGGTCGACGGCACCGAGCTGCGCTACCAGGTGCCGCTCACCCTGCTCAGCCTGCTGGTCGCGGTGCTGGTGGTCGGCCTCGGCGTCTTCATCGTCGGGTACGGCGCGCACCGCGGCCGCAGCCTGCTGCTCGGCGGCACCGCCACCGGCCTCGGCGTCGCCGCCATGCACTACCTGGGCATGGCCGCCGTCCGGATGCACGGCACCCTCTCCTACTCGGCCGGCACCGTCGGGCTGTCCGTGCTGATCGCCGTCGGCGCCGCCACGGCCGCGCTCTGGGCCACCGTCACCATCCGCACCCTGCCCGCGGCGGGCGGCGCCGCCCTGATCATGGGTGTGGCGGTCAGCTGCATGCACTACACCGGCATGGCGGCGGTGCACGTCCACATGCACCCGGCCCGGACCGAGCTGGGCGGCGCCACCCCGATGGAGTTCATCTTCCCGCTCGCGGTCGGCCTCGGCTCCTTCCTCTTCCTCACCTCCGCCTTCGTCGCGCTCTCCCCGACCGCGCACGAGCGGGCCGCCTACCGGGAGGCCGGCGAGATCGCCGTCGAGGACCTGCGCGCCACGGCACTCGACCGGGCGGCCTGACCACACCCCCTCCGCCGACCCCACCCCGAAAGGCAGTCACCCCATGCGCGTACGCCGCGGCACCTCCCGCAGTGCGCCGACGGCCGCGCCGAGCGCCGCCCGCGGCCCCGTCCGCCCCGGCGCGGGCGGGCAGCGCCGGGGCGCCCACGCCGGGCCGCCCGCCCGCGAGGAGGCACTCCCCGCACCGGCCCCACCGCGGCCGCCGCAGCTCGGCCGGCTGCGCCCCCGCACCGTCCGGGCCAAGATCCTCGCGCTGCTGATGGTCCCGGTGGTCTCGGTGATCGCCCTCTGGTCCTTCGCCACCGTCACCACCGCCCGCGACCTCGCCGCCCTGCGCCGCACCCAGGCCGTCGACCGCGAGCTGCGCGCCCCGGTGGCCGCCGCCGTCACCGCCCTGCAGGCCGAACGGGTCGCCGCCGCCGAGCTGCTGGCGCTGCCCGGCCCGGCCCGGGAGGCGGCGCTGCGGGAGGCCGCCGCCACCACCGACCGGGCGGTGGCCCCGCTCGCCCTCGCCCCCGGCTACAACCGGGCGGACGCCGAGGGGCTCGGCGCCCGGGCCGCCGACCGCGTCGACGCGCTCACCCGCGCCGTCGCCGGCCTCGCCGACCTGCGCGCCGGGCTGCTCGCCCGCACCGTCGCCTTCACCGACGGCTACGCCGCGTACGGCGCCGCCCTCGACCGCGCGCTGGAGGTCACCGGCGCCGTGGCCGCCCAGCAGGACCACGGCACCGGCTCCGACGCCCGGGTGCTGCTGGAACTCGACCGCTCCCGCGAACTCCTGGCGCGCGAGGACGTGCTGCTGCGCACCGGCCAGGCCGCCGGCCGGCTCACCGACGACCAGGCCCGCGAGTTCGGTGCCGCCGTGTACGCCCGGCGGCTGTTCGAGCAGGGCGTCGCACCCGACCTGCGCCCCGCCGACCGGGCCGCACTGCAGGCCGTCCTGGACGGCACCGACCACCACGACCTGGTCCGCTACGAGGACGCGGTGCGCGGCGCGGCCGACGGCCGGGCGGCCGCCGCGGCGGTCGGCCCCGAGCGGTGGGCGGTCGCCGCCGACGGCGCGGCCCGCGACCTGCGCTCGGTGCAGAGCGCGGCCGGCGCGGCCGCGGCCGAACGCTCCGACCCGTACGCGGACGGCCTGTTCACCTCCGCCGGGGCCGCCGTGCTGCTCGGCCTGCTGGCCGTGGTCGCCTCGCTGCTGATCTCGGTGCGGATCGGCCGCGACCTGGTCACCGAGCTGATCGGCCTGCGGAACTCCGCCCTGGAGCTGGCCGGGCGCCAACTCCCGGACACCATGCGGCGGCTGCGGGCCGGCGAGGAGATCGACGTGGCGGCCGAGGCTCCGCTGCGCCCGCACGGCGAGGACGAGATCGGCCAGGTGCACGGCGCGCTGGGCAGCGTCCGGCGGGCGGCGGTCACCGCCGCCGTCGAGCGGGCCGAGGTGCTCTCCGGGGTGTCCGGGGTGTTCGTCAACCTGGCCCGCCGCAGCCAGGTCCTGGTGCACCGCCAGCTGACCCTGCTGGACGCCATGGAGCGCCGCACCGAGGACCCGGCCGAGCTGGACGACCTGTTCCGGCTGGACCACCTGACCACCCGGATGCGCCGCCACGCGGAGGGCCTGATCATCCTCTCCGGGGCCGCCCCCGGCCGGGCCTGGCGCCGGCCCGTGCCGCTGATGGACGTGGTGCGGGCCGCCGTCGCCGAGGTCGAGGAGTACGCCCGGGTCGACGTGCACCGGCTGCCGTTCGCGGCGGTGGCCGGCCCCGCCGTCGCCGACCTCACCCACCTGGTGGCCGAACTGGTGGAGAACGCCACCGGGTTCTCGCCCCCGCACACCAAGGTGCACATCCGCGGTGAGCAGGTCGGCAACGGCTACGCGCTGGAGATCGAGGACCGGGGCCTGGGGATGGGCCCCGAGGCGCTCGCGGACGCCAACCGGCGGATCGCGGCCACCGAGCAGGTCGACCTGTTCGACAGCGACCGGCTCGGACTCTTCGTGGTCAGCCGGCTCGCCAAGCGGCACGAGGTGCGGGTCGCGCTGCGGCCCTCCGCGTACGGCGGCACCACCGCGGTGGTACTGCTGCCCACCGCGCTGCTGGCCGACCCCGACCCGGAGCCCCGGCCCGATCCCCGGTCGGAGAACCGGTCGGAGCCCCGCTCGGAGAACCGGTCGGACCGGGAGCCGCGTGCCCTGACCGGCGCCCGCCGGGCCCCGTCCCCGGCCGCCGTCCCGCCGCCGCCCGTGCGGCCCCCGCGGCCGGCCTTCCCCCCACAGGTACCCGCTGCCCGCCCGCCGGCCACCGCCGTGCCGTTCGGCGCCCGGGGCACCGACCCGGGGGTGCTGCGGCCCACGCCCTTCCGGGCCGCCGACGACGGGCCGGGCCGGGCACTGTCGCCCAGGCAGCCGCAGCCGCAGCCGCAGTCGCAGTCGCAGTCGCAGCCGCAGCCCCCGGCCCCCGAGACCCCCGCGGCCGCCATGACGGCGGAGGAGGCCGAGGCCGAGCTGCCCCGCCGGGTCCGCCAGGCCAGCCTCGCCCCGCAGCTGCGGGAGGCACCGGCCCCGCGGCCACGGACCAGGGTGGGCGCCCCGGCGCCGGCCGGCCGGGGGCCGGAGGAGGCCCGCGCCGCGATGGCCGCCTACCAGCGCGGCTGGGCCCGCGGCAACGCCACCGGCGCCACCGGAAGCACCGGGACCTCCAGCACCACCGGCACCACCGGCCATGAAGGAGAACGTCGATGATCGGCACCACCCACCACGCCGGAGAGCTCAACTGGCTGCTCGACGAGCTGGTCTCCCGGGTCGCCCGGGTCAGATTCGCCGTGATGCTCTCCTCCGACGGTCTGGCGATGGGCACTTCGGCCGGCATCGGCCGCGAGGACGGCGAGCACCTGGCCGCCGTCGCCTCCGGCTTCCACAGCCTCGCCAAGGGCGCCGGCCGCCACTTCGACGCCGGCGAGGTCCGCCAGACGATGGTCGAGCTGGAGCACGGCTTCCTGTTCGTGGCGGCCGCCGGCGAGGGCAGCTGCCTGGCGGTCTTCGCCGGGGCCGACGCCGATCTCGGCCTGGTCGCCTACGAGATGGCCCGGCTGGTCCGCCGGGTGGGGGAGCACCTGTACACGCCCTCGCGCAGCTCGGCGGGGGGCTGAGGCCGGTGCCGTACCCGCCGCGCTCCTACCCGCCCGGCTCCCCGTTCGGTCTGCCGACCAGCCGTACGCCCGACCACTGGTACGACGACGCGGCCGGCCCGATGGTGCGCCCGTACGCCGTGACCAAGGGCCGGACCAGGCCCAGCGGCCAGGAGTTCGACCTGATCGCCCTGGTGGTGAGCAACCTGCCGGCCGGCGCCGACCCGCCGGTCGGCCCGGAACAGGCCGTGATCCTCGACCGCTGCCGGGGCAACGCGCTCTCCGTCGCCGAGGTCGCCGCCGAGGTGGACCTCCCGCTCGGCGTGGTCCGGGTGCTGTTGGGCGACCTGTTGGACGCCGAGTACATCCGGGTCAGCCGCCCCGTCCCACCGGCCCTGCTCCCCGACGAGCACATCCTCCAGGAGATCATCCATGGCCTCCGCGCCCTCTGACCCGCTGTCACCGGACTCCCCGGTGCTGGCCCTGAAGATCCTGGTGGCGGGCGGCTTCGGGGTGGGCAAGACCACCCTGGTCGGCTCGGTCAGCGAGATCCGCCCGCTGCGCACCGAGGAACAACTCACCGCCGCCGGCGAGGGGGTGGACGACCTCGGCGGGGTCGAGCGGAAGACCACCACCACGGTCGCGATGGACTTCGGCCGGATCACCATCCGGGACGGGCTCTCGGTCTACCTGTTCGGCACCCCCGGGCAGGACCGGTTCTGGTTCCTCTGGGACGAGTTGGCCCAGGGCGCGCTCGGGGCCGTGGTGCTGGCCGACACCCGCCGGCTGACCGACTGCTTCCCGGCGGTGGACTTCTTCGAGCACCGGGGCATCCCGTTCGTGGTCGCCGTCAACCAGTTCGCCGGCAGCCGGACCTTCCACCCGCGGGAGGTCTCCCGCGCCCTCGACCTGGACGGGGCGACACCGGTGGTGCTCTGCGACGCCCGGCGGCGCAGCTCCGGCAAGGACGTGCTGATCAGCCTGGTGGAACACGCCGGCCGGGTGCACGCGGCCCGGCTGCTGGCCGAGGTCACCGGGTAGCCTCCGAAACCGAACTGACGCGGTGTCGGCGGGCGGCGGCGACGCAAAAGCTGTACGGACAACCCTGTTTGTTCCGGAGCCGTCCGCCCCGTGTTCGTCCGATGTCCCCCTCCCCGTGCGGCGTTGCCGTTTGGCTGGCGGCCGAGCGAGCGCGGTCCCGCGCCGCGGTGGTTGCGACGAGGGCGGGAAGCATGAGCAGGGGCACCGTTGCACCCGGAGGCGACAGCTCCGGGAGCCGGCGGGCGGCGGCAGGCCCGCCCCCGCGACGCCGGACGGCGGCCGCGGCCGCCGCGGCCCTGCTCCCGGTGGTGCTGGCGGCCTCCGCCTGCGGCGGCCCGGCCGGCGCCTCGGGCGCCGAGAGCGGTCCGCTGACGGTGATGACCTGGGCCCCCGACGGCACCGGATCGGTCGACCGGCCCGGGGTGACGGCGCTGGCCGAGCAGCTCGGCCGGGAGGTCAACGCCAAGGGCGGCCGGGCCGGCCGGCAGTTGAAGGTGCTCACCTGCAACGAGCACAACACCGCGGCCGGCGTCACCGACTGCGCCCACCGGGCGGTCGAGGCGCACGCCATCGCGGTGGTCGGCTCGTACAGCCAGTTCGGCGACACCTTCATGCCGCTGCTGGAGGCCGCCGGCATCCCGTACCTGGGCGGATTCGGGGTCTCCGGCGCCGAGTTCAGCAGCCCGCTGTCCTACCCGGTGGCGGGCGGCACGCCCACCCTGATCGCGGGCAGCGGCCGCCAGCTGATCGCCGCCGGCTGCCGGACGATCGCGCTGGTCCGCCCGGACAACGGCAACGGCGACACCCTCACCCGCTACCTCTCCGGTGCGGTGGCGCAGTCCGGGGTCAAGGTGACCGACGTCAAGGTGCCGGAGAAGGGTCTCGACGCGGGCGGGCTGGCACCGCTGGTGCAGAAGGCCGTCGGCGAGGACCGCGCGGGCGGCTGCGTGACGATGGCGCTGGGCCCCGAGCAGACCCTGCTGCTGCTGGACGCCTACCGCGCGCTGGCGCCCCGACGCACCCAGCTGGCCTCGGTGGTCGGCAGTGTCCAGCAGGCCGCGATCGACTCCACCGGCGGCGCCAAGAGCCCGCTCAACGGCTCCTACGCGACCGGCTGGTTCCCACCCGCCTCCGCCAAGGTCTGGGACGACCTGCGCACCACCGCGGGCGACGCGGCCGGCAGCGGCGGCAAGCCGATCGACACCTCGGACCTGGCGGTGCAGACCACCTGGGTCGCCTACCAGACCTTCCTGCAGGCCGTGGACCGGGTCTCCTCGGCCGGGCAGCCACTGACCGCCAAGGGCCTGCGGGCCCAGCTGGACAGTGGCGACACCATCGACACCGGGGCCACGCCCCCGCTCAGCTGGGGCCAGAGCGACATGCTGCCCAGCGCCGAGTCGCCCCGGCTGACCAACACCTGGGTGACCTTCCAGCAGGTGAAGGCCGGCAAGCTGACCGAGCAGCAGAGCGGCTTCATCGACGTGCGGTGGGTGCTGACCGGGGGCAAGCCGCCGCAGTGAGCCCGGGACGCTCCGTGGGCGACGCACCGAGCCGGCTCGCTGTCGGCCGATGCGGTCGGCGGCGTCGTACGCTCAAAATGTGATCACCTATCAGCACCGCAGGCTGGCCGAGCTCGCCGACGAGGGCCGCTGGGCGGAGCTGCTCGGCGCCTACCGGCGGACCCGAGCGGCCGCCGTGGCCCTGCACGGCCCGGCGGTGGGGATCGCCGAGGCGGCGCCGTTCGGGCACCTGATCGCCTACGGGGCACCGCCGGAGCTGGCCGCCCGGCTGTTCGACCCGGACGGCGGCCCGGACACCGCGGCCGGCCCCGGTGACCACGACGCCGGCCCGCTCTGGGAGGTGCTGGCGACCCGGCACTCCTGGCGGCGGCTGGCGCCGCTGCTCGACCCGGAGCCGGTCCGCCGGCTGGTCGCGCACACCCGGGTGCTGCTCGGTGAGGACCTCACCGCCGAGGCCGCCCCCGATCCGGAGGGCGTCCCGCTGGTGCTCGCGGCCTGGGAAGCGGCCGGCCGGCAGGAGGGCGGCCTGGTGCCCGAGTACCTGCGCGGCGGCGGCGCCCTGCGGGTGCCGGTGGCGCTGCCCGCCACCCGGGAGGGGCTCGGCCCGCTCGAACTGCCGTCCCCCGGCGAGCTGGTCCCCGGGCTGGTGGCCAGCCGGCTGCTGGCCGCGCTGGCGCCCTGGGCCACCGTCTCCTGCGTCCGCGGCACCGGGCCGGACGCCGCGGCCCGGACGGCGCCGCCCGGGCGGGTCGTCGGAGGCCACCTGCCCTTCACCGCGGCCTACCCGGTGCTGATCCGGGTCGGCTCCGAGCACCCCGCCCAGGGGGCGGCGGCCGGCCGGCTGGCGCTGTGGCGGGTGCTCGCCGCGATGGCCGGGGCGGACCGCCCGGAGCGCGCCGAGATCGAGGCCCTGGTGGCCCGGCTGCGCTGCTTCACCTGGCGCGAGGCCTCCGACGAACTCCGCTACCTGCACCTCACGCTGGAGGATCCGGCCACCGGGCTCGCCTGGGCGGTCAGCGGCCGCGCCGAACTCTGAGGGCTCCCACCGGTCCGGCGGCCCCGCCGTCCCGGTCAGCTGCCCCCGCCGGCCCGGAGCTCGGCGGCCCTGAGCCGGGCGGCGCGGCGGTCGGACTCGTGCGGCAGGGTCTGCGCCATCGCCTCCAGGGTCGCGGCCATCGCCTGCCGCCACTCGGCGAGCGCGGCCGACCCGGCGGAGCCGTCCGGGCGCCGCGCGCGAACCCGGTTCAGCTGCCGGGACGCCCGGGTCAGCGCCGGATCCACGGCCGGGCCGTCGGGGGCGGCCCCGGTCCGTTCGGCGACGGCCAGGTAGCGCTCCTCGGTGTCGGTGAAGGCGGTCAGCCGCCAGCCGCAGCCGGCCAGCAGCGGGCGCAGGTTCGGCTCGGCGCGCAGGTCGTCCGGGGTGATCGCGCGGCCGTGCCGGGCGGCCAACGCGGCCCGGCCGACCGGGTGGTAGAGGGCCAGCCGCCCGCCGGGGCGGGTCACCCTGGCCAGCTCGCGCAGGCCGGCGGCGGGGCCGGGCAGGTGGGAGATCAGTCCGGCGCCGAGGACCAGGTCGACGGCGGCATCGGGGAGCGGCAGCCGGGCGCAGTCCGCCACCACGAGGTCGGCGGCGGCCCGGTGCGCCCGGGCCCGGTCGATCATCTCGGGGGTGAGGTCCACCCCCAGCACGGTGCCGCGCGGCCCGACCGCCGCCCGCAGCAGCGGCAGCGCCCGCCCGGTGCCGCAGCCCGCGTCCAGGACGAAGTCGCCTTCCTTCGGCCCGAGTTCGGCGATCGCGCCGGCATAGCGCGGGCCGTCGTCGGGGAACTTGGCATCCCAGCCCGCCGCCCGGGCGGCGAAGAACTCGCGGGTGCGGGCCTGCTCTGCTGCGTCCGACATGGTGTGCTCTCCCTGGGGTCGTCCGAGGGCAGCCTAACGAGAGCCGCCCACCGGCCGTGTCCGGCGCCGGGTCCGGTCGTTGAGCGGGAGGGCGGGGCGCAGGGCGTCGGCGTCACCCGGTCGGGTGGAGTTCGGGTGGCGGTGCGCGGCGCCGGCCGGGGGTGGCATTAAGTTAGGGTTACCTAACTCAAAGGGAGCCCGCCGTGACCCGCACCGTCGACACCGCCGTACCCGCCGGCGACGCGATCCTGCGCCGCCAGCGCATCCGCGAGTCGGCCGCCCGCACCTACGCCCGGTCGTTCCCGATCGTCCCGGTGCGCGCGAACGGGATGACCGTCGAGGGCGCGGACGGCCGCCGCTACCTGGACTGCCTGTCCGGGGCCGGCACGCTGGCGCTCGGCCACAACCACCCGGTGGTGCTGGAGGCGATCCGCCGCACCCTGGACAGCGGTGCGCCGCTGCACCTGCTGGACCTCGCCACCGCCGAGAAGGACGACTTCACCACCGCCCTGTTCGCCAGCCTGCCGCGCGAGTTCGCGGCCGGGGCCAGGGTGCACTTCTGCGGCCCGGCCGGCACCGACGCGGTGGAGGCGGCGCTCAAGCTGATGCAGACCGCGACCGGCCGGCGCGGCGCGCTCGCCTTCACCGGCGCGTACCACGGCATGACCGCCGGCGCGCTGGCCGTCACCGGCAGCGTCGCCGTCAAGTCCCCGCTGCCCGCTGGCGGCGAGGTCACCCGGCTGCCGTACCCGTACCCGTACCGCTGCCCGTTCGGGGTCGGCGAGCGCGGCGCCGAGCTGTCCGCCGCGTACATCGAGCGGCTGCTGGACGACCCTTCGGGCGGGGTGGTGCCGCCCGCCGCGATGATCCTGGAGGCCGTCCAGGGCGAGGGCGGGGTGGTGCCGGCGCCGGACGGCTGGCTGCGCGAGATGCGCCGGATCACCGCCGAGCGCGGCATCCCGCTGATCGTCGACGAGGTGCAGACCGGGGTCGGCCGGACCGGGGCGATGTGGGCCGTCGAGCACAGCGGGGTGCTGCCGGACGCGATGGTGCTCTCCAAGGCCATCGGCGGCAGCCTGCCGCTCGCCGTGGTGGTCTACCGCGAGCAGTACGACGGCTGGCAGCCCGGCGCGCACACCGGCACCTTCCGCGGCAACACGCTGGCGATGGCGGCCGGCGCGGCCACCCTGCGGTACGTCGCCGCGCACGGCCTGGTCGCCCGGGCCGACCTGCTCGGCGCCCGGATGACCGCCCGGCTGGACGGTCTGAAGAGCAGGGTCGCGGCCGTCGGTGACGTCCGCGGTCGCGGCCTGATGATCGGGATCGAACTGGTCGACCCGGCCGGGGAGCCGGACAGCTGCGGGGCCCTGCCGCCGGATCCGGCGCTCGCCGTCCGGGTCCGCCAGGCCTGCCTGGAGCGCGGCCTGATCGTCGAACTCGGCGGCCGGCACGACGCGGTGCTGCGGCTGCTGCCCCCGCTCACCATCAGCGACGAGCAGACCGAGGCGGTGCTCGACCGCCTCTGCGACGCGATCGGGTCGGCGGCCGCCAGGTCCGGGCGGTGAGCCTGCCGCCCGGCGCCGAGCTCGCCGGCGGCGCCGCCGGCCCCGACGCGCTGCGCCCGCTGCTGGAGCTGGTGCTCACCGGGCTGGCCGTCGGTGCCGAGCAGCGCTCCGGCCCGATCCCGGCCGGTCTCCCGGGCCCGCTGGCCGAGCAGTTCGCCGGGGTGCTCCGGTACGGGCGCGGCGAGCCGGACCGGGACGCCCTGCTGCGGCTGACCGTCCACCTCGCCCAGGGCAGCGCCGACCCGGCCGACCCGGCCTGCGCCGCCCACCTGCACTGCCCGCCGCTGGCCGTGGCGGTGGCCGCGGACCTCGCGGTCGGCGCGCTCAACCCCTCCCAGGACTCCTGGGACCAGGCCCCGGCCGCCACCGCCTTCGAGACCGAGCTGCTGGCCGAGCTGGCCGAGCTGGTCGGCTTCCCGCCCGGCGAGGCGGCCGGGGTGGTCACCTCCGGCGGTACGGAGTCCAACCTGCTGGGCCTGATGCTGGCCCGGGACCGCACGCTCGGCGGCGAGGTCGAGCTGAACGGCCTGCCGGCCGGGGCCCGCCCGGTGATCCTGGCCTCCCGCGCCGCCCACTTCTCGGTGCAGCGCGCCGCCGCCCTGCTCGGGCTCGGCGAGCGGGCGGTGCTGACGGTGCCGGTCGACCGGGAGCTGCGGATGGACCCGGCGGCTCTGGCCGACACGCTCGCCGAGGCGGAGCGCTCCGGCCGGACCCCGATCGCCGTGGTCGCCACCGCCGGCACCACCGACACCGGCGCCGTCGACCCGCTGCACCAGGCCGCCGACCTGGCCGCCCGCCACGGCGCCTGGCTGCACGTCGACGCCGCCTACGGGGGCGGCGCCCTGCTGTCCGCCCGGCTCGCCCCGCTGCTCGACGGCATCGCCCGGGCCGACTCGGTCTCGCTGGACTGGCACAAGCTCGGCTGGCAGCCGGCCGCCGCCGGCGTCTTCCTGGCCCGCCGCGCCGAGAGCTACGCCTCGCTGGCCCGCCGCGCCGTCTACCTCAACCCGGCCGACGACGAGCAGGCCGGCTACCCGAGCCTGCTCGGCCGCTCGCTGCGCACCACCCGCCGCCCGGACGGCTTCAAACTCGCCGTCACGCTGCGCACCCTGGGTCCGGACGGCCTCGGCCGGCTGGTCGACGCCTGCCACGACCTGGCCCGGGCCACGGCCCGCGCGGTGCGCGCCGAACCGGCGCTGGAACTGCACTGCGAGCCGATCCTGACCACCGTGGTCTTCCGCTACCTGCCGGACGGGGGCGACCCGGTGACGGCCGACCGGGTCAACGCCGAACTGCGCCGGACCTTGCTGCGGGAGGGCCGGGCGGTGGTCGGCCGGACCGAGCTGCCCGGGGCCGGCCCGGGCCGGGTGCGGCTGAAACTCACCCTGCTCAATCCGTGGGCCACGGTGGCGGATACCGCGCGGTTGCTGGCCGACGTCGTTCGCGCCGGCCGGCTCTCCGCATAGTGGCCGATCCTCCCGGGCGGTGCCGCCTCACCCGCCCGGAGCTGGAGGAACGCCCACTGGCCGGGAGTGCGGCGGCTGTGTTCCGAGCCGATTCCCGAGGCCGTCCAACAAGCCTCTGTAGACATACCTTCCGGCAATCTGTCCAGCTGCTTTTGGTCGTCCAGCGTCGGTTTTCCGCCAACCGCCGGCCTCCGGTTGCGAGGGAGCGGAACGGCAGCGGTAACTTCGGGTAGCCGCCGCCACACCGGGAGCACACGGCACCCAGGGACTAGCGGCGCAAGGGGGATCCACCATGTGCCGCCGCGCCCGTGCGGCCACCGCGGTCACTGCGGCCCGCCGCCCCGGCACCTCGCCCGGGCCCGACGGCCGGACCGGTAGGCACCTCTCCGGCTGACCCGCCGGTCCTCGCATCCCCACACCTTCCCGCCGGCCGGCGCGGCACCCTGCCCCGGCCGGCGGTCACCCCCGCACTGCCTCGATCACCTTGCACCGCCCCGACCCTCTCCACCGTGCCCGGCCGCGCCCGGACGGTGGATCCAGCCCTGCGACGCGGAGGCCGCGGTATGAGCGAAACACTCCTGACCACCAGCTTCTCCACCTTCGAGGCACTCCCGTTCTCCGACCGCTGCCAGACGGTCTTCGACCGGGGCGAGCACCTGCTGATCGGTGTCAGCCCCGGGAACAGCTACTTCAGCCATCAGCGCCTCACCGAACTCATCCGTTGGGGGCGCGAGTTCTTCGAGGCGGTGGACGTGGTCCACGCCGACCTGCACGTCGACTCGCAGTACCGGGCGGCCGGCTACCCGGGCGAGCAGGCCGAGCGGCGCGCCGCCAAGGAGGTCAAGGCGACCCAGCGGCGGATCCGCCGGGCGGTGGCCGAGGCGGGCCTGGACGGCGTCCGGGCCCATGCGCTCTCCGATTTCCGCGCCGAGCCCGCCTACCGGCGGCTGCACGGCGCCGTGCTGGCCGCCCTCGACACCGATCCGGTGCTGCGCTCCGCCACCGAGGGGATGGCCCGCGGCTTCCTACGGGCCCGGCTGCCCGCGGGCGCCGACCCGGCGCCGTCCCAACTCGCCGCCGGCGTCGAGTACATCGCCGCCGAGCTGCCGTTCTTCCTGGACACCCCGGCGCTGCTGCGGGTGGCCTCCTCGATCTCCTGCTACCACGTCGAACTCCCGCTCACCCCGGTGCTGTTCGGCCGCGGCGACGGCCTGCGCGCGGCGCCCGCCCAGGGCTACGCCGTGGTCCGTCCGGTCGTCGCCGCCCGCCCGGTCGCCGCCTGACCCCCCGATCCGCTCGACCATCCCTGCTGAGGAGCGCAACCGTATGACCAGCACCACCGAGCCCCGCTTCACCTTCCCGCTCTCCCGGCGCGGCGACGCCCTGCCCGAGGAGGCGAGCCTGCTGCGCGACGAGCACCCGATCACCCGGGTCCGCACCATGACCGGCGACCAGGCCTGGCTGGTGAGCAACTACGCCCTGGCCAAGCAGGTCCTGGAGGACGAGCGGTTCAGCCTGAAGGACACCGCCAACCCCGGGGTGCCCCGGCAGTACGCCCTGACCATCCCGCCGGAGGTGGTCAACAACATGGGCAACATCAACAGCGCCGGGCTGCGCAACGCCGTGATGAAGACCCTCAGCCCGCGTGCCGACCGGGAGTTGGGCGGGTGGCTGGAGGCCGAGGCGCACCGGCTGCTCGACGCCTTGGTCGAGCAGGGGCCGCCGGCCGACCTGCGGGACGGCTTCGCCGAGCCCTACTCCGCGGCCCTGCACTGCCGGCTGCTCGGCCTGCCGGTCGAGGACCGGCGGCGGCTGATGTCCGGCATCGACCTCGCCTTCATCACCAGCCCGGCACCGTTCGAGGGCTCGGCGCCCAACTGGTACAAGGACCTGGGCTACCTGGTGGACCGGCTGAACGCGGACCCGACCGAGGGCCTGCTCGGCCGGTTCGCCGAGCTGCGGCGCTCGCCGGACGTCTCCGACCAGGTCGGCGACGACCTGCTGGCCACCGTCGCGCTCTCGCTGTTCGGCGCGGGGGCGGTCTCCACCTCGGCCTTCCTGCTGCACGCGATCATCGCGCTGGCGCTCCGGCCGGAGCTGGCCGAGCGGCTGCGCAAGGAGCCGGCCGTGATCGAGCGGGCGGTGGACGAGCTGCTGCGGTACAACCTGTCGATCGGCGACGCGCTGCCCCGGCTGGCCCTGGCGGACGTGCAGGTCGGCGAGGTGCTGGTGCGGGCGGGGGAGCTGGTGCTGGTGCTGATCGAGGGCGCCAACCACGACCCCGAGGTCTTCCCCGAGCCGGAGCGGATCGACTTCGACCGCCCGGCCAACCCGCACCTCGCCTTCGGCGCCGGCCGCCACTTCTGCCCCGCCTCCGCCCTCGGGCGCACCCACGCCGAGATCGCGCTGACCGCCCTGGTCGAGCGGCTGCCCGAGCTGCGGCTCGCCCTCCCGGCCGATCAGCTCGCCTGGCGCCCGGGCTTCATCAAGCGCCTCCCGGAGCGGCTCCCGGTGCTCTGGTGACCCCCGCGGGGCTCAGCCGACGGGAAGCGCCTTGACGCCCGACAGCAGTGGGATGAGCTTGTACTGCTCGTCCCCGGGGCCGCAGGAGGGTCTGGTGTCGGGGGTGTTGGAAATGTTCGTCCCGGCCCTGAACCGCCCGTCCCCGCTCGCCGCGACGGTCGTGAAGTGGTCCCGGCGGCCGTCGAACCAGTACATGCACTGGTGCAGGTTCAGGTACCGTCCGGCGGTCAGGTCCAGGGCCGTGGCGCTCGACAGCAGCGGGATGAGGTCCGCGACGCCGCCCCCACCGCCGCATCTCGGCGCGGTGTCACGGGTGGTGGAGACATTGGTGCCGGCCGTGAACTTGAAGTCCGTGGCGGGCACCGTCGTGGTGAGGTGGTCCTGGTTGAAGTCGCTGTAGTAGACGCACTGGTGCAGGTTCAGGTAGCGCCCGGTCGTCAGGTCGTAACTCTCGACGGCCCGGTAGACGTTGAGCTCGTAGGCCCCGTCCCCGCTCCCGCAGGCGGGGCCGGGGTCGCTGGCGCCGGAGACGTTCGTCCCGGCGCCGAACCGCCCGTCCCCGCTCGGCACCACGGTGGTCATCAGGTCGAAGCTGGTCGGCAGGAAGGGGCCGTTGTAGACGCACTGGTGCAGATTCAGGTACCGGCCCGCCGGGGGCTGCGGCGCGGTGGCGGCGGTGGCGGCAGGGGCCGGGCCGATCAGGGCGGCGACGGACAGGGCGGCGCCGGCGAGCGCGGCGGAGCGTGCGGAAGGGCGCATGGGGAGCGGTCTCCGTGATCCGGTGCGGCCGCTCCCGACGAGCGGCCGTCACGCAGGAGGCTTCCCGCGGTCCGCGGTGCTGCCGGCCGCCGCCCGGGAACTTCACCCGAACGACCGGTGGCCCGCACGGGCGGGGTCGGGGCCGCCGTTCCGGGGTGGTTCGTACGCGGGCCCCAGGCCGACACCGGCCTAGTCGTCGAGGCCGAGGAGTATGTCGCGGGCCCGCTCCCACATGGCCGGGTCGGCGGCGACCAGCAGGCCGTCCTCGCACCCCGGCGGCTCGGGCCGGTAGGGGGTGCCGTCGAGCCGGGCCGAGACCCCGCCGGCCTCGCTGACCAGGAGGGATCCGGGGGCGTGGTCCCAGGGGAGGGTGCGCCAGTAGAGGATGAAGTCCAGCCCGCCGTTGGCCAGCAGCGGGTACTCCATGCCCGCCGAGCGCAGGCCCTCCTCCAGCCGGCCGAAGGCCCGCGCCCTGGTGTGCAGCCGGTGGTGGGTGGCCGGGTCGAGGAAGCGGCTCTTCAGCAGCCCGTGCCACTTCTCCGGCAGGTCGGCGGAGGCCTCCCGGTGCAGCCGCTGCCCGTCCCGCCAGGCGCCGGACCCGAGTTCGGCCGCGTACGCCGTCCCGCTCACCGGCTGCCAGATCCACGAGGCGACCGTCCGGCCGTCCCGGACCAGGGCGGCCATCACGGCGAACTCGGGGCGCCCGGCCACGAAGTTGGCGGTGCCGTCGATCGGGTCGACCAGCCAGACGGCCGGTTCGGAGCCGAGCGCCCGGGCGAGCCCGGGATCGGCCGAGACCGCCTCCTCGCCGACCACCGGGACGGGGAGCAGCTCGCGCAGCCGCCGGGTGATGATCTGCTCGGCCTCGCGGTCGGCCACCGTCACCAGCTCGCCCGGTGCCTTCTCCATCACCTCGCCGGCGGCCAGCGCCCGGAATCGGGGCTCCACCGCCGCGGCTGACGCCTCGACGAGGATCTCCGCCACCTTCTCCATCAGCACCAGACCGCTCCTTTCGCCGGATACCACTGTCGCACGCCGCTGCGGCGCGGACCTGCGGCGGGATCCGTCCGGCCGGGCGGTCAGGGGGTGGCGGGGCGCTCCTGGACGGCCCAGCCGTTGCCGTCCGGGTCCTCGAAGAAGACGAAGGAGTTCCACGGCTCGCCCGGCCCGGGCGCCCACCGCCCGTCCCGCTCGACGTGCCGGACCTCGGTGACCGGCACCCCGCGCCCGGCCAGCTCCGCCCGGGCCGCCGCCACGTCGTCCACCACCAGCTGAAGGCCGCGCAGCGAGCCGGGCGCGCCCTGCGGGATGCCGGTGCCCAGGACGATCGAACAGCCCGAGCCCCGGGGCGTCAGCTGCACCACCCGGCCGTGCTCGCCGATCCGGGTGTCGTGGTCGAGCGTGAAGCCGACCTGCTCCCGGTAGAACCGCCCGGCGCGGTCCACGTCGGTGACCGGCACCACGACCACCTCCAGCTTCCAGTCCACGGCCCTGCTCCTCTCTCAGCCCCCGTCCCGGCCCAGGTAGTGGAAGCCGGGACGCGGGTGCATCAGGAACTCATGGTGCGAGATGTTCCACGCGTACGCCCCGGCCATCGCGAAGACCACCCGGTCGGCCGCACGCAGGCCGGCCGCCGGCGCCCGGTGCGCCAGCACGTCCTTCGGGGTGCAGAGCTGGCCGCACAGGGTGGCCCGGCCGGTGGAGACCGCGGGCCGCGGCCAGGGGTGCGGCCAGTCGGCGACCGGGCGGACGGCGAACGGCTGGTCGTGGCCGCGGGTGGCCGGGGTGCGCAGGTGGTGGGTGCCGCCGCGGAGCACCGCGAAGTCCTCGCCGTGGCTGTGCTTGACGTCCAGCACCTCGGTCGCGTACCAGCCGCAGTAGACGCTCAGCGACCGGCCGGGCTCGATCCGCAGGGTCAGCCCGGGGTGGCGCTCCAGCAGCCCGGCGAGGCCGGCGCCGAAGGCCTTCCAGTCGAACCGGGCGGCGGGGTCGGCGTAGTCCACCGCCATCCCGCCGCCGACGTTGACCTCCTCCAGCCGCAGGCCGTGCCGGGCGGCCAGCGCGGTCGACCACTCGACCACCCGGGTGGCGACCGCCAGCTGCTCGGGCGCCGCCAGGCCGCTGGCCAGGTGGGCGTGCACGCCGCGCAGCCGCAGCCGGGCGTACTCCGGGCGGGCGAGCAGCCGCAGGCAGGCCTCCACCCGGCCGGGGTCCAGGCCGAACGGGGTGGGGCGGCCGCCCATGGCCAGCGCGACCGAGTCCAGGGTGCCGGCGGGCACCGGCAGGTTGACCCGCAGCAGCAGGTCGACCGGGCCGGTCGCGGCGGCCGCCAGCAGGTGCAGGTCGCGCTCGCTCTCCACGTGCCAGCGGTGCACCCCGAGCGCCAGCCCCCGGGCGATCTCGTCCGGCGTGCGGCCGGGGCCGCCGAAGGCCAGTGCGGCGCCCGGCGCGGCCGCCCGGACGTGCGCCAACTCGCCCCCGGAGGAGACCTCGTAGCCGTCCACCAGGTCGTGCAGGGCGCGCAGCAGCTCGGGCGCGGGGTTGGCCTTCGCCGCGTAGTACAGCTCGACCCCCGCGGGCAGCGCGGCCCGGATGGCGGCCGCGTGCGCGCGCAGGGCGGGCAGGTCGTAGAGGTAGGCGGGCAACTGCTCGGCGTCGAGCGAGTCGGCCAGCCGTAGGACGGCCTCGCTCACCGCAGCGCCCCCTGCCGGCCGCGGGCGGCCTGGGCGAGCACCGACTCGGCCAGCGGGGAGGGCAGCCTGATGTACCCGGCCTCCCGGTCGGCCCGGCGCTCCCAGCGGGTCAGCAGGTTGGCCTTGGCCGGCAGCGGGACGCCGGCCAGCAGCGCCGCCAGCCGGGGCGGGCTGCCGTGCGCCACCGCGCACTCGGCGAGCACCGCGCGGACCTCGGCCCAGAGCGCGGCCTCCGCCTGCGGGTGCCGGTC
The DNA here is from genome assembly GCF_040678895.1 of Kitasatospora sp. NPDC049258. Classification (NCBI taxonomy): domain Bacteria; kingdom Bacillati; phylum Actinomycetota; class Actinomycetes; order Kitasatosporales; family Streptomycetaceae; genus Kitasatospora; species Kitasatospora sp. NPDC049258. The sequence continues at coordinate 158,871 of NZ_JBFAQT010000001.1, forward strand.
GGCGATCGCGGCCAGCAGCTCGGCGAGGTGGTTGACCAGCAGGCAGTACACCACCCGGTCCCAGCCGCGCCGGGCGTCGTAGCCGATCGGGGCGGCCACCTCCGGCGGCAGCGCGGCCAGCACCGCGGCGTTGTGCTCGGGCACCAGCTTGGTGCCCTCCAGGTCGCGGAAGAGCACCTGGGCCGGGTGGCCGGCGCCGTCCACGCAGATCAGCACGTTCTGCAGGTGCGGCTCCAGCACCACCCCGTGGTCGAAGTAGGCGGCCAGCACCGGCGGCACCAGCAGCCGCAGGTAGGCGGCCCACCACCGCAGGGCCTGCTGCGGCCCCGCGCCGTCCAGCAGCACCGAGATGTGCGCCGAGCTGGTCGGGTACTCGTCCGCCACGGCCGCCGCCAGCAGCGGGGTCAGGCCCGGGAGCAGCGGACCGGCCGGCCCTTCGCGGACGATCACACCGAGGCCCTCGAACAGCGCGGTGTCCGGGGCGCCGTCCGGGCCGGGCAGGGCCAGTGTGCGGTAGGCGGGTTCGCGCAGCATCGCCGCGCCGGGGAAGCGCCGGCCCAGGTCGGCCAGCGGGCCGGCCAGCAGCCGGGTCAGCGCGACGGCGCCGCTCAGCTCGTACGCGGCGTTCTTGCGCAGGCAGTTGGTGATCCGCACGTTCAGGCTGAACTTGAGGAAGGCGCCGGCGCCGGCCAGCGTGCGCACCGAGGCGGTCGGGGTGAAGGGCTCCCCACCGGGGCCGAGGTCGAGCAGCTCGCCGCGTGCGATCGCGCCCCGCAGCAGCGGGTTCTCGCCGAGCAGCTCGTACTGCCAGGGGTGGGCCGGCAGCAGCCGGTAGCCCTCGGGCACCGGGCGCAGCCCGTCCAGCAGCGCGGTGGCGGCGGGGTCGCAGCTCTCCTCGGCGATCAGATCGGCGCGGACGGCGAGATGGCGCAGCGGGAAGGCGGCGCGGGTCTCGGGGGCGTAGTCCGACCAGGAACCGCGGGCGGCGGAGCGGGACTTGGGTGCGGGGTGGAAGCGGTGGCCGAACAGCAGGGCCTGCTCGGACTCCAGGTAGCGGTCCGCCCCGGGGGCCGGCCGGTCGGCCAGTGCGGTCGCCACCCCCGCGTGGCTGGAGGCCAGTTGGGCGAGGAACTCGGGGTTCGCGGCGCCGCTGCGCAGGGTGAGCTCGGCCTGGATCCGCTCGGCCAGCTCCTGCCAGTCGAGCTCGCGGCGGCCGGTCGGGGTCTCCTCCAGGACGGGACCGGTGAAGCGGTGCGCGCCGGTGAGCGCGGTGCGGCGCAGCGCGGCCCTGAGCACCACGCCGGTCCGCGGGAGGCGGAGCACCAGCCCGCCGTCCGCCACCGCGGTCTGGTGCTCGGGCCCGGAGACCTCCCGCAGCAGGCAGTTGAGCAGGGTGTGCGCCACGGCGTGCTCGGCGCTGGGCAGCGTGGTGGGTGCTGCCGACGCGGCGACGCCGGGTGCTGCCGACGCGGCGGGTCCGGGCTGCTGACGGGCGGTCCGGGCGGTCATCGTGGTCTCCAGCGGGTCGGGACGGCCGGGGGTCGGTTCACCCTTCGCCGGGGTAGTCACCCGGCGACTCCGGGGCGGCGGAGGTAGTTGGGGCCGGTGGTGTAGTGCTTGTTGATGTCGGCCGCCCCGGAGCGCTCCTTGCTCAGCAGGGTGCCGGCGGTGACCATCGCCTTCACCGGGAGCCGGTCGGCCTCCAGCAGGTGGGTGCGCAGCGGTGTGCCCGCCGGGCCGAGCCGGTCGACGGCCGCGGTGAGGGCGGCGCGCAGCACGCCGAGACTGCCGGCGAGCGGCGCCCGGCCGTGCTCGGCGAGCGCGAAGGCGAGGGCGGCGGTGCACAGATGGCCGGTGATGGTGGTGAACAGGTCGGTCAGCGCGCGGTCGTCCTCGACCAGGATCCGGCGGTCGTCGAAATCGGCGGCGTACGGGGCGAGTTCGCCCAGTCGGCGGGTATTGATCCGCAGGCCGTCGTTGTCCTTGAGCAGCAGCCGCAGCCGGGTGCGGCCGCCGGGCCGGTCGAGCACCAGCGAGGTGTTCTGCTGGTGCGACTCCAGTGCGATGCCGTGGCCGAACAGGGTGGTCTGCCAGTCGACGATCAGGGTCACCAGGTCGCGGTAGAGCTCGGGCACCGAGCCGGCGTAGAACCGCGTGGCGAGCTGGTCGACGACCAAGGCGCCCCCCGGGGCGGTGGCCGTCAGCGCGGCCAGCGGCACGGTGACGGCGCCGGCGAGGTCGGCCGGGTAGCGGCGCAGCAGGACGGCCAGCAGCTCGTGGCCGGCGTGCGCCCAGCACTGCTCGTCGGCGTGCAGGACCCGCCCGGCGAAGCGGGGTTCGCGCGCCAGCACGGCCTCCAGCAGCCGCTGGCCGGCGGCGCCGTCGGCCAGCGTGCCGGGCTTGATGGTGCGGCGGTTGCGCAGGCCCAGGGAGGCGGTGGCGAGCGGCAGCTTGAGGTGCTGGTGGGGTGCCCGGGCGACGGCGACGGTGCGCATCGAGAGCGTCGGCAGCACCGCCAGGTGGGGCCGGTCGGCGAGGACCGCGCCGGGCGGCAGCGGGCCGGGCCCGCGGTCGGCGGTCAGCGGGTGCACCGGGAGCGGCTCCAGGCCGGCCGGCAGGCCCAGCTGCTCGGCCGTGGGCCACCAGGAGGGGAGCGGGCCGCTGCCTCGTACGGTCGGCGCCGACGCCGGCAGGCCGATCCAGCGCAGCTCGAAGGATGGGTGGAACTCCGGTGCGTACGACCGCAGTTGGGCCTCGTCCAGGCCGGACCGGGCGCGGCCGGTCGGGTAGACCGGGTGGTCCAGGTAGGCGGCCAGGGTGTCGAAGGCGAGCGCGGGGCCGGGCCCGTGCCAGGCGGCGGTGTCGGCGCCGTAGCGGTCGGCGAGCGCGGCGCGCACCCGGGCCCCGGCCCCGGCGTGCAGCCGCACCGCGGTGAGCGCCTCGCGGCACTCCTCGGCGAACGCCCGGTGACCGCCGTGGTCCTCGGGGTCGGCCAGCGCCGCGACCTCGGCGAGGATCCGGGGGAGTTCGGTGAGCGGGGCACCGTCGGCCTCCAGCAGCGGCAGCCGCGCGGCGTACTCGCTCTGGAAGCCGTCCTCGGCGACCGGCAGGGCGAGCCGCCCGGCCCGCAGCCAGGTGCCGTCGGCGCGCTGCTCCGGTACGGCGCCGGTGCGCAGCCCCACCACGTCCTCGCGCAGCAGCGTGTCGAGCACCCGCAGGGTCAGGGCGTCGGCCTCGGTCACGGGGTGACCTCCCAGTGGTTGGCGGCGATGAACCGGGCGACCGCGCGGTCGGCGGCGGCCTGGTCGGGGCCGACCGCCCAGGCCACGCCCAGGTAGTCGCGGTTGGTGCGGTAGTGCGCGTGGCGCTCGCCGACGGCGCGGGTCGGCCGGTAGCCGAACCGGACGCCGTCGGCCTCCCAGGCCGCCGGCCCGGGGGCGGCGGTCAGGGTGCCGGCCCGGTCGGCGCAGACCGGCTGGTTGCGGGCCCGGCGGTCCTCGCGCAGGCGCAGGCCCGGCGGCAGCGGCCGGCCGAGGTGGGTGCCCAGCACCAGCTCGAAGTACGGTATGCCCAAAAGGTGTTCCAACATCAGGTCGCACTGGTCGCCGATGGCGCGGTAGTTGACCTCGACCAGCCGGACCCGGCCGTCCGGCTGGAGCACGAACTCGGTGTGGCAGGCGCCGAGTCCGACGCCGACGGCGTCCAGCTGGGCCAGTACCTGGGCGGTCACCGCCGGCGGGTGCGCGGGCACGTACTCCAGCAGCTCCTCGACGAAGTGCGGCGGCGCCGAGAGGGTGGTCCGGAAGCCGCCGAGCACCAGGCGGGTGGTGCCGTCGCCGAGCGTCTCCAGGGTGTGCAGGCCGCCCGCCAGGTACTCCTCGACCACCAGCGCGGCGCCGGGCCTGCGCTGCCGGATCTCCTGGCAGCGCGCGGCGAGTTCGGCGGCGTCCGCGACCAGGCTGACGTCCTCGCTGGCGACGCCCTCGCGGGGTTTGACCACGCAGGGAAAGGCCGGTGTCAGGGTGGCCGGGTCCTGCCCGGGGGCGAGTTCGGCGGACCGGACGGTGTCCAGGCCGGTCGCGGCCAGGTGCCGGCGCAGCTCGGCCTTGTTCTTGGCCCGCAGGGTCGCCCGCCAGTCCTTGGCGGGCAGCCCGAAGTACCCGGCGGCCAGCGCGGTCTGGGTCTGCAGGTGGTCGCTGTTGCTGAACACCGCGTCCGGGGCGGCGTGCCGGGAGATCAGGCCGACCACCTCGCGGAAGTCCTGCACCGGGCACTCCAGCACCTCGGGGGCCGGGTCGAGCTCGGCGTACGCCTCCCGGTGGAGCTGCGGGCAGTCGGTCAGCACGGTGACGGTCAGTCCGAGCCGGGCGGCGGCGGGCAGGAAGCCGAGGGTCACCGAGTCGGTGGGGTTCAGGGCGAGCAGGTAGAGCCGCATGGGTCCTCGCTGTGGTGGTCGGGCCGGACGGCAGGCCCGCCGTCCGGCCGGAGTGGGCTGCTTCGGCCTGGTGAAGACCCTCTAGTTCTTCACCAGGCCGGGCCCCCGTCACACCGGGGTCCGCCGGGTCGCGCTCCGCCCCGGCCCGCGCCGTCGGCCTCGGCTGCGGCGATCGGCCGGAACGGTCCAAATCTAGGTGAGGCAAACCTAAACGTGTCAAATCCTCAGATTCACTCCTGCGCCTGCCGACCCACCGTCAGTTATGCACTAAGGTGAGCCTCACCTTAGTCCTTGTCGGGAGTCCTGATGCTCCAACTGACGGCCGATCGGCGCAGCCGGGCCGACGAACTCGCCGAGACCTATCGGCTGCTGTTCGCCGCCTGCGACGGCGCTCTGCGGGTCGAACTCGCCGTGCGACCGCCGAGTGGTGGGCACTGGCGCGGAGCCGACACGCTGGCCTGCTCGGTCGAGGAGCTGGTGGCGGCGGAGAGCGCCAGGATCACCGCCGAGCACGGCCGGGCCCCGCGCACCCATGTGGCCGCCTCCCGGATCCTGCACCACTACCTGTGGTCGGTCTGCCTGCTGGTCAGCGGCCCCTGGTACCTGGAGCGCCAGGTGCCGCAGCTGCGCGCCGGCGACCTGTGGATCGACCCGGCCGACGGCCGCCTCGCGGTCCGCCCCGGCGAGTGGGTGGTCGGTGACGAGTCCGAGCTGCGCACCGCGCTGGCCGCGCACCTGGGGCCGGTGCTGGCCGCCTTCCAGCCGTACGTGCGGCGCGGCCCGCGGGCGCTGTGGGGCATGGCCGCCGACGACCTGCTCTCCGGGATCTGGTACCTCGGCCGGGTGCTGGGCGAGGAGGACCACGCGGTGGAGGCCGCCGCCGCCGTGCTGCCGGGCGACACCCCGCCGTTCCCCGGCGCCGCGGAGTTCCGCCGCCTGCCCGGCACCGAGGGCCGCAGCCACTGGACCCGCACCCGGGCGGGCTGCTGCCTCTACTACGCGGTCGATCCCGCCCAGGCCTGCCTGACCTGCCCGCGCACCGGCGACGAGGAGCGGGTGGCCCGGCTGGAGGCCTGAGCGGGGCGGACGCGGCGGGGCGGGCGCGGGCAGGTCAGCGGCGGCGGGAGACCGCGACGCCGGCGAGGCAGAGCGCCCCGCCGGCCAGGGTCAGCCAGCCGGGCACCTCGCCGAGCACCGCCCAGGCCATCAGGACCACCAGCGCGGGCACCGCGTACGTGGTCGCGCCCATCCGCCCGGCCGTGCTGCGGGCCAGGGCGTACGCCCAGGTGGTGAAGGCCAGCGCGGTCGGGAACAGGCCCAGGTAGACGACGCCGAGGGTGGCCGACGGCGGCGCGGTGGCCACCTGGTCGACCAGCTGCGGGGTGAACGGCAGGCAGGCCGCCGTCCCGACCAGGCAGCCGAAGGCGGTGACCTGGAGCGGGGAGGCGTGCCGCAGGGCGGGCTTCTGGGCGACCACCCCACCGGCGTAGGTGACCGCGGCGATCAGGCACAAGGCGATGCCCAGCACGGAACTCCCGCCGCCGCCCGAGATGGAGAGTCCGACCACCACCGCGCCGGCGAACGAGACCGCCATCCCGGCGAGCAGCTTCGGCGGGTAGCCCTCGCCCAGGAACCGGCCGCCGAGCAGCGCGATCAGCACCGGGCCGATGTTCACCACCATCGCGGCGGTGCCCGCGTCCACCTGCTGCTCACCCCAGTTGAGCGCCACCATGTACGCGCCGAACCAGAGCAGCCCGCTGGCCGCGATCCCCGGCCAGGCCGCGCGCGGCGGCGGGCCCTCGCCCCGGAGCGCCAGCAGCGCCGCCAGCGCGACCGAGCCCGCCAGCAGCCGCCCGAGGGCCAGCGCGCCGGGGCCGAAGTGCTCGCCCGCGCCGCGGATCGCGACGAAGGCCGAGGCCCAGAGCACCACCGTGGTGGTGGCGGCGGCGAGCGCCTTGCGGTCCGGGCCGGCCTTGGTCATGTCGGAGAGCGCCATCGGGCCAACCTACGGTGCGGCGAGGCAGCCGGGAAAGGCGATTTCGGCGGCGCCGGGCCCGGGGGAGAAGCTCACGCGCAGCGATCGCCGGGCGGCTCGCTCCTGAGCGATCGGTGCCCGTCAGGGCGCCGTCGCGGTGGCCGGGTGTCGGGTCGGGGGGTGGTCGCGGCGGTGGTAGCGGGTCTCGGTGGCGGTGGCGAGCGCCAGGAGGGCCGCCGCGGCGGCGGCCGCGCCGGTGAGCAGGAACGGTGCGGCCGGGCCGTGCCGGTCGGCCAGCCAACCGGCCAGCACGGTGCCGCCGGACTGGGCCAGGGTGATGCTGCTGACCAGGGCGGCCATCGCCTCGCCGAGGCGCTCGGCGGGGGCGGTGCGCTCGGTGAGGCCGAACATCGTGATCATCTGCGGGGCCACGGCCACCCCGAGGAAGCCGACCCCGAGGGCGAGTCCGGTGAGGGTGCCGGTCCAGGGCAGCGGCACCGAGGCGGCGAGCAGCAGCACCGCCCCGGCCTTGAGCCGCAGCGGCAGCCCGTACCGGCCGGGCAGCGCGGCGGTGGCCACCCCGGCGAACGAGCTGGTGAGGCCGATCAGGCCGTAGAGCAGGCCGGCCGCACCCGGCCGGCCGAGCTCCGCCGTGGTCGCGGTGACGCCGACCTGGACGGAGCCGAAGCAGACCCCCAGCAGGGCCATGCCGGCCAGCAGCAGGGCGAACGGGGTGCTCGACAGCCGTGCCGAGGGTCGCGGCCGACGGTCGCGGGCGCCGTCCGGGGCGGTGGGGGTGTCCGGGGCGGTGGGCGCGGTGGGCGCGGTCGGGTGCAGCGCGAACAGCGTGCCGCAGACCCCGGCCAGGGCGGCGCCGAGCACCATCCCCGCGGCCGGGTCCACCAGGGTGGCCAGTGCGCCGACCACGGCCGGCCCCGCGGTGAAGCTGATCTCGTCCATGATGCCGTCGAGCGAGATCGCGGCGGCGCCGGACTCCCGGTCGCCCCGGGCCAGTTGGATCCAGCGGCTGCGCGAGAGCGGGCCGATCAGCGGCACCGAGAGCCCGATCAGCGCGGCCGGAGCCAGCTGCCACGGCAGCGGCAGGCCCTGCTCGGAGGCGATCACCAGCGCCAGGATGGCCAGGGCGTTGACGGCCGCGGCCACCAGCCCGACCCGGCGCTGGCCGCGCCGGTCGGCGAGCCGTCCGACCGGCGGGCCGGCCACGGCCTGGGAGACGGCCAGGGCGCCGGCCACGGCCGAACCCCGCCAGACCGAGCCGGAGTTGTGGCTCACCAGCAGCAGGGAGCCGATCGGGCACATGGCGTTCGGCAACCTGCCGAGCAGCGACCACAGCAGGACGCCGCGGCCGGTCAGGCGGACGGCGGTTCGAAACGATGCGACAGCGGCCATCGACCGCCACCCCCCGGAGGCGGGGCCGCGTCGGGGCGCCCGCCTCCCGTCCGTCGGCCCTGGCTGGTCCGGCAGCGCGCGGGTGAGCCTCGAACCTACGGCGGCGGCGGGTCGACCGGGAAGCGTCGGATCGCCCAGCGGGGCGGGCGGTGCGCCGGGCGGGGTTGGAGGAGCCACCAAGGCGGATCGGGTGAATCGCCGACGGCTCCGCCTGCCCGATGGACCGTCACCGGGTGGGCGGAGCCGTGGCTTCGCCGATGACCGCGAGACCCCTCGCGCGGGCACCGAAGCAGCGGGCCGCCCTCTCGGGCGCCTGAGCTTAGGTAACCCTAACCTGGCGAGGTGCCGGGCGGCAAGCGTTTCGAGGCCGGGCTCAGTGCCGGCCGAGCCGCTCGTACTCGGCCCGCACCCGCCGGTCCATCGCCAGCGTGAACTGGGTGTCGGCCACCGCCCGGGCCAGTGGCCGGATCCGCAGCACCTGGTCGCGCAGCCGGGTCGCCTCGGCGGGGGAGAGCCGCTCCACCTGGTCGAGCCGGCCCAGCAGTTGTTCGGCGATCAGCGAGACGAAGGACTCGGCGATGGCGTCGGCGTGCTCCTGTGCGGTGCGGCTGGCCGCCAGCACGGCGGCCAGCGGCACGCCCTCGCCGACCAGGGCGGTGGTGGCCTCCATCAGTCGCCGGCTGATGTGGGTGATGCCGTCCGGCTCGACCGTGATGTAGCCCTGGGCGATCGACTCGGCGGTGTTCTCCTCGGTGAGCTGGTCGCCGAAGGCGGCCTGCAGCTCGGCCCAGTCGAGGTGCACCGGGGTCTCGTCCGACCAGGGGGCGGTGATCGCGTCCTGCAGGCCGATCAGCTCGGCGACGTCCCGGCCGCTCTCGCCGGCGCCGATCAGCTCGGCGATGCCCCCGAGGGCGTGGCCGCGCTCCAGGAGCTCGGCGATCACCCGCAGCCGGGCCAGGTGCTCCTCGCCGTACCAGGCGATCCGGCCCTCCTTGCGCGGCGGCTGGAGCAGCTTGCGCTCGCGGTAGAAGCGCAGGGTGCGCACGGTGATCCCGGCGGCCTGGGCCAGCTCCTCCACCCGGTACCGGCGCGCCGGCCCGGCCGCCTGCTCGATCTCCTCGGTCTCCTCGGTCTCCGCCACGCCCGCCAGCATAGGGTGGCCGGGCCCCGAACCGATGTGGTCCGCCTTCTTCCGAGAAGTGTCAGCAAGGGCTACCCTGCCAATCGTGCCAGTGATTACTGGCAGGGTTCTCTTGGACCCTGTCCACCCACCTCGCCGCAGGAGGTCCGCCGCATGGTTCCCCGCACCAAGCAGCCCCCCACCCCGCCACCGGTCGCGACACCGCACGTCAAGGTGGCCGTGGTCGGTTCGGGCTTCGGCGGCCTCGGCGCCGGTGTCCGGCTGCGCCGGGCCGGCATCACCGACTTCGTCATCCTGGAGCGTGCCTCCTCGGTCGGCGGCACCTGGCGCGACAACAGCTACCCCGGCTGCGCCTGCGACGTGCCCTCGCACCTGTACTCCTTCTCCTTCGCCCCCAACCCCGAGTGGCCGCGCAGCTTCTCCGGCCAGCCGGACATCCGGGCGTACCTGGAGAAGGTCACCGACACCTTCGGGCTGCGCCCGCACCTGCGCTTCGACACCGAGGTGCTGGAGCTGCGCTGGGAGGAGGGCCCGGCGCGCTGGCGGATCCGCACCTCCCGCGGCGACTGGACCGCCGACGCGGTGGTGTCGGCCGCCGGCCCGCTGGCCGACCCGCAGATCCCCGACCTGCCGGGCCTCGCGGACTTCCCCGGCAAGGTCTTCCACTCCTCGCGCTGGGACCACGACTACGACCTGGCCGGCAAGCGGGTCGCGATGGTCGGCACCGGCGCCTCGGCCGCCCAGATCGTGCCCGCGATCCAGCCGAAGGTCGGCCGGCTCACCGTCTTCCAGCGCACCCCCGGCTGGGTGCTGCCGCGTGCCGACCGGGAGATCTCCGCCCTGGAGAAGTGGCTGCACACCCGGATCCCGCCGACCGGCAAGCTGCGCCGGGGCACCCTGTTCGCCCTGCGCGAGCTCCAGGTGGACGCCTTCGTGCGCCGCCCCGGCGCACTGCGGCTGGTCCAGCGGATGGCCGAGCGGCACATCGCCCGCTCGATCGCCGATCCTGCGCTGCGGGCCAAGCTCACCCCGGACTACCGGATCGGCTGCAAGCGGATCCTGCTCAGCAACACCTACTACCCGGCACTGGCGGCCCCCAACGCCGAGGTGGTCGCCGCGGGCCTGCGCGAGGTGCGCGGCTCCACCCTGGTCGCGGCCGACGGCAGCGAGCACGAGGTGGACGCGATCGTCTTCGGTACCGGCTTCCACGTCACCGACATGCCCATCGCCCAGCGGGTGTTCGGCGTCGGCGGCCGGGCGCTGGCCGAGGAGTGGAAGGACGGCATGGAGGCGCTGCGCGGCTCCACCGTCCGGGGCTTCCCCAACCTGTTCTTCGTGATCGGCCCCAACACCGGCCTCGGCAACAGCTCGATGATCCTGATGATCGAGTCGCAGCTGAACTACCTGATCGACGCGCTGACCGCGCTGGACGCCGTGGGCGCGACCGCCCTGCAGCCGACCGAGCGGGCGCAGCGGCACTGGAACCTCGAACTCCAGCACCGGATGGGCCGTACGGTCTGGACCACCGGCGGCTGCCGGAGCTGGTACCTGGACGGCACCGGGCGCAACACCGTGCTCTGGCCCGGCTCCACCAGCTCCTTCCGCCGCGCCACCCGCCGGGTGGACCTGGCCGAGTACGAGCTGATCAAGCGCACCGCCCCCGCCGCCGCGCCGCTCGCCGAGGAGGTCCCGGTATGACCGCCGTCCCGGCAGCGACCGACCCGCACGTCCTGCCCGCGCCGACCGGCACCCGCAAGGTCCGCTCGGCCGACGGCACCTGGCTGCACACCGAGACGTACGGTCCGCAGGGTGCCCCCACGGTGGTGCTCGCGCACGGCTGGACCTGCTCGGTGCCGTTCTGGGCCCCGGTGATCCACCGGCTGGCCGCCGACCACCGGGTGGTGGCCTACGACCAGCGCGGCCACGGCGGCAGCGACCGGCCGCGGGGCGCGGCCGGCTACTCCACCGCCAAGCTGGCGGACGACCTGGAGGCGGTGCTCACCGAGCTGGTCCCGGCCGGCGAGCGGGCCGTGCTGGCCGGCCACAGCATGGGTGGCATGACCGTGATGGCCGCCGCCGACCGCCCGCAGGTCGCCGCCCGGACCAGCGGTGCGGTGCTGGTCAGCACCGGCGCGAGCGATCTGGTCGCCGAGCTCAGGGTGGTGCCCGCTGCGGTCCGCTCGGTGCGGCTGCGGCGCCGGCTGCACCAGCTGATCCTGGAGTCCCGGCTGCCGCTCGGGCCGGCCAACGGGGTGAGCCGGGCGCTGCTCAAGTACGCCACCATGGGCCCCGCGACGCCGGCGGCGCAGGTCGCGGCCTGCGCGAAGGTGGTGCACGCCTGCCCGACCGGCACCCGGCACCGCTGGTCCAAGGTGCTCGGCACGGTGGAGCTGACCGCCGGCCTGGCCGCGCTGGCGGTGCCCACCGCCGTGCTGGTCGGCACCCACGACCGGCTGACCCCGCCGGTGCACGCGCGCCGCATCCTGGCGGCCCTCCCGAACCCGCACGGGCTGGTGGAACTGCCCGGGGTCGGTCACATGGCGCCGGTGGAGCGCCCGGCCGAGGTGGCCGGCGAGATCCGCCGCATCGTCGAGCTGGTTTCCGCAGAGCAGAGGAGTGATGTCGGATGAGCCCGTCTCTGGCCGCCCAGGTGGTCGTGGTGACCGGTGCCGCCCGTGGCGTCGGCGCGCTGACGGCCCGCAAGCTGGCGCAGCAGGGGGCCCGGGTCGCGCTGGTGGGTCTGGAGCCGGCGGAGCTGAAGGCGGTCGCCGCCCAGTGCGGCCCCGACGCCTCGTACTGGGAGGCCGACGTCACCGACCTGGCGGCGCTGACCGCCACCGCGGAGCAGATCAAGGAGCGCTACGGCCGGATCGACACCGTGGTCGCCAACGCCGGGATCGCCATCGGCGGGCCGCTGCTGGACAGCGACCACCGGGCGTTCAGCCGGGTGATCGAGGTCAACCTGCTGGGCAGCGTGGCCACCGCCCGGGCCTTCCTGCCCGCGCTGGCCGAGAGCCGGGGCTACCTGCTGCAGATCGCCTCGCTGGCCGCGATCACCCCGGCGCCGCTGATGGCGGCGTACTGCGCGAGCAAGGCGGGGGTGGAGGCGTTCGCCCACTCGCTGCGTGCGGAGGTGGCCTATCAGGGCGTCAGGGTCGGCGTCGGGTACCTGAGTTGGACCGACACGGACATGGTCCGCGGGGCCGACCAGGACACCGTGCTGCGGCAGATGCGGGCCCGGCTGCCCTGGCCCGCCAGCAAGACGTACCCGCTGGAGCCGGCCGTCGACCGGCTGGTGGCCGGTATCGCCCGCCGCTCGGCGCACGTCTACGCGCAGGCCTGGCTGCGCGGGATGCAGCCGGTCCGCTGGCTGCTGCCGAGCCTGATCGCCGCCGTGGGGGCGCGTGACGTGGCGCGGCTGGCACCGGAGTTGAGGGCCACCGCGGCCGACCGGCTGCGCCCCGTGGGGGCCGGCGGGGAGGCGGACTCGGCGGCACACCGGCCCGCCTGACCCCGGGTCCGCGGAGCGGGCCGCCCCGGCCGTACGGGGCGGCCCGTTCCGCATGTCCGGGGGCGGTTTTCGGCCAGGGTGGCGCTGTTCCGGTGATGTTGCCCGGACGTAAAGCTTCCATCTGGCGTGACCCAACACCCGGTAAACATCCGGGCTTTGGGGGATTTGTCCGGAGGATTTCGCGGCCTGAACGCATCTGACGCGTACACGGCGGCAGTGCTTAACCTCTGCTCGGCGGCCCCAACCCGCCACCCCCCACATCCCCCGGGAGAGCAGATGTCTCGTCCTGCCCGCTCCGCTGCGCGTGTCGCGAACCGGATCCTCACCGTCACCGCCCTGGCCGCCGCGCTCGGCGCCGCCCAGTTCGCGGCGCCCGCCGCGTTCTCCACCGTCGCCGCTCCGGCCGCCGCGGCGCGGTGTGTCGACGGCCAGTCCCCCGAACACACCGACGCCGCCGCGCGCCAGGCCAAGGGCTCCAGCGCCCACGACCCCAACTCGCTCACCTCCGAGCAGGTCAAGGCGATGGACGCGGACCTGAAGACCACCGTCGAGCAGCTGCGCCGCTCCTCCGACGGCCCGGGCCTGCTGGGCAGCGCCGGCGCCGCGGCCGCCACCACCATCCCGGTGTACTTCCACGTGATCCACAGCGGCAGCACCGGCAAGCTCTCGGCCGGTGCGATCAGCAACCAGATCGCGGTCCTCAACGCGGCCTACGGCGGCCAGGGTTCGGGCAACACCGCGAGCCCGTTCAAGTTCCAGCTGGTCTCCACCGACTACACCGACAAGGCCGCCTGGTACAACGGCATCACGGACGGCACCTCCGCCGAGAAGGCGATGAAGACCGCGCTGCACAAGGGCGGCGCCAACACCCTGAACATCTACACCGCCAGCCTCGGCGACGGGCTGCTCGGCTGGGCCACCTTCCCGAGCTCCTACCGCTCCCAGCCGACCATGGACGGCGTGGTCATCCTGGACGCCTCGCTGCCCGGCGGCTCGGCGGCCAACTACAACCAGGGCGACACCGCCACCCACGAGATCGGCCACTGGCTCGGGCTCTACCACACCTTCCAGGGCGGCTGCAGCGGCAGCGGCGACTCGGTCGGCGACACCCCGGCCGAGGCCAGCGCGGCCTTCGAGTGCCCGACCGGCCGGAACACCTGTACCTCCACCGGCGTCGACCCGATCCACAACTTCATGGACTACACCTACGACTCCTGCATGACCCAGTTCACCCCGGGCCAGGTCACCCGGATGACCAACTCCTGGGCCTCCTACCGCGCCTGACCCCCGCACGCCGCCGCACGGCCGGCGCCGGACCGCTTCCCGCGGTCCGGCGCCGGCCTGCGTCGGGGCACCGTCGCGCACGGCGCTACCAGCCAGTACGGTCTGTCCATGACCACAGCTCTCATCACCGGCGCCACCGCCGGCATCGGCGCCGCCTTCGCCCGCCGCCTGGCCAGGGACGGGCGGGACCTGGTCCTGGTCGCCCGCGACAGCGAGCGGCTGGCGGCCACCGCCGAGGAACTCGCCAAGAAGTACGGCGTGCAGGTCGAGACGCTCCGCGCCGACCTGGCCACCGACGAGGGGATCAGCTCCGTCGAGGACCGGCTGCGGGACGCCGCCCGGCCGGTCGACATCCTGATCAACAACGCCGGCTTCGGCAATCGGGGCGCCTTCCTCACCGTCCCCGTGGAGCAGGAGCTGGACATGCTCAAGGTGCACGTCGAGGCGATCCTGCGGACCACCACCGCCGCGCTGCCGGGGATGCGGGAGCGCGGGCGCGGCGGCATCGTCAACGTCGCCTCGGTCGCCGCCTTCCTGCCGCGCGGCACCTACGGCGCCACCAAGGCCTGGGTGGTGAGCTTCACCCAGGGTGTCGCCCGCGACCTCGGTGGCAGCGGGGTGCGGCTGCAGGCACTCTGCCCGGGCTTCACCCGGACCGAGTTCCACCAGCGGGCCGGGATGGGCACCTCCAACGTGCCGGCCTGGGGCTGGCTGTCCGCCGAGCGGGTGGTCGACGAGTCGCTGCGCGACCTGGCCCGCGGCCGCTCGCTCTCCGTCCCCGGCAAGCGCTACAAGCTGGCGGTGGCGGTGGCCCGGCTGCTGCCCAGCGGCAAGCTCGGCGGCCTCTCCTCCAAGGCCGCGCGCACCTACCGCACCGACTGACCGGCCGGCCGGGGCGCCGTCGGCGCGGGCGCGGGTGGTGCGGACGGCGCGGGCGCGGGTGGCGCCGGGGCCAGGAATATGGCAAGGCTCATTATTAGTTTGTCTAACCATGAGCCAAGCTCGGTATGCTGGCTCCCTGCCCACCCGCGCCGATGGAGGCCGCCCCTTGCGACCCGACCGCAGTACCGACTGGACCCCACCCGAGGCCGTCCCGGGCGAGCCCAAACCGCCCGCCCAGCTGCGCCGGATCACGGCGCTGTTCCGCCCCTACCGCGGCCGGCTGGCCGTGGTCGGCCTGCTGGTGGCCGCCTCCGCGGTGGTCTCGGTGGCCACCCCGTTCCTGCTGCGCGCCGTGCTGGACACCGCGATCCCGCAGGGCCGCACCGGCCTGCTCACCCTGCTGGTGCTCGGCATGATCGCCGCCGCGGTGGTGAACAGCGTCTTCAACGTGCTGCAGACGCTGATCTCCACCACCGTCGGCCAGCGCGTCATGCACGACCTGCGCACCGCGGTCTACACCCACCTGCAGCGGATGTCGCTGGCCTTCTTCACCCGCACCCGCACCGGCGAGGTGCAGTCCCGGATCGCCAACGACATCGGCGGCATGCAGTCCACCGTCACCTCCACCGCCACCTCGCTGGTCTCCAACCTGACCAGCGTGGTCGCCAGCGTGGTGGCCATGGTCGCGCTCGACTGGCGGCTCACGGTGGTCTCGCTGCTGCTGCTCCCGGCGTTCGTCTGGATCAGCCGCCGGGTCGGCAACGAGCGCAAGAAGATCACCACCGAGCGGCAGAAGCAGCTCGCGGCGATGAGCTCCGCCGTCCAGGAGTCGCTGTCGGTGAGCGGCATCCTGCTCGGCCGCACCATGGGCCGCTCCGACTCGCTCTCCCGGGAGTTCACCCGGCAGTCCGACCAGCTCGCCGACCTGGAGGTGCGCTCCAGCATGGCGGGCCGCTGGCGGATGTCCACCATCGGGGTGGTGATGGCCGCGATGCCCGCGCTGATCTACTGGGCGGCCGGGCTGACCGCGGCCGGCGGCGCCCCGATCGTCTCGATCGGCACCCTGGTGGCCTTCGTCTCGCTCCAGCAGGGCCTGTTCCGGCCCACCGTCAGCCTGCTCTCCACCGGCGTGCAGGTGCAGACCTCGCTGGCGCTGTTCCAGCGCATCTTCGAGTACCTCGACCTCCCGGTCGAGATCGCCGAGCCCGCCCACCCGGTCCGCCCGGCGCAGTTGCGCGGCGACGTCACCTTCGAGGACGTCGAGTTCCGCTACCACCCGGACCAGGAGCGACCGACCCTGGCCGGCATCGACCTCAAGATCCCGGCCGGCGGCTCGCTCGCCGTGGTGGGGGAGACCGGCTCGGGCAAGACCACCCTCAGCTACCTGGTGCCCAGGCTGTACGACGTGACCGGGGGCCGGGTCGCCATCGACGGCACGGACGTGCGGGAGCTGTCCTTCGCCGCACTGGCCGACACCGTCGGCGTGGTCTCCCAGGAGACCTACCTCTTCCACGCCTCGGTCGCCGACAACCTGCGCTTCGCCAAGCCCGGCGCCACCGACGAGGAGCTGGTCGCCGCGGCCCGGGCGGCCCAGGTGCACGACATGATCTCCGCCCTCCCGGACGGCTACGACACCCTGGTCGGCGAGCGCGGCTACCGCTTCTCCGGCGGCGAGAAGCAGCGCTTGGCGATCGCCCGCACCATCCTGCGCAACCCACCGGTGCTGATCCTGGACGAGGCCACCAGCGCGCTCGACAACCGGACCGAACTCGCCGTCCAGCAGGCCATCGACGCCCTGGCCGCCGGCCGGACCACCATCACCATCGCGCACCGGCTCTCCACCATCCGCGGCGCCGACCAGATCGCCGTCCTGGACGGTGGCCGGATCGCCGAACTCGGCACCCATGACGACCTGCTGGCGCTCGGCGGGCGCTACGCCGCGCTGCTGCGCCGTGAGGGCGACCCGGTCTCAGTCTGACCCGCTCGCTGCGGCGGCGCCGTCCGCGCCGCTGGCCCGGGCCACCGCCCCGCTCACCGCGGTGAGGAAGCGCTGCGCGGTGTCCAGTTCGGCGGGCTCGAACTCCGCCATCGCCGCGACCAGCTCACCGATCACCGGCCCGAAGAACGACCGGCCCAGCTCGACGGCCCGCTCGGTCACGCGCAGCAGCACCCGCCGCCGGTCGGCGGTGTCCCGGGTGCGTTCGATCAGGCCGAGCCGCTCCAGCCGGTCCACCAGGGCGGTGGTGCCGGCCGAGTTCAGGCCGAGCCGCTCGCCGAGCCGCCCGGGGGTCACGGCTCGCCCGGCCCGGTCCGCGTCCAGCAGCTCGATCAGTGCCCGCAGGTCGGTCGGGTGCAGCCCGTGCAGCGCGGCGAACCGCCCGCCGAGGCGGTCCAGCTCCACCGTCACCGCCCGCAGCAGGTGCACCAGGCCCATGGCCTGGCCCCGGTCGTCCATCGCGCACCGCCCTTCCCCGAATCCACTCGCTTGCCTAGTATCTCGTTCGGCGAGACTCTTGGTCAACGAGGGAAACGGGGCTGCCATGTCCGTCGACGACTTCTTCCAGGCCTACGACACCCTGCGGGCCCGCTGGCCGCACGGCACCACCACGGTGGACCTCCGCTCGGCCTTCGGCACCACCCGGGTGCTGGCGTGCGGCCCCGAAGGCGCCCCGCCCCTGGTGCTGCTGCCCGGCGGCGGGGCCGGCGCCACCGCCTGGCTCGCCCTGGCCGCCGAACTCGGCGACCGCCACCGGCTGTACGCCGTCGACCGGATCGGGGAGCCCGGCCGCAGCGTGGCCGACGGCCGCACCCCGGCAACCCCGGCGGACCTGCTGGAGTGGCTCGGCACGGTCCTCGACGGCCTCGGCCTCGGACGCACACACCTGTGCGGCCACTCGTACGGCGCCTGGATCGCGCTGACGTACGCCCTGCACGCGCCCGCGCGGGTGAACCGGCTGGCGCTGCTCGACCCGACCCAGTGCTTCGCCGGCTTCCGGCCCGGCTACCTGCTGCACGCCCTGCCGATGCTGCTGCGCCCGACCGAGGCCCGGGCCCGGGCCTTCCTCGACTGGGAGTGCGCCGGCCTCGCGGTGGACGAGGGCTGGCAGCGCCAGTACGCGCTCGGCGTGGCCGACTTCCCGAGCGCCAAGGTGGTGGTCGGCCGCCGCCCGCGCGCGGCCGCGCTGCGCGACTGCGCGGCGCCGACCCTGGTGCTGCTCGCCGGGCGCGGCCGGGCGCACCGTCCGCGCGCGGTGCGGCGCGGCGCGCGGCTGCTGCCGGACGTCCGGGTGGAGCTGCTGGAAGGGGCCTCGCACCACTCGCTGCCGATGGCCGGCGCCGGGGAGGTCGGCGGCCGGCTGTCGGCGTTCCTGGCGGACCGGGGCCCGGCGGCTCAGGCCGCCTTGGGCAGCTCGTTGTAGCTGTCGGCGGCCTCCTGGCCGGACAGCTCCTGGATCGCGGCCATCACCTGGTCGGTCACCTGGCGCCGGGCCTTGGCCGAGCGGGCCTGGCCGTGCAGCTCGGAGAAGTCCAGCGGCTTGCCGAACCGGACCGTCACCTGCCGCACCCGGGGCAGCTTCCGACCGACCGGCAGGATGTCCTGCGGGCCCTCCAGCGCCACCGGCACCACCGGGACGCCGGCGGTCAGCGCGAGCCAGGCCACCCCGGTCTTGCCGCGGTAGAGCCGCCCGTCCAGCGAGCGGGTGCCCTCGGGGTAGATGCCGAAGGCCTTGCCGCCCTGCACGATCTCCAGCGCCTGCTCCAGCGAGGCGGCCGCGGAGCGGTAGGTCCCGCGCTCGACCGGCACCGCGTTGATGACGTTGGTGAAGAACGAGCGGACGATCGAGCCCTTGAGCCCGGTACCGGTGAAGTACTCGGCCTTCGCCAGGAAGAACACCTGGCGCGGCGCGGTCAGCGGGATCACCACGCTGTCGATGAAGGACAGGTGGTTGCTGGCCAGGATCACCCCACCCTTGCGCGGCACGTTCTCCAGCCCCTCGATGACGGGCCGGTAGACCGTCCTCGCCAGCGGCTTGAGCACGAGCTTGGTGATGAGGTTGATCATGGGCCCTCCCCGGCCGACCTGCTCACGGGCTCGGCCCTGCGGGGACCGAGGTCAGCTGGCAGGTTACGACATGGCCCCCCGGGCCCGTCCACTGTTTCCGGTCGGCGGACGGGTGCGATTCTCGTCACTCCCCGCACAGGGTCGGCCACGCGGTGAGGCGCCCGCGCGGTGACGGCGCGTCGGAGCCCGGCCCGGGGCGCCGGATCTGCCGGGAAGCCCGACCGGGCGGGGGGCGAGCGGTTAGCGTGTGGACGGAGGATCACCGACTCGCGTCGAGCCCCTGGGGGCGGCCATGCCGATCAACACTGCCCTGGTGCCGGTCTTCGCCGAGGAGGACCGGCACACCGACACCGTGCTCCTCTACCAGTCGCTCACCGGCGCCGCCGCCGGTCCGACCGTGCAAGTGGAGGCGAGCGGCCTGACCGGCACCGTGGTCGGACCGGTCCTGGTGCTGAGCGGCGCCGAGGCCGCGCTCGCGCCGGCCCGCGAGGTCCGGGTGGTCTTCACCGTCGACTCGCTGGCCGGCACCACCGAGCAACTCCTCGCCCACGGCGCCGAACTGGTGCGGGAGCTGCCGCCGACCCCGCTCGGCCGGGCAAGCCGACTGCGGCACCCCGACGGCCTGGTGGCCGAGTACCTGGAGCTGCGCCGTGCCTCGCCGGGCAGACCCTAGCCCTGGGCCCCGTCCCGTACCGGGAAGACCTGGCGGACCACTCGCTCGGCCGCACCGCCGTCGTCCCACGGGCAGAACTTCTTGCGGAACGCCGCCCGGGCGGCCGGCTCCGGGTCGCCCGCCAGCAGCGCCGCGGCCAGCTGCTCCTGGTCGGTGGCGACGGCGCCCGGCGGCTCGGCCATCAGGTCGAAGTAGACGCCGCGCACCCGCCGGTACTCGTCCCAGTCCGGGGTGAACAGCACGATCGGGCGGTCCAGCACCGCATAGTCGAACATCATCGAGGAGTAGTCGGTCACCAGCACGTCCGCGGCCAGGAAGAGGTCCTCGACCACCGGGTGGTCGGACACGTCCAGCACCCGGGCGTCCTGCGGTCCGGCCGTCAGATCGCCCACCCCGCCGTCGTGGAAGTAGTGGGTGCGCACCAGCAGGGTGAAGCCGGGGCCGAGCCGGTGGGCCAGCTCCCGCAGGTCGGCCAGCGGCACGTACCCGCCCTGGGCCTCCCGGTGGGTCGGGGCGTACAGTACCGCGGTGCTGCCGGGCTCGATGCCCAGGCTCTCGCGCACCGCCGCGCACTGCGGCCCGGTCGCCAGCGCCAGGCGGTCGTTGCGCGGGTAGCCGGTGTCGAGCATCCGGTAGCCGCCGGGGAAGGCCCGGGCGAACTGCTCGCTGGTGTGCGGGTTGGAGGAGACCAGGTAGTCCCAGCGGGACACCGCCTCGACCAGCCGCTCGAAGTCCATCCCGTCGGCCGCGACCGGGAACTCCTTCAGGTCCACGCCCATGGTCTTGAGCGGCGTGCCGTGCTGGGTCTGCAGGTGCACGCTGCCGGGCCGCTTGACCATGGTGTGCGGGAAGTTGACGTTGTTGACGAAGTACTTGGCGGTGGCCATCAGCCGCAGGTAGGCCGGGCTGTTGAGGAGCACGAAGGGCACGTCGGGCGGCAGGGTGGCGGCCCGGGCGCGGTCCTCCACCACCCACACGCCGCGGATCTGCGGAGCCAGTTCGCGGGCCTTGCGGTAGATGGCGGCCGGGTTGCAGGCGAACCCGCGGTGCCAGTAGGCGGCGTACACGGCCAGGTTCTCGTCCAGCGGGAGGCGCCGGAAGGTGTTGTACGCGGTGAACCGGGCGCTGCCGCGCACCGCCTTGCGCACGGCGGGGGCGAGCGCCCGGGTGCCGCGCCGCACCGTGCCCGGCAGCTGCCCGGTGCGCCGCAGCTCGGCGTACGAGCGCCGGGCGCCGCGGGCGACCAAACGGTACTGCAGCCCGCGGACGCCGCCGGGGAAGCGGTACCCGGCCGGGCGGTGGCGCCGGAAGTGGTCGGTGATCCGCCGGAAGAACTCCGCCCGCATCCCGACCGGCACCAGCCCCGGGGTGTCGTACACGGTGACGGCCTGCTTGACGGTGCGTTCGAAGACCAGGGTGCGCAGGGCGGGGCCGATCGCGGGGTGCCGGTCCAGGAAGGCGAAGATCGCGTCGTACTGGGCGAAGGCGTCGGCGTGCTTGGGGGAGGCGGTGCTGGTGATCGCCCCGGGGCGGCCGCGCCGGTAGGCGTAGCACGGGCGGTCCAGGTAGCGCAGCCGCTCGGCGGCCAGCAGCGCCGGGTAGGTGACCGAGATGTCCTCGTAGTAGCCGCGGCCGAACGCGACCTCCAGGCCGAGCAGGTAGTCGCGGCGGAAGACCTTGTTCCAGACCGCCATCACGGCGGTGAGCAGGGCGGGGTGCTCGGCCAGCGTGCAGCCCTCGACGAGCGGGGAGCCGGAGAGCAGGTGCCGCCAGGGGTTCGGCTCGGTGCCGCCGTCCTGGTAGACGTGGATGAAGTCGGTGAGCAGCACGTCCGCCGGCCGCTCGGCGTCCTGCTCGCGGCGCAGCTCGGCGAGCACGGCGTCCAGGGTGCCCGGCGGCAGCCAGTCGTCGCTGTCGACGAACCAGACGTACCGGCCGGTGGCCTCGGCCAGGCCGACCGTGCGGGCGCCGCCGAGGCCCTGGTTCTCGCTCAGGTGCAGCACCCGCAGCCGCTCGTCCCGGGCCGCGTGGGCGTCCAGGATCTCGCCGCAGCCGTCGGGGGAGAGGTCGTCGACGGCGATCAGCTCGACCTCGCCCGGGTGGGCGCTCTGCGCCACGAGGGAGTCGAGACACTGCGGCAGGTACCGCTCGACCCCGTGGACCGGCAGGACGATGCTGAGGAGGGGGCTCACGCTTGGGTTCTCCGCGACGGCTACTGGGCGGTTCTCGGCAGGTGCGCCGGTGCCGCCCACTGTAGCGAGCCCGGTCGCGCGGGCGATCGACCGGTGAGGTGCGGGGTGCCGGAGGCGGGCACCGGCGCGGGCGAACGGGTGCGGGGCGCGGGCGACCCGGCCCGGAAAACGCGACCGCCGGTGCCGCGCCGTGCGAGCGGCGGCACCGGCAGTCCGGTGTGGCGATCGGACCGACCCTCAACGGTCGACCGCCGGTCCCGTCCACCGCGGGGGAGTCGGACCGTCGCAGCGTCGAGACGGCCAAGCAGTGACTCACTGCAGTGTCGGAAGATCATTCATATGTCGAACACACTGGTCGATCGCCGTTCAGGCTTTTCGGCGATCCGGCCCTGGTAGAGATATTGCTTGGAGGTTTCGGCCCAGTCAATCCCTCTGATGTGTTCAGTTTCTGAATGATGTCGTAGGCATTGCCCACGATTGCCCCCGGGTCCTATATTGACGCGGAGTCTCATAAAGGAGCTCCCATGGGCCGGCCGCCACTCCCCGCCAGGCCGGTGGGCGCCGCCCTGCGGCTGCTGGTGCTCGGCCCGCTCGCGCTGGCCGCCGGAGCGGTCTTCCTGATCCTGACCCTCTTCGCGGACGCCACCGACGACCTCTTCGCCTGGCGGATGTCCCCGGTGACCGCCACCCTGCTCGGCGCCGGCTACGGCGGCTCCGGGGTGATGCTGGCGCTCGCCCTGCGGGCCCGCCGCTGGGAGAAGGTGCGGGTGACCACCGCGGCGAGCTCGCTCTTCATGCTGCTGATGCTCGGCGCCAGCCTGCTCGGCCGCCGCTCCCTGCACCTGACCGGCGGCCCGCCGCCGGCCGTCGCCGCCGCCTGGATCTGGCTCGGCGTGCACCTGGCGGCGCCCCTGCTCGGCCTGATCGCCCTCGGCGCGCAGTGGCGGGTCACCGGCGCGAAGCCGCCCCGCGCGCCCCGCCTACCCTGGTGGGTGGCCGCCCCGATCCTCTCCAGCGGCCTCACCGTCACCGCCACCGGCCTGCTGCTCTACGCCCTGCCGGACCAGGCCGCCCGGCACTGGCCCTGGACGGCTCGCCCGCTGGACGTCCGCGCGCTCGGGGCCTGGTGCCTCGCCTTCGGGATCGCCCTGCTGCTGGGCTGGCGGGAGGCCGAGCTCCGCCGGGTCCGGCACGGCATGGCGGCCCTGGTGGTCTCCGGCCTGCTCGGCCTGACCGGTCTGCTCCGGTACGGCGGGCGGATCGACTGGGACGGCCCGGGCTCCTGGCTGGTGGTCCTGGTGCTGGCGGCCTTCATCGGGCTCGGCCTCTCCGGCGCCGGGGTCTCGGTGCTCTTCGATCCGCCGGAGCCGGAGACCGGCCCGCAGGTCCAGCTGCAGGACAGCGCCGGGGTGCGCCCGGCGCGGCCTGCCTGATCCGGGCGCGGGTGGCGCGCGATTCGTCCCGTTCGATGCCTACTCGTGACCCAGGCCACCCGCACCTGGTGATGTGTCAGTTCCGGTCGCACGATACGGTGGCAGAACACCAGGACGGTTGCGCGAACTCCGTCTCACACGGATAGTCTTCGCCTCACGGCCCTGGCGCCTCGTAGGGGTGGGAATCGATGGAACACATGCAAGCACGGACACGGGCACGAGTGCCGGCGATCCAGTGCGGTGTCGGTACGACCGGCCGCCGGATCGAGCGGCACCTCGCCGTGCTGGGCGCACCCGCGCTCCCGGCGGTGGACACCGCCGAGGCCCTCGGCCTGATAAGGGAGCTGACGCCGCGCGGCGCCGGCACCCCGGCCACGCCGCGGCGTGCCGCCCGGGTGTCGCTGCTGACTCCGCTGCGCCGGCTGCGGCGCAGCCTGTTCGGCAGCCGGGGCTAGCCCCCGGGCGGGTCGACGGGCGGGAGGCGTGGCCGCAGGTGAACGGCCATGCCTCACTCTTCCATGTCCTCGTACCGATCTCCCGTTGCCGCCACGCCGAGGGCCGTGGTGATCCGGCGCAGCGGCGATCCGTCAGGATGGCGCCATGACGGACACCTTCCACTCCATCGTCTTCGAGATCACCACCGGCTCCGACGAGGCCGCCGTCGACATCACCGAGCGCTGCTCCTCCTTCCTCGCCGGTGCGGCGGCCGGCCGCAGCGGCCTGCTGAACGTCTTCGTCCCGCACGCCACCGCCGGGATCGCCGTGATCGAGACCGGCGCCGGCAGCGACCGCGACCTGCTGACCACCCTGCGCGACCTGCTGCCGTCCGACGACCGCTGGCAGCACCGGCACGGCAGACCGGGCCACGGCCGGGACCACGTGCTGCCCGGCCTGGTCGCCCCGCACGCCACCCTGCCGGTGATCGACGGGCAGCTCGCCCTGGGGATCTGGCAGTCGGTGGTGCTGGTGGACACCAACGGCGACAACCCCCGCCGCTCGGTGCGGCTCTCCTTCCTGGGCTGACCCGGCCGACCCGGCTCCGCGCCCGCCCCGGTCCGGCAGCCGGGCGCCGCTTGCGGGCGGCCGGGCGGCGGAGGTAGGAAGGCCACATGACGGACCAGGACGGATCGGCCGGCGCCCCCGGTTGTGAGCTCGCACCCGCCGGCGACCCCGCCCGCGGGCTGACACCGGACCCGGCGCTCACCGGGCCGCGGGCCGACTGCGTGCTGTGCGGCGAGCCCACCGAGTACCCGGCCGGTCAGCCGGGCAGCACGCTCTGCCCGGTCTGCACCTGGCAGCAGGCCCAGCGGATCGCCTGCGCGGGCTGAGCCCCGCCCCGCCGATCCCCGGCCCGCCGCCTCAGGCGTCCTCGCGGCCGGCCAGCCGCAGGGTGGAGCCGTGCCGGTGCTTGCGCACCAGCAGCTGGGACGGGATCCGGCTGCGCAGGTCGGCGACGTGGCTGACGATGCCGACGGCGCGATCGCGCTCGCGCAGGCCGTCCAGCACGTCCATCACCTCCTCCAGGGTGTGCTCGTCCAGGCTGCCGAAGCCCTCGTCGATGAAGAGGGTGTCCAGCGGCATCCCGCCGGCCTCGTCGGTCACCACGTCGGCCAGGCCGAGGGCGAGCGCCAGCGAGGCGAAGAAGCTCTCGCCGCCGGAGAGCGTCGCGGTGTCCCGCTCGCTGCCCGTCCAGGCGTCGACCACCCGCAGCGACAGCCCCGAGCGCTTGTTCCCGGAGACCAGGCCGTCGCTGTGGACCAGCGTGTAGCGGCCGCCGGACATCTTCACCAGCCGGTCGCTGGCCGCCGCGGCGACCTGCTCCAGCCGGGCCGCCAGGACGTACGACTCCAGCCGCATCCGCAGCGCGTTGTCCGCCGGGGCGCCCGCCACCAGACCGGCCAGCCGGCTGATCCGGCCGTACCGCTCCAGGGCCGGCGCCAGGCCGGCGGCCAGCTCGGCGAGCCGGCCGCCGAGCCGGGCCAGGGCCAGGCAGCGCTCCTGGGCGGCGCTCTCCTCGGCGGCGGCCCGGCGCAGCCGTTCGGTGGCCCGGACCAGCGCCTGCTGCGCCATCTCCTGGTCGACCGGCGGCTCGGCGGCCGCGGCGATCAGCTCGGGATCGGCGAGCCTGGCCTCGGCGGCGGCCAGCTCGGCCTGCAGCCGCTCCAGCCGGGCCCGCAGCGCGCCGCGCTCGGCGGCCGGCAGCACGGCGGCCGCGGCGGCCCCGGCGTGCTCGAAGCCGGCCGACAGCGCAGCCGCGTGCAGCTCCCGCTCGGCCTCGGCCAGCCGGTCGGCCGCGCCGGCGGCCGTCTGCGCGGCCGTCTGCGCGGCGGCCACCGCCTGCGCCTGCGCCGCGAGGGCACCGGCCCGGGCGGCGACCGACGGGGCGTCACCCCGGGCGGCGGCGATCCTGGTCGCCAGCTCCTCGCTCTCGGCGGTGAGCGCCTGCATCCTGGCCGCCAGGGCGGCCGTCCGCTCCCCGGCCTCCCGCAGCCGCCGCTGCCGGGTCTGCTGCTCCTGGGCCAACTGCTCGATCCGCTGACCGAGCTGGCCCAGGCCGTCGGCGGCCCGCAGCGCGACGGCCCGGCCCTGCTCGACCTCGGCCAGCTCGGCCGCCAGCTCGCCCGCGTCCCGGCCGCCGGCCGAACCGGCGGCGGCCGCCTCCTGCACCCGCAGCGCGGTCAGCGCGGCCTCCGCGGTGCCCTGCTCGGCCTCGGCCTGCCGCTGCGCCTCCCGGGCCCGCCGCTCGTCCGCCGCCGTCACCGGGGTGCCGGCCGGGCGGGCCGGGGCCGGGTGCTCGGCCGAGCCGCAGACCCGGCAGGCCTCGCCGGGGCGCAGCTGCTCGGCCAGCTCGGCGGCCATGCCGGCCAGCCTGCGCTCCTGGAGGTCCAGGGTGCGGGCCCGGGCCTCCTGGGCCAGGCCGCGCAGGTCCAGCACCGAGCGCTCGGCCCCGGTGATCTCGGCGCGTAGCGCGTCCCGCCGCCCGGCCGCGGTGAGCCGGTCGGTCAGCTGGGCCCGGCGCAGGTCCAGCTGCTCGACCCGGGCTTCGGCCGCGCGGGCGGCGGCCTGCTCCTCCGCCAGGTCCTTGTGCCGACCGGCGTAGTCGACCAGCCAGTCCTGGGCCTCCTCGGCCAGCTCCTCGGCCCCGGCCTGCTCGCGGGCCAGCTCGGCGCGGTCCGCGGTCAGCCGGGCCTGCCGCTGCTCGTCGGCCCGGGCCGCCTCCAGCCGGCCGAGCTCGGCCCGCAGCCGGTGCTCGGCCTCGGCCAGCTCGGCGGCCGGGGCCGCCCGGAGCGCGGAGTCGGCGGCCAGCGCGGCCCGCCGGGACCGCTCCTGGTCGGCGGCGGCGAGCGCGGCCGCGGCCGCTCCCGCCCGCAGCCGCAGCAGGGATTCGACCCCGACCGCGGCCTGGGCGGCCGCCAGCCGGTCGTGCTCGCCCGCCAGCGCCGCGGCCTGCTCGGCCAGGGCGGCCGTGCTGAGCGCGGCCTCCCGGTGCCGGCGCTGCCGGTCCGCCAGCCCGGCGGCGTGCTGCCGCCGGCGCTGTGCCGAGCCGTGCGCCAGCTCGGCGCCGGCCAGCGCGCTCGCCGCCACCGCGAGCTGCTCGGCCGCCCCGACCCGGAGCATCGCCGCCCAGCCGAGCACCGCGCCGGTGAGCTCGGCGGAGCCGGCCGCCGGGCCGTCCTCCGCGGGCAGCCACTGCGCGGCGGGCTCGGCCAGCGGGCCGGCCGCCTCCTCGGCCCGGGCGGCCAGGTCGCGCAGCTGCTGCCGGCCGCCGCGCACGGCGGCCTCCTGCTGCTGGCGCTGCTCGGCCAGCCAGCGCTCCAGCAGCTCGAAGCGGCGGGTGTCGAAGAGCCGGCCGAGCAGCTCGGCGCGCTGCCGGGAGTCGGCGCGCAGGAAGCGGGCGAAGTCGCCCTGCGGCAGCAGGACGACCTGGCAGAACTGGTCGCGGCTCATCCCGACCAGCTGCCGGATCTCCTCGCCGGCCTCCTGGTGGGACTTGCTGAGCGCCCGCCAGACGGCCGGGCCGCCGGCCGGGTCGGCGACCGCCTCGCGCAGCAGGGTGGCGGCCTTCTCCACCGTCCAGCCGGTGCCGCGGCGCTTGGGGCGGCGCTGCTCGGGGCTGCGGGTCACCTCCAGCCGGCGCCCGCCGAGGGTCAGCTCCAGCCGGACCTCGGTGAGCAGGTCGGGGGCGGCGTGGTCGCTGCGCAGCGGGTTGCCCTTGCGGGCACCGGGCACCTCGCCGAACAGCGCGAAGCAGACCGCGTCCAGCACGCTGCTCTTGCCGGCTCCGGTCGCCCCGCGCAGCAGGAACAGGCCGGTGTCGGCGAGCCGGTCGAAGTCGACCTGCTCGGTGCCGGCGAACGGGCCGAAGGCCGTGACGGTCAGCCGGTGCAGCCTCATCGGGCCTCCTCCTGGGCGCGCTCGGTGGCCCGCCGGACGGTCTCCAGCCCCTCGATCAGCCAGGCGTGCTCGACCGGGTCGACCGGCCGGCCCGGGCGGACGTGCCGGACGAAGCCCTCGGCCACCTCCAGGTCGCTGCGGCCGCTGACCCGGGCGGCGTACGAGGCCGCGCCGTCCCCGCCGCCGCCCTCGGGCTCGAAGAGCAGCTGGAGGGTGTGCGGGAAGCGGCGGCGCAGCTCCTCCATCGGTTGCGCCGGGCGGACCGGGTCGGTCAGCGTGGCCTGCACCCAGGACTGCTCGTGCCGGCCGAGCCCGGGCGCGGCCAGCAGCTCGGCGAGGGTGCCGCGGAGCCGGGCCAGCGGCCGGGGCACCGGGCAGTCGACCCGCTCGGCGGCCACCGTGCCGTCGGCCGCCAGGTCGACCAGCCACATCGACTTGCGGTGGTGCTCCTCGGAGAAGGAGTACGCGAGCGGGGAGCCGCTGTAGCGCAGGTGGGGGGCGAGGGTCTGGCAGCCGTGCAGGTGGCCGAGCGCGACGTAGTGGACGCCGTCGAAGACCGCGGCCGGCACGCTCGCCGCACCGCCGACCGTGATGTCCCGCTCGCTGTCGCTGGGCGCGCCGCCGGTGACGAAGGCGTGGGCCAGGACCACCGCCCTGGTGCCGGCCGGGCGGGTGGCCAGGTCCGCGCGGACGGCGTCCATCGCGGCCCCCAGCACCCGGTCGTGGCCGCCGCGGTCCAGGCCGAAGCGCTCCCGGACCAGCGCGGGCTCCAGGTAGGGCAGCCCGTACACCGCGACCGGGCCGTGCTCGTCGGCCAGCAGCACCGGGACGGCGCAGCCGTCGGGGTCCGTCCGCAGGTGGATGCCGGCCCGGTCGATCAGCCGGGAGCCGACGCCGAGCCGGCGGGCCGAGTCGTGGTTCCCGCTGATGAAGACCGTCGGCACGCCGAGCGCGGCCAGCCGGAACAGCACGTCGTCGAAGAGCGCCACCGCGTCCAGGCCGGGCAGCGCGCGGTCGTAGACGTCGCCGGCCACCAGCACGGCGTCGATGCGCTCGGTGCGCACCACCTCGACCAGGTGGTCGAGGAAGATCCGCTGGGCCTCGTGCAGGCTCTCGCGGTGGAAGGAGCGGCCGAGGTGCCAGTCCGAGGTGTGCAGCAGCCTCACGAGGGTGCCTCCACCCGCATGCTCGCCACGTCGGCTCCCTCCGTCTCACCCGCGGTCGGCAGGGCCCGGCCGACCAGCATCGAGTATCACAGGAACCACCGACAGCCCCGGCCGACGGCCGCGGCGGGCGGCCGACGGCCGCGGGTGGGGTGACGCTCGGTATGTTCCCCGGGCGGCGGTCAGGACTGTTCATCGTCCGTCTGTTCGGGGAAGATCAACAGACGGAGTGCGCGGCGGCCCCACCGAGCCCGCTCCGTGGCCCGGCGCCGGTCGCGGCCCGCCGACCGCAGGCCACCCGGCCCGCGACCCGAGCCGAAGGGAGACCGCATGGGCCGCATCGAGTACAGCGCGGAGATCTCCGACCTGCTCGGGCGCGTGCGGCGCCGCCCCAGCGCGGGCTGGCCCTGGCGGCCGGGCGAGGCGGTGCCCGGCGGGCTGCCGGTGAAGCAGTCCTGGGGGTGGCTGTTCGCCCCGGACGGTCGGGTGCTCACCCTGGTCAACCCGAAGGACGGCATCGTCAGCCTGCCCGGCGGCTCGCTGGAGGCGGAGGACCGCGGCGACCCGGGGGCGGCGCTGGCCCGCGAGTCGGCCGAGGAGGCGCAGGCGGAGATCGGTCTCCCCTATTACCTGGGTTACCTCTACGACCGGGTCGGCTCGGCCAACGGCGGCCACGAGTGCGCGCGGGTGCGGATGGCGGCCGCGCTGCGCCGGGTCGGCCCGACCGCGCCCGACCCGGCCTCCGGCCGGCACTACCGCCGGCTGCTGGTGGCTCCGGGGCTGGCGGTCGAGCTGCTCGGCTGGGGCGCGCCGGGCCTGCGGCAGGCGCGGGCGGCGGTGGCCTGCGCGGTCGCCCGGCTGGGTGTACCGGCGGTGGCGAACGAGGCGATCGAGGAACTGCCGCCGGCCGGCTGCCGTTTCCACGACTGAGCACCCGGCACCGGGAGCCGCATCCGACCCGCCCGCCCCGGCCGAGAGCGACCCGCCATGACCACCACCCCCGCCGGCCACCGCGGCCTCTTCCACCACGTCGAGCTCTGGGTGGACGACCTGGCCGCGGCCGAGGCGCAGTGGGGCCCGGTGCTGCTGGCGCTCGGCTGCGAGCCGTTCCAGCACTGGGAGCACGGCCGCAGCTGGCGGCTCGGGTCGGCGTACCTGGTGCTGGAGCAGTCGCCGGCGCTGCTCCCGGGCGGGCACCAGCGGCTGCGCGCGGGCCTCAACCACCTGGCGCTGCACGGTTCGCGGGCGGCGGTCGAGGCCGCGCTGGCGGCCGGCTGGCGGACCAGGGTGGACACCGGTGAGGCGGTGCACCTGATCGACGCCCAGGGCTTCGAGCTGGAGCTCGTCCTCGGCTGAGGCCGCACCGCACCGAGGGGCCGTCAGGCCTGCGGGGCGTCAACTCGCTTGCTCCCAGGTGTTCCCCGGGAAAATTCATCCGCCACCGCGCGGCAACTTTGGCATGACCACTATCCGGGTGGGCTACTGGCTGGTATCCAGAATGTGACCCACATCACTCTCCCGGAGGTGCTCATGCGCCATGTCCGTAGCCGTGCCCTGCCCGCAAGCCTGGCGGCGGTGCTGCTCTCGATCGCCACCCTGGTCGCCGCCACCGACGCCGGTGCGGCGGCGGGCCGGTACGCCGCGCTCGGTGACTCCTACTCGGCCGGGGTCGGGGCCGGCAGCTACCTGAGCGACAGCGGCAGCTGCAAGCGGAGCACCAACGCATACCCGTACCTGTGGAAGAACGCCCACGCGCCGTCCGCCTTCTCCTTCGTGGCCTGCTCCGGCGCCCGCACCGGCGACGTGCTGAACAACCAGCTCTCGGTGCTGGATTCGGCCACCACGCTGGTCAGCATCACCATCGGCGGCAACGACGCCGGGTTCGCGGACACCATGCAGACCTGCGTGCTGAACAGCGAGAGCGCCTGCCTGAGCGCGGTCGCCGCGGCCAAGAGCTACGCCACCACCACGCTGCCCGGCAAGCTGGACCAGGTCTACACGGCGATCCACAGCAAGGCGCCCAACGCGCACGTGGTGGTGCTCGGCTACCCGCACCTCTACAAGATCGGCGGCAGCTGCATCTTCGGGATCGGTGACACCAAGCGGGCCGCGATCAACGGCGCCGCCGACACGCTCGACGAGGTGATCGCCAAGCGTGCCGCCAACGCCGGCTTCACCTTCCAGGACGTCAGAGGCCTCTTCACCGGGCACGAGATCTGCGCCAGCGGGACGGTGTGGCTGAACAGCACCACCCTCCCGGTCGACGAGAGCTACCACCCCAAGGCGGCCGGCCAGTCCGGCGGCTACCTGCCGGCCTTCACCGCCGGGGCCTGACCTCGCGGGCCGGGCGGGGGTGGCCGGGCCCCGGCCGCCCCCGCCCGGGTGCGCTCAGCGCAGGTGGTCCACCAGCCCGGCGGGGCGCAGCCCGGCCGCGTCCGCCGCGTCCAGGGCGCGCTGCAGGTCGGCGGCCAGGGTGTCGGTGAAGTGCAGCAGTACCACGTCACCGGGTTGCAGCGGGCCGCCGTGGTAGACGTTGGACCGGCCCCAGCTGAAGTCGGCCGTGGCGGTGAGCACGTACCGGATCCCGCAGTCGGCGGCGGCCTGCAGGGTGTCCGCGTTCCAGGTCAGGTACGGCGGGCGGAAGATCGTCGGCGCGGTGCCGAACTGCCGCACCTGGGCGTCCCGGGCGGAGCAGATCTCCGCCTGCTGCTCGGCGGCCGACAGGGTGGTCAGGTCGCGGTGCGAGACGCTGTGGTCCTGGATCGAGGAGCCCGGCACCGCCGTGACCTGCCGGAAGTACGCCGGCTGGTTGGCGGCGGCCATCGGCAGCGGGAAGGCCGTGACGGGCAGTCGGCGGTCGGCGATCAGGGCGGCCGCCTCGGGGGTCGGCTGCCAGCCGTCGTCGATGGTGAGGAAGACGAGCCGGTCGGTGGTCGGCACGTTCCAGGTGGCCCGGGCCGGGGCCGGGGCGGCGCCGGTGAGTTCGACGTCGTCCGCCGCGAACGCCCCCTGGCCGTACCAGCCGTGCAGGTAGAGCCGGACGCTGGTGGTGTCGGCGCCGGTGGTGAAGGCGGTGGTGAGCCGCTGCCAGTCGTCGCCGGTGCCGGGCGTCCAGGCGGGGGCGACGTCATGGCCGGTGCCGGTGGCGCCGAGGAAGACGTAGGAGCCGCGCACCCAGGCGGACAGCGAGTAGTGGGCGCCGGGGCGCACGGACACGGTCTGGAAGCACTCGCCGGTGGAGTCGGCGCTCGCCGGGGTCACGGTCAGGGCCGAACTCCCGCTGTGCGCCTCGCCGGTGGTGCCGGCCTCGGTGCTGCCGCAGGTCCAGCCGGGGATCGAACCCCAGTCCCCGAGCGGCAGGGTGGAGATCTCGAAGCCGGGATTGGTGGCCAGGGGGAGGGCGGGGGGTGCCTGGTCGGCGCCGGTGGCCGGGGCGGTGAGCCCGAGGACGGCCAGGGCGGCGCTCGCCGCGCAGGCCGCGGCCCGGCGCAGAGCTGTGGACACGGAGCAACTCCTGTGTGGGGGAGGAGGAATAGTTGCTCCCGGAGGGGCGGGAGTGGGGTCGGCAGGCCGCACCCGGACCGAGTCAGAACAATGGACCGGACCAGTCGCCCCGTCAAGAGCCGTCACCCGGCGTAGAGTTCCTCGATGTCGTCGGCGTAGCGCTGCACGATGGCGTGCCGGCGCAGCTTCAGCGAGGGGGTCAGCAGGCCGTCCTCGGGGCTGAACTCCCGCGGCAGCAGCCGGAAGGCGCGGATCGACTCGGCCCGGGAGACGGCGGTGTTGGCCGCCGCCACCGCACGCTGCACCTCCGCGTGCAGCTCCGGGTCCACCAGCGCGGCCGAGGGGTCCAGTTGCTCCCGCCCGCGGGTCTTCAGCCAGTGCGCCAGCGCCTGCGGATCCAGGGTGATCAGCGCGGCCACGTACGGGCGGTTGTCGCCCACCACCAGGCACTGGGCCACCAGCGGGTGCGCCCGCACCCGCTCCTCCAGGGCGAACGGGGCCAGGTTCTTCCCGCTGCTGGTGACGATCAGCTCCTTCTTCCGCCCGGTGATGGTGAGGTAGCCGTCCTCGTCCAGCGAGCCGAGGTCGCCGGTGCCCAGCCACCCGTCGTAGAGGGCCTCCTCGGTGCAGCGCGGGTGGTTGAGGTAGCCGGCGAAGACGGTGGCGCCGCGCACCCAGACCTCGCCGTCCTCGCCGATCGCCACCGAGGTGCCCGGGATCGGCGGGCCGACGGTGCCGAACTTCGCCTTCCCCGGCGGGTTGACGGTCACCGCGGCGGTGCTCTCGGTCAGCCCGTACCCCTCGTACACGGTGATCCCGGCGCCCGCGAAGAAGAGGCCGAGCTCGCGGCTGAGGCTGGAGCCGCCGCACATCGCGGCGCGCACCCGGCCGCCGAACACCGCCCGCAGGCGCTGGTACACCAGCCGGTCGTACGCGTGGTGGCGCACCCGCAGCCGGGCGCTGGGCCCGGGCCCGCGGCCCAGGCTGCGCTGCTCCCGGGCGGCGGCCCACTCCACCGCCACCGCGGCGGCCTGGTCGAAGACCTCCAGCCGGCCGTCGCTCTCGGCGGCCTCCCGGGCCCGCTGGTGGATCTTCTCGAAGATGTACGGCACCGCGTGCAGGAAGCTCGGCCGGAACGAGGCCAGCGCCGGCAGCAGCGAGTCGGTGGTGAGCCGCCCGTGGTGGCCGATCCGGATCCCGCCGCGGACCGCCGCCACCTGCACCACCCGCCCGTAGACATGGGCCAGCGGCAGGAAGAGCAGCACCGCGGGCGCGGCCCCGCCGCCGTCCCCGAACACCTCCTCCCAGCCGGCCAGCAGGGTGTCCGCCTCGGCGGCGAAGTTGCCGTGGGTGAGCAGGCAGCCCTTGGGGCGACCGGTGGTGCCCGAGGTGTAGATGACGGTGGCCAGGCTGTCCGGGCCGACCGCGAGCCGCTGGCGGTGCACCAGGGCGTCCGGCACGCTGCGGCCGTCCTCGACCAGCGCGGCCACGCAGCCGCGGTCCAGCTGCCAGATGCCGGTGAGGTCGGGCAGCGCGTCGCAGATCGCGCCGATGGTCATCGCGTGGTCCTCGTCCTCCACCACGCAGGCCACCGCCTGGGTCTCGGCCAGGATCCAGCGGACCTGCTCGGCGGCGGCGGTCGGGTAGACCGGCACCGGGATCGCGCCGATCGACCACAGCGCATAGTCGAAGAGGGTCCACTCGTACCGGGTGGTGGACATCACCGCGACCCGGTCGCCGTACCGGACCCCGCGGGTGAGCAGCCCCTTGGCCAGGGCCAGCACCTCGTCGCGGAAGCCCAGCGCAGTCACCTGCTGCCACTCGTCGCCCTGCACCCGCCGGGAGAGCTGGACCAGCCCCGGGGTGCGCTCGGCGGCGTCGTACACGGTGTCGGCGAGACCACCGGTGGCCGCTCCGGCCAGGGCCGGGCTGCTGAACTCGCGCACGCTGCCCCCGATCCGACGCTCCGAGGCCGGCCGCCCCGGAGCCGGCCGAGGGCGGTCAGGGGGGTCGGACTGCTGCGAAGTTACCGGATCGCCGGATCGCTGCCCAGAGTTGCCGCCCACCTGATCGGGATCGGCACGTGCCAACCTCGGAGCGCGCCGACGCACAGCCGGACAGATGCCGCATCGGTCGCAAAGAAGGATGATCCGGGCAGCCTCGTCGGCAATGGGAATTCACCCTTCGAACAGGTGGTCAGGGAGTAGTAAGCTCACGCAGATCCAACGGCCCGGCCACGACGGCGGACCGGTCCTGCCTGCCCCGCAGGGCGCCTCCGGCCGCCCCGCCCGCACCCTGTCCGCGCCTGGCCCGCCCCTCCCGAGGAACCCATGCGTCTGCGCAGCAGCTCGATCCGCGCGAGGATCATCGCGCTGCTCATGGTGCCCATCGTGGCGCTCACCGGACTGTGGGTGTACGCAACGCTGATCACCACCTGGGACGTCTGGGGCCAGCTCGACGTCAGCGCCACCTACAAGGCCTTCGGCAGCCCCTCCGACCAGTACGCCCGCGATCTGCAGGCCGAGCGCTGGGCCGCCGTGATGCGGGTGGCCGACCACGGGTCCAAGGCCGCCGAGGAGTCCTACCAGCAGGCCCAGGCCGTCACCGACCGCGACCTGCAGCTGCTGCGCTACCAGTCGACCAGCGCCGACGCCGGCAAGCTCGACAGCGAGCAGCGGCGCAAGTTCCGCGAGGTACTACGGCTGGCCGAGCAGCTGGTCGGCATCCGCAGCCGGGCGGACCAGGCGAAGGACAGCTGGGAGACCGTCATCACGGACTACGGCGACCTGATCCAGCCGGTCTTCACCTTCCGCGCCGCCTTCGGCTCCACCCAGACCGGCGAGCTCTCCCGCCAGGGCACCATCCTGATCGAGCTGGCCCGGGCCCGGGAGTACCTTTCCCGGGAGGCGGCCGCCATGCAGGCGCTGCAGCTCACCAAGACCCCGGACGACCGCAAGGTGCAGGCGGCGCTGGACAACATGCACAGCCAGCAGGCGCTGTTCCGGATCTACCTGCCCGAGCTCGACCCGCAGGACCAGGACGACTACCAGGCCCTGCAGAGCGGTGCCGACTGGTACGCGCTGACCCGCTCCGAGCGCGCCTTCGAGGAGGCCGACAACCGGGTCAACGAGGTCAAGGGCAACACCGACGACCCCTGGCACGACACGGCCGACCGGGTGCTCGCCGACCTCTCCGCCCTGAACACCCGGCTGGACGCCGCCAACACCGACCGGGCCCGGTCCTACGCCATCAACTCGCTGGTCCGCGGCGGCATCGCGGGCGCCGTCGGCCTGGCCGCGGTGGTGCTCTCGATCCTCATCTCGTTCCGGATCGGCCGCAAGCTCGCCCGCGAGCTGGTCTCGCTGCGCAACGCCGCGCTGGAGCTCTCCGGCAGCCGGCTGCCCTCGGTGATGCTCCGGCTGCGCCGCGGCGAGGCCGTGGACACGACCGCCGAGGTGCCCCAGCTCAACTTCGGCGAGGCCGAGATCGGCCAGGTCGGCCGGGCCTTCAACGAGGTGCAGCGGGTGGCCGTGGAGGCCGCGGTCGAGCAGGCCGAGCTCCGGCGCGGGGTGTCCGCGGTCTTCGTCAACCTGGCCCGGCGCAGCCAGGTGCTGCTGCACCGCCAGCTGACCCTGCTGGACACCATGGAGCGGCGCACCGAGGACCCGGCCGAGCTGGAGGACCTGTTCCGGCTGGACCACCTGACCACCCGGATGCGGCGCCACTCCGAGGGCCTGATCATCCTCTCCGGCGGATCGCCCGGCCGGGCCTGGCGCAAGCCGGTGCGGATGGTGGACGTGGTGCGCGCCGCCGTCGGCGAGGTGGAGGACTACGCCCGGGTGATCGTCCGGCCGTTCCCGGGCACCGGCCTGCTGGGCAGCGCGGTGGCCGACGTCACCCACCTGGTGGCCGAGCTGGTGGAGAACGCCGCGGTCTTCTCCCCGCCGCACACCCAGGTCACGGTGCAGGGCGAGGTGGTCGCGCACGGGTTCTGCCTGGAGATCGACGACCGCGGCCTCGGCCTCAGCGAGCACGCGCTCCTGGACATCAACGAGCGGCTCGCGGTGGAGCAGGAGTTCGACCTCGCGGACACCGACCGGCTGGGCCTGTTCGTGGTCAGCCGGCTGGCCCGGCGGCACGGCATCCGGGTGCACCTGCGGCCCTCGCCGTACGGCGGCACCTCGGCCGTGGTGCTGATCCCGCGCGAACTGCTGGCCGACGCGACCGAGGTGAGCGGCGACCAGTTCGGCGCGCCGGCCAAGGCGCCCGCCCCGGCCGGTGACGGCGGGCACGGGCGGCCCGCCGCCGCGCCGCTCGGCGCCGACGAGCCGGTCCGTTCCGGGCCGCGCCCGGCCGGCGGCCCGCGGCCCTCGGCCGCCGAGCCCGCCGCCACCCCCGGCGGCCTGCCGCGCCGGCGCGGCGGCCCGGCGCTGGTGTCGGCGGACGGCGCCACCGGACGGCACCGGCGCGCCGACAGCCCGGTGGAGGCCCGCCCGGTGCCCACCAGCCCCGCCCACGCGGCCCCGCCGGTGGCCGGCGGCCTGCTGCCGCGACGGGTCCGGCAGGCCAACCTGGCGCCCCAGCTGAAGGACCCGGCGGCCGGCGAGTCGGCCGAGCCGACCCGCGAGCGCTCCCCCGAGGAGGCCCGGGCCACCTTCGCCTCCTTCCAGCGCGGCTTCCAGCGCGGCCGGGGCGACCGGCTCCAGCCGGCCTCGCTCACCGTCGTCCGGGAGCAGCCGGAGCCGGGCGGGCGGCCGCCCGTGCGTCCGCCGCTGGAGCCGACCGAGCGCAGGCCCGGCCCGCCCAGGCTCCGGATCGCCCTGCCCTCCGCCCCCGTGCCGTACGCCCTCCCGGCGGCCCCCACCCGGCCGGTACCGCCGCCGGCCGGCCCGGCCGCGCCCACGACTTCTGCACAGCCCGCAACACCCGCACAATCCGCACCGGCGGAAGGAACCGAATCATGACCGCGACAGCACAGCCGTCCGGAGACCTCGACTGGCTCCTGGACGAACTGGTGGGCCGGGTGGCGACCCTCAGGCATGCCGTGATCCTCTCCAGCGACGGCCTGGCCACCGGAGTCTCGGGCGGCCTCGGCCGCGAGGACGCCGAGCACCTGGCCGCCGTGGCGGCGGGCTTCCACAGCCTGGCCAAGGGGGCCGGCCGGCACTTCCAGGTCGGCGGGGTCCGCCAGACCATGGTCGAGCTGGACGAGGCCTTCCTGTTCATCACCGCCGCCGGCGACGGCAGCTGCCTGGCCGTGCTGGCGGACGCCGAGTCCGACGTCGGCCAGATCGCCTACGAGATGGCCCTGCTGGTGAAGCGGGTCGGCGAGCACCTCTCCGCCGAGCCGCGTACCGAGACCGCGCCGCCGGCGAGATGAGGGACCGATGAGCACCGAGGACGCCGCCACCGAGCCCGCGCTCGACCTGTTCGCCCCCCGTACCCCCGTGGACGACCGCTGGTTCGACGACGACGCGGGCCCGGTGGTGCGGCTGTTCTCGATGACCGGTGGGCGGGCCAGGCCCGCCGACGACGGCCTGTTCGACCTGATCTCCCTGGTCACCGCGGTGAGCGGGGCCGAACAGGCCGTCGCCGACCACCCGCTGGCCCCGGAGCACCACGCCATCCTGGAGCTCTGCCGCGACGAGCCGCTGAGCGTGGCCGAGCTGGGCTCCTACACCGACCTGCCGGTCAGCGTCGTCCGGGTGCTGCTCGGCGACCTGAACGACGCCGAGCTCGTCACCGTCACCCGACCCGTCCAGCTCGCCCTGCTTCCGGACGAGCGCCTGCTGCGAGACGTGATCAATGGCCTCCGTGCACTCTGAGCCGACCGCCCCCGCTCCCACCCGCCAAGGCCCGTGGGGGAGTACCGCCCTGAAGATCCTGGTGGCCGGCGGCTTCGGGGTGGGCAAGACCACCCTGGTCGGCGCGGTCAGCGAGATCCGGCCGCTGCGCACCGAGGAGCAGCTCAGCGAGCTGGGCCGCCCGGTGGACGACACCGAGGGGGTGGAGGCCAAGCGCACCACCACCGTCGCGATGGACTTCGGCCGGATCGACCTGCGGCCCGGGCTGGCCCTGTACCTCTTCGGCACCCCGGGCCAGGACCGGTTCTGGTTCGTCTGGGACGAGCTGGCCCGCGGCGCGCTGGGCGCGCTGGTGCTGGCCGACACCCGCCGGCTGGCCGACTGCTTCCCCTCGGTGGACTTCTTCGAGCGGCGCCGGATCCCCTTCGTGGTCGCGGTCAACTGCTTCGAGGGCACCGAGACCTACGCGCCCGAGGACGTGCGGACCGCGCTCGACCTCGACCCGGAGGTACCGGTGCTGCTCTGCGACGCGCGCAGCCGCGAGGACGGCAAGGAACTGCTGATCCGGCTGGTCGAGCACGCCGCCGACCGGGCCCGGGCCGAGCGGGTGGCCCGTGCGTGAGCGGCCGGATCGCCCCCGGCGGGGCACAGCAGCGGGTTCGTCTGGTTGAATAGGCGCATGAATCTTGTCGAGGGCAGCGCTGAGGGTCGTTTCGACCTTGAGCCGTTCTGGCCGTCCCGACAGCCGCATCTCTTCGACCAGACGTGTCCGGGTTCGCCTCGCGCGTCCCGGCACTCCGCGGCCTGACCTTCCGTCAGCCCGGCCCGGCCCGGTTCGACGCGCAGACGCTTCCACCCCAGTCGTCACGCGCGAAAGAGCGGCACCATGTCTTCTTCCACGGCCGTCCTGTCCATCCCCTCCGCGACCCCGCACCTGCGCGCGGTCCGCTCCGTCCCGTCCGGCGTCGAACGCCGGCGCGACCCCGTCCACCCGCCACGACCCGCGGCGCCGCAGCCGGCGCCCGTCCCGCTGGGCCTGACCGGCCTGCCCGAGGGGGCGCTGGTGGCGGCCCTGCCGCAGTCCGCGCTGCCGCAGGGCCTGCTCGCCCAGTACGGCGCCCAGTTGGGCGCCCTGCCCGGTCACCCGCTGGTCGGCTACCTGGTGCTGGTCCCGGGCGAGCCCGAGCAGCCCGCGCCCGCGGCCCCCGCGCCGCGGCCGGCGGTCCCCTCCGACCACGGCATCAGCGTCGACCCGGACCGCCGCAACGCCTACGTGGACGGCGAGTTGCTCGACCTCACCTACCTGGAGTTCGAGCTGCTGGCCCACCTCACCCAGCACCCGCACCGGGTGCACACCCGCGACCACCTGGTCTCCGCCGTCTGGGGCTACGGCCACGTCGGTGACGGCCGGACGGTCGACGTGCACGTGGCGCGGCTGCGGCGCAAGCTCGGGGCGCCCTACCGGGACGCCATCGTCACGGTCCGCCGGGTCGGCTACAAGTACTCCCCGGTGGTCTGAGCAACCCGCTCGGGGCGGGCCCGGCCGGGGCCCGCCCCGAGCTGCCTCAGGCCCGGCTGAGCAGATCGATCTCCGCCAGCTCCTCCTCGGTCAGCGGCGCGCCGTTCAACGCGTCGATGTTCTGGTCGAGTTGGGCGACACTGCTGGCGCCGACGATCACCGAGACCACCCGGGGGTCGCGCAGCACCCAGGACAGCGCCAGCTGGGCCAGGCTCTGCCCGCGCTGCTCGGCCAGCTTGGCGAGCGAGCGCAGCTGCCGCAGCTTGGCGCCGGTCAGCGCCTGCTCCTTGAGGAAGTGGCCGACCGACATCCGGGAGCCGGCCGGCACCTCGCCGCTGAGGTAGCGGTCCGTCAGCAGGCCCTGGGCGAGCGGGGAGTAGGCGATCAGGCCGGTCCGGGTGTCACCGATCGCGGTCAGCAGGCCCTCGTCCTCGGGCGCCCGGTTCAGGATCGAGTAGTTGGCCTGGTTGAGCAGCACCGGCGTGCCCAGCTCGCGCAGCACCGCCACCGCCTCGCGGTGCTGCTCCGCCGGGTAGTTGGAGATCGCGGCGTAGAGCGCGCGACCCGATCTCACCGCGGTGTCCAGCGCCCCCATGGTCTCTTCCAGCGGCGTGTCCGGGTCGTACCGGTGCGAGTAGAACACGTCCACGTGGTCCAGGCCCATCCGGCCCAGTGACTGGTCCAGGCTGGCCAGCAGGTACTTGCGCGAGCCGCCGTCGCCGTACGGACCCGGCCACATGTCCCAGCCGGCCTTGGTGGCGATGAACAGCTCGTCCCGGTATGGGCGGAAGTCCTGGGCGAAGAGCGTGCCGAAGTTCGCCTCGGCGCTGCCGTACGGGGGACCGTAGTTGTTGGCCAGGTCGAAGTGGGTGACGCCGCGGTCGAAGGCGCGGCGCAGCACCGCGCGCTGCACCTCCAGCGGCTGGGTGTCACCGAAGTTGTGCCAGAGGCCGAGCGAGACGGCGGGCAGCTGCACCCCGCTGCGTCCGGCGCGGCGGTAGGTCATCGAGCGGTAGCGCTCGTCGGCGGCGAGATAGCTCATGGGGTGCATCCTGCCAGGCAGCGGGCGCGGGCCGGGACCAACGGCCCTCGTGCCGGTCGGGCGCGCGACGTAGGCTGGCCGCACCGGCGCGCCGCCCCCGCGCGCCCTGCCGCCGAGGAGCAGCCGATGCGCGCCGACATCGCCGACCGCGGCGACCTGGACCGGCTGCTGCGCCGTTTCTACCGGGCGGCCTTCGCCGACCCGTTGATCGGCCCGTACTTCACCGAGATCGCCCGGCTCGACCTGGAGGCGCACCTCCCGCACATCACCGACTTCTGGGAGAGCGCCCTGCTGCGCACGGCCTCCTACCGCCGCAACGCCTTCGCCCCGCACGCCGGGCTGCACCGCGAACGGCCGCTGACCGCCGAGCACTTCGGGCGCTGGGTCCAGCTCTGGCGGGCGAGCGTGGACGGCCTGCACCAAGGGCCGGTCGCGGAGCGGGCCAAGGCACAGGGCGAGCGGATCGCCCTGGCCATGCTCCG
This sequence comes from Kitasatospora sp. NPDC049258, assembly GCF_040678895.1. Taxonomy (NCBI): domain Bacteria; kingdom Bacillati; phylum Actinomycetota; class Actinomycetes; order Kitasatosporales; family Streptomycetaceae; genus Kitasatospora; species Kitasatospora sp. NPDC049258. The sequence continues at coordinate 199,779 of NZ_JBFAQT010000001.1, forward strand.
CCGCACCACGGCCGCCGCGGCGGACGGCGGCCCGGGCGGCTTCGTACCGCTGTCGGCCGTGCTGCTGCGGAGCTCGCCCGCGCCTTCGCCGTTCGCCCCCGGGGCGCCCACCAGCCGGCTCTGACGACCGGCCCGGCCGACCCGAAGTGGGCCTTGTCCGGGCACGGGTTGCCGCATAGGCTCGCGGTGGATCAGCGGGACCGGCCGGAGGGGGAGCAGTCGATGCGCACGTGCCCTGCCCGCCGCAGCTGTTGCCGCCCTCGCCGCACCGCGCGCTGACGCCGGCCCGGATCGCCCGGCCGCGCTGACCACTCCCCGGTGCCGCCCCCCGCGAGCGTGGCCGTACCAGGGCCGTGAGCTCCCGCACGGGCGCGGCCGACCGCCCCGCCCGACAAGGAGACCGCCATGCGGTTCACCGTCTCGTCCCTCGTCTCCAACGGCCCCGACCCCGTCACCGGCCGGCAGCTCACCACCCGGGCGAAGCTGGCCAACGTGGTCGACCAGGCCGTGCTGGCCGAGCAACTCGGCTACGACGGCTTCGGGGTGGGTGAGCGGCACGGCGAGCCCTTCGTCTGCCCGGCCCCGCCGGTCCTGCTGACCGCCATCGCGGCCCGGACCGACCGGATCAGGCTGTTCACCACCGTGACGGTGCTGTCGATCCTGGACCCGGTCCGGGTCGCCGAGGACTACGCGATGCTCGACCAGCTCTCCGGCGGCCGGCTGGAGCTGATCATCGGCAAGGGCAACGACCCGCGCCACTTCGGCCTGTTCGGCCTGGACGAGGCGCACCAGTGGGAGCACCTGGCCGAGAACTACGAGCTGCTGCACCGGCTCTGGCGGGAGGAGAAGGTCAGCTGGCAGGGCACCACCCGGCCGCCGCTGGACGGGGTGACCACCTACCCGCGCCCGCTGCAGGACCCGATCCCGGTCTGGCACGGCAGCGCCACCAGCGAGCACTCCACCGATCTGGCCGCCCGCTTCGGCGACCCGCTGTTCTCCGCCAACAGCTTCCACCCGCTGGAGAAGTACGCGGCCCTGGTGGACCACTACCGGGAGCGCTGGGAGCACTACGGCCGCGACCCGCGCGAGGCGAGGGTCGGCACCAGCTTCGGCGGGCTGTTCCTGGCCAGGCGCTCGCAGGACGCGGTGGCCGGGTTCCGGCCGTACTGGGACGCCATGTTCGGCTCGGCGGCCGGCCGGCACAACAACTCGCCGTTCACCTCGCTGGAGGACGCGCTGGAGCGCGGCTCGGCGCTGGTGGGCAGCCCGCAGCAGGTGATCGAGAAGATCCACCGCTACCACGAGGCCTTCGGCAACGAGGTGGTCGGCATCGGGGTGGACGCCCTCACCGAGGACGCCCAGCAGGAGCAGCTGGAACTGTTCGCCGCCGAGGTCGCGCCGGTGATCCGCCGCGCGTTGCCGGCGCCCCGCGGCTGACCGCCCACGGCCCGGGGGCCGCCGCCGATGCCTTGGTGGGAGCCCGGCCGCCGGATCGCATAGGCTCGTCACGACCCGGAACGGGCGGGCGCGAGGAGGGCTGGTGCGGTACGGCGGCGACGCCTCGGCGTCCGTGCACGGAGCGGGCGGACCGGGCGCGGCATCGGGCCAGGACCCGGTCCGGATCTCCCTGCTCGGACCGCTGGCCGCCTCGGTCGGCGGCCGCCCCGCCGCGCTCGGCGGCCCCCGCCAGCGCGCCGTGCTGGCCCGGCTGCTGGTGGCCCGCGGCCGGGTCGTCCCGGTGGACCGGTTGATCGAGGACCTGTGGAGCGGCCGCCCGCCCGCCAAGGCGGCCGCCTCGCTCCAGGCGTACGTGTCCAACCTGCGCCGCCTGTTGGAGCCGGGCCGCGGCCCGCGCGAGCCCGCCCGGCTGCTGGTCAGCCGCGCCCCCGGGTACGCGCTGGAAGCCGCCGCCAGCGCGGTGGACGCCTGGGACCTGGAGAGCCGGGTGCGCGAGGCCCGCCGGCTGCTGCCGCCCGCCCAGCGGGTGACCGAGCACTGGCGGGAGCCGCTCTCCGCGACCGTCCAGGCGGCCCTCGCGCTGCGGCAAGGGCCGGTGCTGGCCGAGTTCGCGGACCAGTCGTGGGCGCTGGCCGAGATCACCAGGATCGACGAACTCATCACCTCGGCAGCCGAGTTGGAGGTGGAGGCGCTGCTCGCCGAAGGCCGCCCGGCGGAGGCGGTCCCGCGCGCCCGGGAGCTGGTCGAGGAGTATCCGCTGCGCGAGCAGGGCCCGCGGCTGCTGGCACTCGCGCTCTGGGGCGCGGGGCGCCAGGCGGAGGCGCTGGAGTCGCTGCGCCGCGCCCGCGCGCTGCTCACCGCGGAGCTCGGCCTCGACCCGCACCCCGCGCTGGCCGAGCTGGAGACCGCGATCCTCCAGCAGCGGCCCGACCTGCCGACCCCGGCGCCGCCCGCCCCCGCGCCGGCCGGGCCCACCGGCGGTCGCGCCGGGGACGACCCGCCCGATCCGCTCTTCGTCGGCCGGGTCGAGGAGCTGGACACCCTGCGTCGGGCCGCCGCGGAGGTCCGTGCCGGCGGCCGGGCGGTGGTGCTGGTCACCGGCGAGGCGGGAGCCGGCAAGTCCACCCTGCTCGGCCGGCTGCGCACCGAACTTCGGCGCACCGACTGGCTGGTGGCCGCCGGGCGCTGCCCGGAGACCGAGGGCGCCCCGCCCGCCTGGGCCTGGACCGAGGCGCTGCGCGAGCTCTCCGGGCAGGCCCACCTGCCGCCCGGCACCGCCGCCCGGCTGGCCCCCCTGCTCGGCGGCGAGCCGGGCCGGCCGGCCGTGGCTGCCCCGGCCCCCGCCGACCCGGCCGCCGCCGACCCGCTGGTCGGACGGTTCCGGCTGCACCGGGCCGTCGAGGACTGGCTTCGGCAGGTCACCGCCGAGCGGCCGGTCGCGCTGATCCTGGACGACCTGCACGAGGCCGACCAGGAGACCCGGGCGCTGCTGGCCGCGCTGGCCGGGGCCGGGCTGCCGGGCCTGCTGCTGGTCGTCGCGCACCGCCCCGGCGAGGGCGAACTCACCGACACCCTGGCCGTGTTGGCCCGCCGCTCGCCGTACCGGCTGCCGCTGGCCGGGCTCGCCGAGGAGGAGGCCGGCCGCCTGATCGAGTCGGTCTGCGAGACTGCCGTCGACGCGCCCACCGTCCGGGCGCTCGCCGAACGCACCGGCGGCAACCCGTTCTACCTGCTGGAGAGCGCCCAACTGCTGGCCGGCGAAGGCGCGTTGGTGGCCGTCCAGGAGGTGCCGCAGGGCGTCCGGGACGTGCTGCGCCGGCGCTTCTCCCGGCTGCCCAGGGCCGCCGTGGAGACCCTGCGACTGGCCGCCGTGGTCGGCCGCGAGGCCGAGGTGGACCTGCTGATCGCCGCCTCCGGGCAGGGCGAGGAGCGGCTGCTGGACGCCCTGGAAGCGGCCGTGCTCGGCGGCCTGCTCACCGAACCCCGTCCCGGCGCCGTCCGGTTCATCCACGCCCTGGTCCGGGACACCCTCTACGCCGACCTCAGCTCGCTGCGCCGCACCCGCCTGCACGGCCGGATCGCCGAGGCGCTCCGGGCCCGGCACCCCGACCAGCTGACCGCGCTGGCCCACCACTACTCCCGGGCCGCCTCCGGCGCCACCGCCGAACTCGCCGTCGACCACTGCGTGCGGGCCGCCGAGGCCGCGGAGCGGCGCTACGCCCACGAGAGCTGCGCCGCCCTGCTCCGGCAAGCCCTGGACGCGCTCGGCCTGGCGCCCGAGGGCGAGGACGACCGCCCGGCCCGCCGGATCGCCCTGCTCGGCGCCCTGCTGCGGGCCCAGGTCCGGGCCGGCAGCATCGCGGCGGCCCTGGACACCCGGGCCGCCGCCCTCGCCCTGGCCCGGGAGAGCGGCCGGGAGGACCTGCTGATCGAGGCCTGGACCGCCTGGACCGAGCCGACGCCCTGGGTGGCGCACCCGTACGGCACGGTCGACCAGGCCGCGATCGAGGCGCTCACCGCGCTGCTGCGCCGCACCGACCTGCCCCCGGTCACCCGCTGCCGGCTGCTGGACGCGCTGACCTACGAACTCGACTGCACCGGCAGCCAGGGCGGCCGGGAGGCCGGCGCGGAGGCGGTCCGGATCGCCCGCGAGGTGGGCGACCCGCGGCTGCTCGCCCGCGCTCTGGCGGCCCAGGCCCGGGTCCACGACTTCGAGCACGCGCTCGGCCTGCGGACCGAGATCGCCGAGGAACTCGCCGCTCTGGCACTGGAGTTCGACCTCCCAGCGTACCGGTGGCACGCCGAGCACCTGCGGGCCACCGCGGCCGCCGTCCGGGGTGACCTGCCGGCGCTGCGCGGCCACATCGAGGAGGGGCTGCGGCTCGCCGAGACGTACGGCCTGCCCGAGCTGGTCGACGTCGGGCTCTGCCAGCAGGGCATGATGGCGCTGGCCGCGGGCCGCCCGGCCGAGGCCGAGGCCCTCTACGCCCGGGCGGTGGACGGCCTGCGGGCCCGGCGTTCGCTGCACAGTGACGGCTTCGAGGCGGTCTACCGGCTCACCCTGGCGATCCAGGCCGGCCGGTTGCACGAGGAGCTGCCGCTGGTCCGGCAGGCCGCCGCGGTGTACGGGCCGCTGGTGGACGACGTGCTGGCGCTCGCCCTGGCCGAGGGCGGCCGCCCGGCGGAGGCCAGGGCCGCCCGCACCCCGGGCCGGCCGATCGCGCTGGACTACTACCGCTCGTTCTTCCTGGTCCTGCGGGCGATGACGGTGATCGCGCTGGACGAGCGTGCCGAGGCGGCCGAACTGCTCGTGGAACTCGGCGAGGTGGACGACCTGGTGGCCGGCGCGGCCAGTACCTCGATCGCGCTGCGCCCGGTCGCGCTGGCCCGCGGCGAGCTGGCCCGCCACCTGGGCCGCACCGCCGAGGCCGCGGCCCACTTCCGGCACGCCGCCGAGGTGGCCCGGCGCTGGGAGTCCCCGCACTGGGAGGCCGAGGCCCGCACGGCCCTGGCGGAGCTCGCGCCGTAGCCCCGGTCGGTGGTCGGCGGTCGGTGTTGGCGGTCGGGGGTCGGCGGGGAGCGGGGCTGTCGGGGGCCTGTGCCAGGGTGGCCGCATGCTCGACATTTCGGTGGAGACGGAGAACGACCAGCGGCACCTGCGGGTGACCGAGGAGCAGCTCGGCGCCCTGGTGCGCCGGATCGGGGGCGAGGGCGACCGGTTCCTGGTGGTCCAGCGGATCCCCGACCTGCCCGACGTCTTCCTCCAGGTGTGGCACGCCGACGGGGGCGGCTACACGCTGGAGCACCGCGACGGCGCGGTCGACCGGCACTTCCAGGTGGAGCTCGACGGGCCCGGCCCGGTGGTCGCCGCGATGACCGGGTGGGCGCGCCAGGAGGCGCGATGGTCGGCCGGCCACGCGTGGTCGCGGCTGGACCTGGGGCCGGTGCCCGGGCCCGCCCCCGCGCCGGAGCCGGCCGAGGACGAGCACCGGCTGCTGGTGGAGCGCCTCCGCGAACTGCTGGTCGGCGGTTGCACCACCCGGGCGGAGCTGGCCGCGACGGCCGAGGAGTACCTGGTCCGCGCCGACCGCCGGCCGCTGTCGCCCGAGCAGGCGCGGCAGCTGGCCGACCGGATCTGGCTGGAACGCGTCGAGGAGCAGGCCGGCTGGGAGGGCGAGACCGACGCGGAGCGGCTCACCCGGGCGTTCGCGGCGCTGGAGGCGGTGGGCGTCACGGCCCGGGAGAACTTCACCTGCTGCCGTACCTGCGGCGAGTCGGAGATCGGCACGGCGGGCGCGCCGGACGCCCGCGGCTTCGTCTACTTCCCCACCCGATGCACCGACTCGGCCGCCGCCGGGCACGGGCTTGACCTGCTGTACGGCGGCTTCGACGGCGCGGCCGGGACCACGGCGGCGATCGGGCGCGAGGTCGTGGCGGCCCTCGCCGCGGTCGGACTCCCGACCCGGTGGGACGGCGACCCCGCGCGGGCCGTCACCGTCACCCCGCGGGACCGGCGGCGCCGGCTGGTCGGCTGAGCCCGGCCGGTGGGTGGCAAGCGGCTGCCAAGTCGGTTCCAAGCCTGACCGGCCATGCTGATCCGGACTACCGCACCGGATCAGCCGAAAGGCCCGTCATGTCCTCCCTCCTCGGCCGTCTCGGCGGCGCCGCAGCCGCCAGACCCTGGCACACCGTGCTCGGCTGGGTGCTGCTGCTGGCCGCCCTGTTCGGGCTCGCCGCCGGCTTCGGCGGCACCCCGCGCGACGACTACCGGGTGCCCGGCACCCGCTCCACCGCCGGCCTCGACCTGCTCCGCGAGCGCTTCCCGGAGATGTCCGGCGCCAGCGCCCGGGTGGTCGTCCACGACCGGCACGGGCAGCGCGTCCCGACCCCGGTGCTGGACGAGCTGCGCACCCGGATCGGCGGCGTCCGCGGCGCCGGCCCGGTGGCCCCGCCGGTCTTCTCGGCCCAGGGCGACACCGCCCTGATCGCCGTCAACTACCTGATACCGGTGACCTCGTTCAAGGGCTCCGAGGGCCTGGACGCGCTGCGCGAGGCGGCCCGCCCGGCCCAGGACTCCGGCCTCCAGGTGGAGTTCGGCGGCCAGCTGCCGGAGAACTTCACCGCCCCCGACGGCACCGCCGAGATCATCGGCATCGTGGCCGCCCTGCTGATCCTGGTGCTCTCGCTGGGCTCCCTGGTCTCGGCCGGCCTGCCGCTGGTGGTCGCGCTGGCCGGGCTCGGCGCCGGCACCGCGCTGACCACGCTGCTCGCCGCGGTCACCGACATCAGCCCGACCGCCCCCACCGTGGCCAGCATGGTGGGCCTCGGCGTCGGCATCGACTACGCGCTGCTGCTGGTGAGCCGGCACGTCGAGGGCCTGCGCAAGGGGCTGACCCGGCAGCAGGCCGCGGCCGAGGCCACCGCCACGGCGGGCTCCTCGGTGGTGGTGGCCGGCTCCACCGTGCTGGTCTCGCTCTTCGGCCTCAAGCTGGCGGGCCTGCCCACCTACTCCTCCTTCGGCTACGCGACCTTCCTGGTGGTCGGGGCGGTGATGCTGGCCTCGCTGACCCTGGTGCCCGCACTGTGCTCGCTCGCCGGTCCGCGGCTGCTGCGCCGCGCCGAGCGCCGCGGGCCCGGCCCGTCGGCCCGGCCCGCCGGCCCGACCAGGACCGAGCGCTGGGCGCAGCTGATCGGCCGCCGCCCGGCCGCCGCCGCGCTCGTCTCGCTGGTGGTGCTGCTGGCCCTGGCCGCCCCGATGCTCGGGATGCGCACCTGGCCGCAGGACGCCGGCAGCCAGGCCACCGGGAACACCACCCGCAAGGCGTACGACCTGGTCGCCGAGGCCTACGGGCCGGGCGCCAACGGTCCGTTGCTGGTCGCGGTCGACCTGCGGAAGCTGCCGGCGACCGAACTGCCGGGCATCGTGGACCGGTTGGGCGCCGACCCGGGTGTCGCCGCGGTCGCCCCTCCGCTGCTGAACCAGGCGGCCGACGCCGCCGTGGTCTCGGTGCAGCCGAGGACCGGGCCGCAGGACGAGCGCACCGCGCAGTTGCTGGACCGGATGCGCGAGCGGCTGCTGCCCGCGGGCGCCGAGGTGACGGGCGTGGTCGCGTCCTTCGCCGACATCTCGAAGCGTCTCTCCGACCGGCTCTGGGTGGTCGTCCCGTTCGTGGTCGCGCTCTCGCTGATCCTGCTCACGGTGCTCTTCCGGGCCCCGGTGATCGCGGTGAAGGCCGCGGCGATGAACCTGCTCTCGGTGGCCGCCGCGTACGGCGTGATGACGGCGGTCTTCCAGTCCGACACCGGTGCCGGGCTGCTCGGCCTGCCGCACTCGGTGCCGGTCTCCAGCTGGGTCCCGATCCTGATGTTCACCGTGCTCTTCGGCCTCTCGATGGACTACGAGGTCTTCCTGCTGGCCCGGGTCCGCGAGGAGTGGCTGGCCACCGGCGACGCCAGGGGCAGCGTGCTGCGCGGCCTGTCGGCGACCGGGCGGGTGATCAGCAGTGCGGCCGCGATCATGGTGGCGGTGTTCACCGGGTTCGCGATCGACCCCGACATCACGGTCAAGATGATGGGCGTGGGGATGGCGGTGGCCGTGCTGATCGACGCCACCGTGGTCCGCCTGGTGCTGGTGCCCGCCACCATGACGCTGCTCGGCCGCCTCAACTGGTGGCTGCCGGCCTGGCTGGACCGCCTGCTGCCGGAGCTGCGGATCGAGCACGGGGGCGACCCGGTCGCCCTGGTCGTCGAACCGGAGCGCGTGCCGGCCTGACCGGGCCGGATCCCTGCTCGGGCCGGATCCCGGCCCGCTCCCGCTCAGCTCCCGCTCAGGTCCCGCCCCGTAGCCGCGGGGCGGGACCCGGCGGTTTCAGCGCAGGGTCGCCTCGACGGCCCCGCGCACCGCCGTGAAGTCCAGCCCGTGGTCCGCGATCACCTTGGCGCCCAGCCCCTCGCCCTCCCGCAGCAGCCCCAGCAGCAGGTGCCCGGTGGCGATCCGGCCGGACTCCAGGCGCACCGCCTCGCGCAGCGCCAGCTCCAGGGTCTTCCTCGCCCCGGCGGTGAACGGGCTGCGCCCGCCCCTGGCCTCTCCGGAGCGGAACCAGCCGCGCCGGCGGGCCGCCGGCTCCTCCGGCTGCGCGTCCAGCGCCCCCTCCCCGAAAACCGCCTCGACGGCCTCGCGGACGGCGTCCAGATCGACCCCGATGGTGGCCAGCGCCGGGCCGTCCATCCCGCCGCCGACCAGCCGCAGCACGGCCGCGCGGGCGGTTTCGTGGTCGAGTCCGGCCTCGACCAGCACCGCGGCGGCCGGGTCGGCCGGGTCCGCGAGGACGGCGAGCAGCAGGTGCTCGCCGCCGATGTGACCGTGCCCCAGCTCGGCGGCCTCCGCCCTGGCCCGGACCACCACCTGGCGCGCCGATGCGGTGAATCGCTCCAACATCCCTCAGTCTCCATCCTGTTGCGTGCCGAAGCCACGCCGGGCGTACTTCTTGTGGACGGCCTGCCGGCTGATGCCCAGGCACACCGCGATGTCCTGCCAGGACCAGCCCTGGCCGCGGGCGTTGGCGACCTGAAGGTCCTCCAACCGGTCCGCCAGTTCACGCAGCGCGCGGACGGCGCGCAGTCCGACGGCCGGATCACGGCTGCTCGCGGCGGCCGCGAGCTCCTTGGTCTCGCTCATGTTGTCAACCTAGGTTGACGGCTCCGCAGCTGTCAACCTTGGTTGACAGTCTTGGGCCTGTACCTACTGGTATGTACAGTGTCCCCATGGACACCCAGGACCGCCTGATCGAGAGCGCCCAGGAGCTGCTCTGGGAGCGCGGGTACGTCGGCACCAGCCCCAAGGCCATCCAGCAGCGGTCCGGCGTGGGCCAGGGCAGCATGTACCACCACTTCGACGGCAAGCCCGATCTCGCCGCCGCCGCCCTGCGCCGCAGCGGCGAGCAGCTGCGCGCGCTCGCCGAGCAGCAGCTCGGCGGGCCCGGGACGTCGTACGAGCGGATCGCCGGCTACCTCGGGCGCGAGCGCGAGGTGCTCCGCGGCTGCCGGATCGGCCGGATGGCCCAGGACCCGGAGGTGGTCGCCGACCCGCGGCTGCGCGAGCCGGTCGAGCAGACCCTGGCCTGGCTGCGCGGCCGGCTCGCCGAGGTGGTCGCCGAGGGCCGGGCGGCCGGCGAGCTGGCCGCCGGCCCCGACCCCGCCGACACCGCGGCCGCGATCGTCGCGGTGCTCCAGGGCGGCTACGTGCTGGCCCGCGCGGCCGGCTCGCCCGAGCCCTTCCAGCAGGCCGTCCGCGGCGCGCTCGCGCTGCTCCGCACCCCCTGAGACGAGGCCCGCCGTGCAGGCGATGCAGTACGAGATCACCCTCCCCGCCGACTACGACATGCGGATCATCCACCGCCGGGTGGCCGACAGGGGGCGGCTGACCGACCAGCTGCCCGGCCTGGCGCTCAAGGCCTACCTGGTCCGCGAGCGCGGGGACGGGGCCGGCTCCCCGGTCAACCAGTACGCGCCGCTCTACCTCTGGCACACCGCCGAGGCGATGGCGGGCTTCCTGCGGGGGCCGGGCTTTCGCACCCTGAGCGCGGACTTCGGCCGCCCGCCGGTCCGCCACTGGCTCGGCACCGGCCTGCGGCCCGGCCCGGCCGCCGGGTCGGCGCCCCGGACGGCGACCCGGACGCTCACCGCGATCCCCGAGCACACCGACCCGGCCGAGGCGCTGGCCGAGGCGCTCGCCGAGCCCGTGGACCGCCCCGGTCTGCACTCGGCCGCCGTCGCGCTCGACCCGTACCGCTGGGAGCTGCTGCGGTTCGCCCTCTGGCACCGGCCGCCGCCCGCGGACCCCGAGGACCCCGCGGTCGCCCGCTACCGGGTGTTCCACCTGTCCGACCCCGAACTGCCCGGCGACTTCCCGGCCGGCGGGCAGGCCCGGGCCGTCGCCCGGTAGCCGCGGGCGTCCGGAGGTCACCGGCGGGCCGGCGCCGGGAGGCGCATCCTGGTACCAGGGCCCTGCGCGGCGGCCCGGAGCGGGCCGGGCGGAGGGCGTGGAGCGTCACCGGGAGACCATCATGAACAGCAGAGCCCCCGCAGGCGTGGTGGCCGGGGTGGACGGATCGGCGCCCGCCGAGGCGGCCGCCGAATGGGCCGCCCAGGAGGCCGAGCGCCGGGGGTGTGCACTGCACCTGGTGCACGCGGTCAACACCGGCACCGTGACCCTGTCGCCGCGTACCGGGGCCGCGGTGACCGACCTCATCCTCCGGGACGCGCAGGACCTGCTCGCCGACTGCCTCGGCAAGCTCTCGGCCGCCCATCCGGAACTCCGCCTCACCGGGGACGTGGTGCCCAGGGACGCGGCCGAGGCGCTGCTCACGGCCGCCGAGCACGCGGAGCTCGCGGTGGTCGGCACCCGCGGCCACGGCGGCTTCGCCTCGCTGCTGCTCGGCTCGGTCAGCCTGCGGGTGACCGCGCACTCCCGCTGCCCGGTCGTGGTGGCGCGCGGGGTGCCGGAGACGGGCAGCCGCATCCTGGTCGCCGTCCGTGACGAGCGGGACGCCGCCACCCTGCGGTTCGCCCTGCGGGCGGCCGCCGACCGGCAGCTGCCGGTCGAGGCCCTGCACACCTGGTCCCCGCTGGTCGCCGAGGCCGGGCAGGCGGCTCCGATGCCGGACGAGGCCACCGAGGAGGCCAGGCTGCACGAGCAGCTGCTGCGCCACACCGTGGACCCGGTGGCGGAGGACTACCCCGAGGTCCACCTGGACGCCCGCCAGCTCACCGGGGCGAGTGCCGCCACCCTGGTCGAGGCCTCCCGGCAGGCCGCGCTGCTGGTGGTCTCCCGCCGGGAGCCGGCCCCGCGCTTCGGCCTGCGGCTCGGCACCGAGGTGCACGCCGTGCTGCACCACGCGCACTGCCCGGTCGCCGTGGTGCCGGTCTGAGCACGCCGAAGGCCCGGTACGGAGCGGGTGCTCGGTACCGGGCCCTCGGGGTGTGCGGGTCGGTCAGACCGCGGCGGGCGCGGCGCCCGGCGCGGCGGCCGGCGCCGGGCTGAGCAGCCGCTCGGCCAGGTGCCCGAAGAGCAGGCCGAAGCCGCTCCACAGGGTCACCTGGATCGCCAGCGCGGCCAGCCGGAACTGCCACAGCAGTGAGGCCGGGAAGTCCTCCGGCACCTCGTCCACCGTGGGCAGCACCGCGTAGGCGATGCCGACGGCCGCCACGAAGGCGACCACCGCCACCACCGTGGCGTTCCAGTTGCCGAGGGTCGGCGCCAGCCGCCGGCCCAGGATGGTCGCACCCACCGCGAGCAGCACGCTGAGCGCGATCATCAGGAAGTACAGCGTGGTGCGCTTGCCGATGGTCTCCGGGTCGCCCACCGACGGCGGGTTGGCCGGGTACTTCAGGAACGGCACCAGGTAGACCACCACCAGGCCGGCGGCGGCGAGCAGGGCCGCCGTGGCGCGCGGACCGAAGCGACCGATCCGGCCGAGCGCGAAGCAGAACGCGAGCCCGGCGATGCCGCCGAAGGCGAGCCCGTACAGCAGGATGCCGGTGGCCAGGCCGAGCGTGGACTGCATGCTGCGGCTGACGAGTTCGACCTCACCGGCGTCGTGCGAGTGGGCGTGCGCCTCCTCGAAGCCGATCGCGGCGTCCACGTGCGGCTCGCCGAGCAGGTAGGCCACGACCAGGGCCAGCACGCCGGCCGCGAGGCCGGCGAGCATGCCGCGGACGAGCAGGGATCTGACGGAGATGGAGTTCATGAGCGTCGGTTTCCCTCGGGATCAGTGGCAGGGGAAGCCGAGCAGGTGGCGGCCGTCGTGCACCCACTCGTGCACGTTCTCACCGGAGATGAGGGCGGTGGCGCCCTGCTCGGCGCCGACGAAGTAGATGACGATCAGCATCAGGATGCCGAAGAAGGCGGCCCACGGGGCGATCGCCTTCAGGGAGATGGGGGCAATCGCCGGAGCGGCGGGGGCGATGGGGTGAGCCATGACCGGACCTCCTGGGGGAACTCGCGTCCCGTTCGATGGAGCAGTGGACGACGGAGTCGGGTCTGACTTTCCGGATCCCGACGGGGAGTCGGGTGCCGGGTACACAGTGGCGCGACCGTGCCGGGTTCGCACCGGCTTCCGTCACACCGTCGTCAATTGTCGCAGTGACGGTACCGTGGTGCGGCTGCCGGGCCAAGGGCAGTCGCAGGGGCACAAGGTGCACGCCACGGCGCGCGGACCGCCCGGCAGGGCGGTGCGTACACGTGCCGAGCTTGCGGCCGGGTGAGGAGGAGTCACGGATGACGGTACGGGTGATGCTGATCTCACCGGCCATCGCGACCGACCTGCGGGCGGCCCGCTTCGGCTCGCAGGCCCCGCTCTCGCCGGCCGGCCTGGGTGCGGCCGTCGCCGCGGCGCCCGGCTGCCCGGGGGCGGACCGGGTGCGGGCGGCCCCCTCCCGCCGGTGCGCCGAGACCGCCGCGGCCCTCGGCCTGGACGCGCCGGCCGACCCCGCCCTCGCCGACCTGGACACCGGCGGCTGGCGCGGCCGCACCCTCGACGAGGTCGCCGCCGAGGATCCGGCCGCCCTCGGGCGCTGGCTGGCCGACCCCGCGGCGGCCCCGCACGGCGGCGAGTCGGTGCTCGACCTGGTCGACCGGATCGGTACCTGGCTCGCGGCGCAGCAGGGCCGCGTCCTGGCGGTGGTCGAGCCCGCCGTGATCCGCGCCGCCGTGGTGCACGCCCTCGCCCTCCCGCCGCACACCTTCTGGCGCCTGGACGTCGAACCGCTCACCCTCACCCGCCTCACCGGCGGCGCCGGCCGCTGGAACCTCGCCTGCGGCGGCCGCCTGACCCCGGGTCACCCCACCCCCTGAACACGGGGCCCCGACCCCGAGCCGGGCCCGCAGGCCGGAAGGCGCCCCGGCCTCCGGCGGGGAGTGCGCCCGGTTCGGCTTCCGAGGGGGAGGTGTTCCGTGCCTCGGTCTGCGGCGGGGATGTGCGCCCATCTCGGCCTCCGGCGGGGAGGTGTTCCGTGCCTCAGCCTGCGGCGGGAGGTGTCTCGTGCCCCGGCCTCCACGCCTCGCCCTCCGGCCGGAGGGCTCCCGGCGCCCCCTGGTGGTGCAGCCCTCGGGGTCCGGAGGTGCGGCCTACGACGGGCCGTGCGGATCGGACGGGTGCCGGCCCCACAGCCGCAGACCCCGGGTCAACTCCCCGACGCAGCGCGCCGCCAGGTCGGGGACCTGGTCCGTCGGGTCGTCGGTGGCGGCCCAGGTCTCGACGGCGATCCGCATGCCGGTGCTGGCCGCCGCCGCGGCGAGCCGGATCTCCAGCGGGTCGGCGGCCGGTCCGGCGAGTTCGGCCAGGACGGGGGTGAGGGCCAGCTCGGACTCGTGGTGCACCCGGTGCCAGACCGCCTGCAGCCCCGGGTCGCCGGCCATCACCCGCAGCAGCCCGCGGGTCCATTCCAGCGCCTCCGCGGGCCGGTGCGCCGTGGGCCCGAAGGCGGCGCGGGCCGAACGCTCCAGCGCCTCGGGCGAGGTGAGCCCCGCCGGTTCGGCGGACAGCAGCCCGATCCACTGCCGGACGCCGTCCGCGAGCAGCGGCGCCACGGCGTCCTCCTTGGCGCGGAAGTACCGGTAGAAGGTCCGCAGCGAGACCCCGGCCTCCCGGGCGATGTCCTCGGCGGTGGTGGCCTCCGCCCCGCGCCGGGCGAACAGCCGGGCGGCGGCGAGCGCGATCTCCTGCTGGGTGGCCGCCTTGCGGCGCTCGGTGAGCGACGGGCGCGGATCGATGCCGGACACGGGAAGGCCCCCTGGTCACCTGCGACGCGGACGTTCGGACGCGAGTCAGCCTACGGCAGCGGGGGCCGGGTCGGCCGGTCGTGCAGAGGTGGCACGACGTGCCATTCAGGCGTACCGTGCAGCGAAACGCACTCGCACCACCCGCAGGGAGAGCACCATGAACCGCTTCGAAGGCCGCCGAGTCCTGATCACCGGCGCCGGTTCCGGCATCGGCCGGGCGACCGCCCGCCGGATCCTGGCCGAGGGCGGCGCCGTCGTCGCCGCCGACGTGGTCGAGGAGGGCCTGGCGGCCACCCGTGCGCTGGCCGAGGCCGACGGCACCGCCGGGCGGCTGGTCACGACGGTGCTCGACGTCTCCGAGGAGGACTCGGTGCGCGTCGGGGTGGCCGGGGCGGTCACCGCGCTGGGCGGTCTGGACGCGCTGGTCAACGCGGCCGGCATCCTGCGCTCCTCGCACACCGCCCGGACCACCCTGGAGTTCTGGAACCGCCTCCTGGCCGTGAACCTCACCGGCACCTTCCTGGTCACCCGGGAGGCGCTGCCCGCCCTGCTGGCCACCGGCCGGGGCGTGGTGGTCAACTTCAGCTCCACCTCCGCGACCTTCGCGCACCCGTACATGGCGGCGTACGCGGCCACCAAGGGCGGCATCCAGTCCTTCACCCACGCGATCGCGATCGAGTACGCCAAGCAGGGGCTGCGCGCGGTCTGCGTCGCTCCGGGGTCGATCGCCAGCGGGATGACCAGCAACCCCGGCCTGCCGGCCGACGCCGACCTGTCGCTGCTCGGCAAGCTGGCCCCCGCGCTCGGCCAGGGCTTCGCCGGGCCGGAGACGGTGGCCGGGGTGATCGCCATGCTGGCCTCGGACGACGGCGCCTTCGTCACCGGCACCGAGATCCGGATCGACGGCGGCACGCACGCCTGACGCCGCCCGGGCCCGCCGCCCCGCGGCCCCCGAACGGGTGACGGCGCCCGCGCCGCCGCTCGGCCTCCGGGCCACCGCGGCGGCCCGAGCCGATGATGGGCCCGACTGATGATCGTTCAGCGGTAGGGAGGTCGGGCCCGTGCGGGAACGCGCAGTCCAGCTGGGGCGGATCGCCTTCGGCCTGCTGGCGGCGGTGGCCCTGTCCATCCAGGGCTACCACTCCGTCGGCGCAGGGGCGCCGCTCACCAACTTCTTCAGCTACTTCACCAACCTCAGCAACATCGGCGGCCTGCTGGTGCTGCTGACCGGCGGCGTGCTCGGGCTGCGCGGCCGACCGGGCGTGCCGGACGAGATCCGCGGCGCGATCGTGCTCTACATGACGATCACCGGACTGGTCTACGGCCTGCTGCTGTCCGGCTACAGCCTCGGCCTGCTGCTGCCGTGGGTGAACGACATCGTCCACCGGGTGATGCCGGTGGTCTACCTCGCCGACTGGCTGCTGATGCCGCCGGCCGCCCGGCTCGGCCGGACCACGGTGCTGAAGTGGCTGGTCTTCCCGCTGGTGTACCTGGCCTACACCCTGCTCCGGGGGCCGCTGGTGGACTGGTACCCGTACCCCTTCGTGGATCCGCGGCTGCCGGGCGGCTACGGCCGGGTGGCCGGGGCCTGCACCCTGCTGCTGGCGCTGTTCGTGGCGGTGGCCGCCGCCCTGGTGTGGCTCGGCAACCGGTTCGGCACCCCCCGGGCGCCCCGGGCCAGACACGCCAGGACCGCCTCGGGGGCGACCACCGACCCCACCTGACCGGCGCCACCGACCCCACCCGACCGGCGCCACCGACCGGCCGAACCTCACCGACCCGGCCGACCTCGTCGACCTCGTCGACCCGCGCCGGCGCGAACCGAGGGAGCACCACCGAGATGGGGCTGACCAGCCACAAGGTGCTGGCGATCGCCGCGGCGGCCGCCGTACTGGCGGCGACCGCGACGGTGCGCGGCTGGCCGCGGCTGGCCGGGCCGGGCCGGCGCGCGGTGGCCGGCCGGATCGGCGCGCTGCTGGCCACCCAGCTGGCGATGCTGCTGGCGCTGGCGCTGGCCGCCAACAGCTACTTCTCCTTCTACGGCAGCTGGGACGACCTGCTCGGCACCCCGGCGGGCGGCCCGGTCACCGTGACCACCGGTACCCCGGGAGGGGAGCTGCGGGTGCTGGGACGGGAGCCGGTCCGGGGCGGCGGCGCGGTCGGCCGGGAGCCGGGTGCCTCCGGCGAGATCCAGGCGGTCAAGATCGCCGGCCCGCGCTCCGGGCTGAGCACCGACGGGTACGTCTACCTGCCGCCGCAGTACTTCCGGCCCGAGTACGCCGGCCGCCGCTTCCCCGCGGTGGTGGTGATGACGGGCTTCCCGGGCGACGCCCGGAACCTGATCACCCGGCTGAACTACCCCGGCGCGGCGCTGCGGCTCAACCTGGCCGGCCGGATGCCGCCGACCGTGCTGGTGCTGCTGCGGCCGTCACCGGCGATGCCCGCCGACACCGAGTGCGAGGACGCCCCGGGCGGCGCGCGCGCCGAGACCTATCTGACCCGCGACGTGCCGGCGGCGGTCGCGGCGGGTTACCGGGTCTCGCCGGATCCGCGGTCCTGGGCGGTGATGGGCAACTCCACCGGCGGCTACTGCGCGCTGAAACTCGCCATGCGGCACCCCGAGGTGTTCCCCAGCGCCGTCGCGCTCTCCGGCTACTACCGGGCCGCCGAGGACGCCTCCACCGGAGACCTGTTCGGCGGCAGCCCGCGCCGGCGCGAGGAGGCCGACCTGCTCTGGCGGCTGCGCCACCTGCCGCCGCCCGGCATCGCGGTGCTGCTGGCGGGCGCCGAGCGCGGCGACGGCGACTACCTCGCGGACACCCGGGCCTTCGCTGCCGCGGTGCGCGCCCCGATGTCGCTGGCCACCGCCACGGTGCCGGAGGGCGGCCACAACTTCGGGACCTGGGGGCGGCTGCTGCCGGCCGCGCTGGAGTGGCTCGCCGGCCGGCTGCGGGTCAGCTGACCGGCTGGAGCTTGCCGGTGTGCAGCTCGCCGACCCGGCCGCCCTCGCCCTCGTACGTCCAGAAGACCCGGACGGTCAGCGCGTTCAGGTCCATCACATGGCTCACGGTGATGCCGCTCGCCTCCGTCCAGCTGACGAAGTAGAGCTGCGGGCCCACCTCGGCGACGTGCAGCCGCACGTCCTCCCACTGTCCGGCCGACTCGCCGAGGCCCTCCCAGCGCAGCCGCGTCCCGTCGGCGGAGTAGGAGTTGCGGAAGGCGGCGCCGTTGTCGACATCGAACAGGTACGTACGTCCGGCGAAGCCAGGCAGGGGCGCGGTCATCTCGGGAGTGGTCCTCTGAACGCTCGGCGGTGGCCGCGGCCGGGGCTCCGGCCGCACCACCAACCTAGCGGACGCGCGGGCGCCGCAGGCCGATCAGGCCGGCTTGAGCCTGCCCCGGGGCAAGGTCCTAGATTCCAGGTGTGACGGACGGAGCGGAGCGGTTGCTCACCATCGGGGCCATGGCCCGCCGCAGCGGGCTGACCGCCAAGGCACTGCGCCACTACGACCGGGTCGGACTGCTCCGGCCGGCCGAGGTGGACCAGGAGACCGGCTACCGGTACTACCGGGTGGAGCAGGTGGCGGCGGCCCGGCTGGTGCGGGAGCTGCGCGCGGTGGACCTGCCGCTGGAGCAGGTGCGGGAGTGCCTGGCCGCGGGCGGTGGCGAGCCGGTGCGGCGGCTGCTGGCCGAGCACCGGCGGCGCCTGCAGGCCCGGCTGGACCGGCTCCGCGGCGCCGTCCACCGGACGGATCATCTGATCGAGGAAGGGATCGACGCGGTCATGGGCGACGAGCAGCGGGAGGCGGCGGCCCCCGCCGACGAGCGGCAGCTGGCGGTGGACCTGTTCAACGGGGTCTGGCGGCTGCTGGAGCGGGAGGACCGCTCGGTCGAGGAGGACGACCGGATGGTGCACATGGCGCACGCCTCGCGCCACCACTGGGGCCAGGTCGGCACGGCGGTGAACCTCGGCCGGGGCGAGTGGCAGTGCTCACGGGTGTACGCGGCGCTGGGCCGGGCCGAGCCCGCGCTGCACCACGCCCGGCGCGGGCTGGAGATCTGCCGGGCGAACGGGATCGGCGACTGGGACCTGGCCTTCGCGTACGAGGCGCTGGCCCGGGCGGCGGCCGTCGCGGGGGAGAAGGAGCAGGCCAGGGCCTGGACCGAGCAGGCGCTGGCCGCCGCCGAGGAGATCGCCGCCCCGGAGGACCGCGAGCTGGTGCTGGCCGATCTGGAGACCGTCCCGGGGCAGCCCCGGTTCTGGTGAGCCGGCCCCGGGCCGGGGCCTCGGGGCGGGTGTGTGAGGGACGTCTCGTTGTCCGTGTGCGATCCGTCTGCCTAGCCTGCACGGGATGCCCGGCTGGGCAGACCCGCCGTCGGGACGCCTAGTCCTGTCCACCCGGAGGCGGTCACTCGAGCACCGTCATGGACAGGAGCGGGGGAACCAGGTACGTGCCGCGCTCCACCCTGCCCCGGGGCAGGACGCGCGGCTTGGGGTGAAGCCGCACCACAGGCGGCCGGGCAGCCTCGTGCCCGAACCCGACAGCTCACCTCGCAGGCGTCGCAGAGGAATCCTCCATGCGACTTTCCCCCACCCCCGCCCGCCTCGGCCTGCTCGCGGGCGCCACCGTGCTGGCCGGCGTCCCGCTGGTCGGCCAGGCCCAGGCCGCCAGCCCCACGGTGACCCAGGACCGCCTCGGCCCCACCGCGATGGCCGCCGGCACCGCCGCCACGGCCAGCCTCACGGTGCACTCCTCCGGCTGCTTCACGGCCAAGACCCTCGGCGTCGGCGTCCGCGACGCGGCCGGCCACAACCTGGACTTCCCCGGCAATGCCTCCAACGTGCAGATCTGCCCGAGCGGCACCACCTTCACCAGCGCCGCCCGGACCCTGCCGGCCGGTACCTACACCCAGTTCGGCTTCTGGCAGGACACCGCGAACGCCTGGCACAACCTGCCCTCGCAGACCCTGACGGTCTCGGCGGCCGGCACCACCACGCCGACCCCCGCCCCCGCCCCGACGCCGGCTCCGACGCCCACCCCGGCCCCGACGCCGAGCCCCGCCCCGTCCACCGGTGCGCCGGTCGCGGGCAAGTCGCTGACCTGGTCGGACGAGTTCGACAGCCTGTCCAAGACCCGCTGGACCACCGACAGGAGCAGCTCCTACCGGTACGGCAACCACAACCCCGACGACAACAAGCTGGACTGGCTGAGCCCGAGCGGCGTCAGCGTGTCGGGCGGCGTGGCCACCTTCACCGCCAAGCCGAGCGCCAACAAGCTGGAGAACGGCAAGCAGGCCTGGGACACCGGCCTGCTCACCACCGAGTACTCCGGCGAGGGCTTCCAGGTGAAGACCGGCGACTACGCCGAGACCCGGGTCAAGCTGCCCTCCGGCTCCGGCGCCTGGCCGGCGCTGTGGACCTGGAAGAACGGCAACGGGGAGATCGACTCCTTCGAGTACCACCCGGACAACCCGAACCTGCTGGAGCTGACCAACCACGTCAAGTCCGGCTCCAAGTACTTCACCGACGCCAACGCGGTGGCCAAGGACAAGTGGGTCACCATCGGCACCTACTACGGCGCCAACTCGGTCGACTGGTACGTCAACGGCACCAAGGTCTTCTCCGACAACACCGGGGTCGGCGCCAACTGGTCCGCGTACCTGATCCTCAACCTGTCGCTGAGCGCCGGCCAGTACCACCCGGCGCCCACCGGCACCGCGCCGATCACCTTCGCCGCGGACTACGTGCGGGTCTACCGCTGACCGTCACGGTGACACGCTCAGCGTGAACGGGGTGCCGTTGTCCGCAGCGTCGCGGTCGTCGGCACCGACCACCTGGAGGTGCCCCTCGGCCCGTGTGCCGGGGGGCACCTCGCGTGCCGGCCCGGTGGCGCCGTCACCCGCCTGGACACCTCGGACCTCCCACCGCTCGCACTCTGGCCGATACTCACAGTAGCGAGCCGAGTGGGACGAGCTGAGGAGGCACGGGTGTCCGAGCGGGTGCTGAGCGAGGTGAGCGGACGGATCGCCGCGGACCGGGAGGACGGGTTCGTGGCGTCGTACCGCGCCCTGATCACGGCCGAGCTGCCGGCGGGGCTGCTGCGCACCGAACTGCTGCGCGGGCCGGACCGGCACTGGCGGGTGCAGAGCCTGTGGCGGGACATCGGCGCGCTGGAGGCCGTCCGGGCGGACCCGAAGATGGCCGCCGCCCCCCGGCTGTTCCGTGAGGCCGGGACCGAACCCGACCTGGCCGTCTTCCTGCTGACGGCACAGGCGGGCGGCGCCGGCTGACCGTCAGGGCGCGAGCACCTGGCCCAGCCGGGAGGCGATCTGACGCATCACCGGCACCAGCGCGGCGCTGCCGGCCGCTGCCTCCAGGGCGCGGATCCGGGCCTCCGGGCCGGATACCGAGAGCGCGGTGGGGGTCGGCGCGCCGGGCACCGCCACCGCGATGCAGCGGACGCCGATCTCCTGCTCCTGGTCGTCCACCACGTAGCCGACCTCGCGGGCGTGCGCCAGCTGGGCGAGCAGCTCCTGAGGGTCCGTCACGGTGTACGGCGTGTGCGCCTGGAGCGGCTGCGGACCGAGCAGCGCGCGGGTCTCCTCCTCGGGCAGCTGGGCCAGCAGGGCCTTGCCGACCCCGGTGCAGTGCGGCTGCACCCGGCGGCCGACCTCGGTGAACATCCGCATCGAGCGGCGGGACTGCACCTGGCCGACGTAGACCACCTCGCCGCCCTCCAGCACCGCCAGGTTGGCCGTCTCGCCGGTGGCCTCCATCAGCTCGGCCAGGTAGGGGCGGGCCCAGCTGCCGAGCAGCCGGCCGGAGGTCTCGCCGAGCCGGATCAGCCGCGGGCCCAGGGTGTAGCGGCGGGCGGTGTCCTGGCGGACATATCCCTGCTGGACGAGGGTACGGATCAGCCGGTGGATGGTGGGCATCGGAAGGCCGGAGGTGGTCGAGAGCTCGCTCAGGGTCGCGATGCCGCCCGAGTCGGCGAGCGCTTCCAGCAGCTGGAAGGCGCGCTCGACGGACTGCACGCCACCGGAGGCGCGCTCGGTGCCTGTCGGTGTTGCGGCGGGGGTGCTGGCCACCGGCGTTCCCTTCACTGTGCGAGGAGGAGTAGAGTCCCAGCGATCTAGCTCAACAAACCGTTGAAATTCTGTATCGCGGAAACTACTCTCCACCCTACAGAACGAAACCCGCCGGTAGGTGGGTTCGGATCTGGGAAGTTCCCACCGGAGCTCCCCAAGCTTTCACAACCGTCCAAGGAGTGTCCTGCCCATGGGTGCAGATCAGGGACCTGACGGCGTTTCCCCCGCCGCCCCGGTCGTCACTGTCGCCGGTCCGCGCGTGTCCCGCGCAGAGGAGGTGCTCACCCCGGAGGCGGTCGCCTTCGTGGTCGGCCTCCACCGTGCCTTCGAAGGTCGCCGGCAGGAGCTCCTGACCCGACGAAAGGCCCGCCGGGCCGAGATCGCCGAGGCCGGGACGCTGGATTTCCTGCCCGGGACCGCCGAGGTCCGGGCCGGGGACTGGCAGGTGGCTCCCGCCCCCCGCGCGCTCCAGGACCGCCGGGTGGAGATCACCGGGCCGACCGACCGCAAGATGGTCATCAACGCGCTCAACTCCGGCGCCCGGGTCTGGCTCGCCGACTTCGAGGACGCCACCGCCCCCACCTGGGAGAACGTGGTCTCCGGGCAGATCAACCTGATCGACGCCTTCGAGGGCCGGATCGACTTCACCTCCGAGGCGGGCAAGGCCTACACCCTCAAGCCCGCCGCCGAGCTCGCCACCGTGGTGGTCCGCCCCCGCGGCTGGCACCTCGACGAGAACCACCTGCTGGTCGACGGCGCCCCGGTGGCCGGTGCCTTCCTCGACTTCGGCCTGTACTTCTTCCACAACGCGGCCAGGCTCCTCGCCAAGGGCGAGCAGGACCCGAACTCCGGCCCGTACTTCTACCTGCCGAAGACCGAGAGCCACCTCGAGGCCCGGCTCTGGAACGACGTCTTCACCCACGCGCAGGCCGCCCTCGGGATCCCGCACGGCACCGTCCGCGCCACCGTGCTGATCGAGACCATCACCGCCGCGTTCGAGATGGAGGAGATCCTCTACGAGCTGCGCGAGCACGCGGCCGGGCTGAACGCGGGCCGCTGGGACTACCTGTTCTCGATCGTCAAGAACTTCCGCGACGCCGGCGAGCACTACATCCTGCCGGACCGCAACAGCGTCACCATGGCCTCGCCGTTCATGGCCGCCTACACCCGCCTGCTGGTGCAGACCTGCCACCGGCGCGGCGCGCACGCCATCGGCGGGATGGCCGCCTTCATCCCCTCCCGCAAGGACCCCGAGGTCAACGCCGCCGCCCTGGAGAAGGTCAAGGCCGACAAGGACCGGGAGGCCGGCAACGGCTTCGACGGCTCCTGGGTCGCCCACCCGGACCTGGTCAAGGTCGCCCGGGCCTCGTTCGACGCCGTGCTGGGCGAGCGGCCGAACCAGAAGGACAATCCGGGCCCGGCCGAGCCGGTCACCGCGGCCCAACTGCTCGACATCGCCGGGGCCGGCGGGAAGTGCACCCGGGCCGGCCTGCACAACGCCGTCCAGGTCGGGATCCGCTACATCGAGGCCTGGCTGCGGGGCCTGGGGGCGGTCGGCATCTTCAACATGATGGAGGACGCCGCCACCGCCGAGATCTCCCGCTCGCAGATCTGGCAGTGGATCAACAACGGTGTGGTGCTGGCCGACACCGGCGAGAAGGCCACCGCCGAGCTGGTCCGCCGGCTCGTGGCCGAGGACCTCGCCGCCCTGCGCGCCGAGCTCGGCGACCAGGCCTACGCCGGTGGGCGCTGGCCCGAGGCCGCCAGGCTCTTCGAACAGGTCGCGCTGGCCGAGGAGTTCGTCGACTTCCTCACCCTGCCCGCGCTGCGCCTGCTCGGCTGAGCTGCGCCCAATCTATCCAGCCGCGCACCGGCTGCGGCCTGCCGGGCTGGAGCGCTGCCGGAGCTGACTGCACCGTTCCGTACAGCACCGTTCCGTACAGCACCGTTCCGGTACAGGGCCGTTCCCGTACAGCGCCGTTCCGGCCCGGCCGAGGGCAACCAGGGGAGATCCCGCCCTCGGCCGGGCCGCGCCGTTCCCACCCGGAGGTACCACCCGATGGCACGCATCTTCTTCAACGGCCAGGCCATGGTCGGCGGTCCGTTCCACCACTCGGTCGCCGACATGCTGCTCGGCCCGGTCCGCACCGCGCCCGGCCACCGCTTCTTCTCGATCGGCGACGTCTGCCCCGGCCTGCTCGCCGACCCGGGCGTCGACTCCGCGATCGAGGGCGAGCTCTACGACGTCCCGCTGGAGCACCTGCGCGACGTGATCCTCCCCGGCGAGCCGCGTGCGCTGGAGCTCGGCGTGATCGAGCTCGCCGACGGCTCCGCCTGCCTGTCCATGGTGCTGGCCCGCGGCGAGCTCGAACGCGGGGTTCACCGGGAGATCACCGAGTACGGCGGCTGGCGCGCCTACCTGGCCACCCTGGGCCGCACCGCCTGACCGCCGGCGGTCACCGCTCGCCGGGCCCGTCGGCCTCCTCGGCCAGCTCGGCCCGGATCAGCTCCAGCAGCCGGCCCGTCCAGTTCCGGGCCGTGGCGCCCTCCCCGCCCCAGGAGCGGGAGTCCTCATCCAGGTAGCGGATCACGGCGTCCCCGGTCGCCAGCAGCACCGCGGCCGCCTGCGGCTGCTGGGCGAACTTCGCGCGCAGCACCCGGGCCATCACCGCGGGGCGGGAGCGCTGCGCGCCCGGCCCCGGCGCCAGCGCCCGGAAGGCCTCGGCCGCCGACGGGTAGCCGACCCCGTCGACGGTGACCGGCCGCGGGTGCTCGTTGTGCAGCTCCGGCAGCGAGAACTCGTCCACCAGCACGGCGCGGTCGAACGGCCCGGCGGCCGGTGCCACCGGTGCGTTCAGCCGTTCGTACTCCGCCCGCACCTCGGCGAGCACCCGCTCCGGGGTCAGGAAGGTGTGCGCCGGGCCGAACCGCCAGGCGGCCACCCCGGCCGCGGCACCCCGGGCACCCTCGGAGATCCGGGCGCCCACCCAGCCGTACGACACCCGCTCGGCGAACTCCTCCAGCGTGCACAGGCCCCAGCAGTCCACCAGGCCGTCGGCGTAGACCGTCAGCTCGGTGAGGTGGTGGACCCCCGCGTGGTGGACGAAGACCGGGCGCCAGGTGCCCGGGATCCGCTCGCCGTCCGCGTACCTGAAGGTGCTTCGCTCGCCGGGCATGGCGGCCAGCATAGGGCGCCGCCCCGGTCGGCCGCCGCCGGTCAGCCGCTGCAGGTCCGGCGGGGGTGGTCCAGGCCCTGGAGCAGATCGGCCAGGCCCCACAGGTCGGCCAGCAGGACCAGGGCGCCCAGCGCCACCAGCACGCCGGCCGCCGCCGCCCAGCCGCCGCCGGAGCGTAGCTGCCGGGCCGCCACCACCACGCCCGCCAGCCCGAGCAGCGGCCCGGCGGCCGCCGCGATCCCGGCGACGGCCGGCACCGGCTCGGCGGGCAGGCAGTGGTTCAGCCGCCGGGGGATCGCGTCCAGGTAGGCGGTGTGGCCGTAGCGGGCGCACAGCCAGCCGAGGAGCACCAGCGCCGTGGCGACGAGGAGCCAGGGCAGCGGGGCGGGGCGGGGGGCCGCGGCGGGGAGCGTCGTCGGATCGGTCATCTCAGTACCAGTTCGGTTCGACACGGACATACTTGATCTTCTGCCGGCCCTCGGAGTCCGCCTCGTGGTCGGAACGCCCGTCCATGCTCACGTTCTTGCGCGAGTCGTTGTGCTGGCTGTAGCGGATGTCGCCGTCCGGGGTGACGGCGGTGACGATCGCGGTGTGGTGGATGTTGCCCGGCTTGAGGTCGGGGTTGAGGTCGTTGTCGTCCTCCAGGAACACCAGGTCACCCGGCTTCACCTCGGACGGCGGCACCTCGCGCCCGCCGTTGGAGACCATGAAGTCGTGCAGGTTCTGCGCGCCGCCCCAGGCGTGGCTGTGCTGCTGGCCGACGATGCCGAGCCCGAGCCAGCCCGGGTCGCGGCCCCGGTTCCAGGCGTCGCCCTCGACCGTCCAGTCGCCCTTCATCCGCACCCCGGACTGGAGCAGCGCCTCGGAGGCGAAGTTGGTGCAGTTGTTCTCGTCGTCGAAGTCGCCCGAGTCGTCGTTCCAGTGCGCCAGCACCCACTCGACCATCTTGACCCGGTCCCACTTGCGGTCCGCCCCGCCCCGCAGTTCCTCCGCGACGCCGGGCGGCAGGCCCTCCAGGTGGGCCAGCTTCACCGGGTCGGAGAGCTCCAGCTGCTGCTGCTCCTGCGGGGTCAGCGACTCCCACCAACGGGCGACCAGCTTCGGGTCCTTGCCGTCCGGGATGTCGCCGGAGAGCATGCTCAGCTGGGTGTCGGAAGCCTCGCCCTGGAGTTGGTCGAGCGCCTTCTCGGGGTCGGTCTCGCAGGTGGCCGCGCCCAGTTTGCGCAGCTCCGTCGAGGCCAGCGCGTCGGCCTGGGTGGCCTCCCGGAGCGCCTCGGTGATCAGGTCGGCGACCTCGTTCATATGGGTCAGCTTCTCGGGGGTGACCTCGCCGGTGGTGGTGATCCCGCCGCCGGCGTCCACCTCCAGCTCGTACGCCCGGGCGAGCTCCAGCGCATGGCCGAGCGCCCGCTGCGCGTACTCGGTGGAGGAGGCCCAGCCGTCCACCACCATCGCGACGCCGCGCATGATGTCGGCGCCGGACTCCAGGATGCGGGCCTGCTCGTCCAGCTTCTTCCCGGCGGCCCGGCCGACCCGGTCCTGCCAGTCCTCCTTGACCGGGCCGATGCCGTTGGCATGGATGTCGTGGACGGCCTGCCAGGCCTCCTTGGACAGCTCGACCCAGCCGTCCGCGGCGGCGCGCAGCTGCGCGGGGTCGGCGCTCCTCAGCGCGGCGAACTCGACCATGCTCAGACCCCCGCGTTCAGGTCGCGGGAGGCCTGGTCGAGCCGGCGGGCGGCCTCCTGCTCGGCGGCGTCGTACGAGTGCGCGGAGTCGCGGAGCTGGTCGGCGTAGGTGTGCAACTGCTGGACGACCGAGGTCATATGGGTCTGCCAGGCGTCCGCGCACTCGCGCAGTGCCGGGCCGGACCACCACTCGCCGTGCGCCGCGGCGGCCGTCAGGCTGCCGTCCAGCCAATGGCCGGTGCGCCCGCCGAGCTGGGTCGAACTGGTTCTGACGGCCTCGGACGCGGAGTGCAGTCCTGCGGTCCGGACGTGGATGTCGTGCATCGGTTGTTCTGATCCCCCGTGCTGCGGTCTCTCTGACCCAGGGAGGACGGTGGACCGGGCCGAACGGTTCCCGCCACGTGCGAGGACGCATCACCGCCCCGGACCCTCGCCGTGGGTCCGGGGCGGTGCCCCCCGGTGCGGCCGTGGGGCCGTCGGAGGGTCCGGTGCCGCGCCGTCCCGGGCACGGCACCGGAGTCGGTGGCGGATCAGACCGCGCGGGAGGCGAGCTCCTTGGCGGCGCGGGCGCAGGCCAGCGCGATCTTGTCCTCGTCCACGGTGGTCAGGATGCCCTTCTCGACCACGGCGTTGCCGTTGACGAACAGGACGGACAGCGGCGGCAGCGCGCCCAGGGTGAGCGCGGCGACCGGGTCGGCGATCGAGGAGTGCATGATGCCGTCGACCTTCCACAGCGCCAGGTCGGCGAGCTTGCCCACCTCGATGGAGCCGATCTCGGACTGCCGGCCGAGCACCCGGGCGCCGCCCATGGTGCCCAGCCGCAGGGCGCTGCGCGCGGTGAGCGCGTCGGGGCGGCCGTGCAGGCGGTTGATCAGCAGCGCGTTGCGCAGCTCGGTGCCGAGCTCACCGGATTCGTTGGAGGCGGTGCCGTCGACCCCGAGGCCGACCGGGACGCCGGCCTTCAGCATGTCCGGGACCCGGGCGATGCCGGCCGCCAGCCGGGCGTTGGAGGACGGGCAGTGCGCGACACCGGTGCCGGTCTCGGCGAACTTGGCGATGTCGGAGTCGTTCATGTGGACGCAGTGCGCCATCCAGACGTCCTCGCCCAGCCAGCCGGTCGACTCGAAGTAGTCGGTCGGGCCCATGCCGAAGAGCTGCTTGCAGAACTCCTCCTCCTCGGCCGTCTCGGAGCCGTGGGTGTGCAGCCGCACACCCTTGCGGCGGGCCAGCTCGGCGGACTGCTTGAGCAGTTCGGTGGAGACCGAGAAGGGGGAGCAGGGCGCGATGGCCACGTGCAGCATGGAACCGAACGAGGAGTCGTGCCAGGTGTCCACGGCCGCCTCGGAGGCGATCAGGATGTCCTCGGTCCGCTCCACCGCGTGGTCCGGCGGCAGGCCGCCGTCCTTCTGGCTGCGATCCATCGAGCCGCGCAGCGCGGTGAACCGCAGGCCCAGCTCCTGGACCCCCTCGATCGAGGCGCCGAGGATGTCGCCGCCGCCCTGCGGGAAGACGTAGTGGTGGTCGGAGGCGGTGGTGCAGCCGGACTTGAGCAGGGCGGCGGCCGAGCCCTGGGTGGCGGCGTGCACCAGCTTGTCGTCGATCCGGGCCCAGGTCGGGTAGAGCGCGACCAGCCAGTCGAAGAGGATGTTGTCCTGGGCCAGGCCGCGGGTGATCCACTGGTAGAAGTGGTGGTGGGTGTTGACCAGGCCCGGGGTGATCAGGTGGCCCTCGCCGTTGATCCGGCGCACCACGTTGTCCAGCCACTGCGGGGCGGGGCCGTCGCCGACCGACTCGATCGTGTTGCCGAGGATGACGACGTGACCGCGGGCGTACTCGGTGTCGTTGGCGTCGACCGTGGCGATGGCGACGTTCTCGATCACGATCCGCTGATCGGCGGGCGGGGGCTGGACTGCCATGGTGTGACTCCTATGGGGGCGAGGGAAGGGGGCGCGCAGCGAGCGGTGCACGCCCCCCCACCGGTCAGGACGGTGTGGCCGTCGACACCGCCGCGCCGGGCGGCTCGGCGGTCGGGGACCTACGGGCGGTACCGACGTGGTGGAACAGCAGGTTGAGCAGGACGGCCAGCACGCAGCCGGCCGAGATGCCGGAGTGCATCAGGGTGCGGACGGCCTCCGGGAAGGCGTCGTAGAAGGTGGGGACGGCGATCGGGACGATGCCGACCCCGAGCGAGACCGACACCAGGACGGTGTTGGCGCCGGACTCCATCCCGGCCTCGGCCAGGGTGCGGATCCCGCTCGCCGCGACGGTGCCGAAGAGCACGATCCCGGCGCCGCCGAGGACCGGCTGCGGCACCAGCGAGACCAGCGACCCGAGCACCGGGAACAGGCCCAGCAGGATCAGGATCCCGCCGCCGGCCGCGACCACGAACCGGCTGCGGATGTTGGTCAGCGCCACCAGCCCGATGTTCTGGGCGAAGGCGCTGGCCGCGAAGCCGTTGAAGACCGGACTGACGGCGGTGGCCAGCCCGTCGGCCCGCAGGCCCGCCGCCAGGGTCCGCTCGTCGGCCTCGCGGTCGACGATCCGGCCGAGCGCCAGCATGTCGGCGGTGGACTCGGTCATCGAGACCACCATGACGATGCAGAGCGAGGCGATCGCCGCGGCGTCGAACACCGGCGCCCCGAAGTGGAACGGTGAGGGCAGGGCGAAGATCCTGGCCTGACCGACCGGGCCGAAGTCGGCCAGGCCGAGCGGGAAGGCCAGCGCGGTGCCCAGGGCCAGCCCGACCAGCAGCGCGAGCTGCTGCCAGAAGCCGCGGAGCAGCTTGTTGCACAGCACCACCGCGGCGAGGGTGAACGCGGCGAGGCCGATGGCCCGCATCGATCCGTAACCGGGTGCGCCGGGTGCGCCGCCGCGGGCCCAGTTGACGGCCACCGGAAGCAGCGAGACCCCGATGAGGGTGATCACGGTGCCCTGGACGACCGGTGGGAAGAACCTGATCAGCTTGCAGAAGTACGGCGCCGCGAGGAAGCACAGGAGCCCCGCGACGATCACTGCCCCGAAGATCACCGGGAGGGCGTCCTCGGCGCTCCCGTTCTTGTCGATCGAGCTCTTGGCGATGGCGAGCATCGGGGCGACGCCGGCGAACGAGACGCCGTTCACGAACGGCAGCCGGGCGCCGATCCGCCAGATGCCCAGGGTCTGGAGCAGGGTGGCCAGGCCCGCCGTGAACAGGCTGGCCGAGATGAGCAGGGCGAGCTCGGCGGGGGATAGGCCCACGCCGGCGCCGACGATGAGCGGGGGCGCGACGACGCCCGCGTACATCGCGGCGACGTGCTGCAGACCGGTGCTGAGGAGCTTCACCGGGGGGAGCAGCTCGTCCACGGGGTGGACGGCCTTCGGGGTTGGCGGGGTGTCGGGGAGGCCGGACGCCCCGTCCGGTCCCGAAGGTCTGTCGGAGGTGGAACCGCCGTCTGCGGTTGGGTTGTTGCGCAGTGCCATGTCGAGCCCCTCTTGTGCCCGTGGCTCCTGGCGCGCCCGCGGCGCTGGAGAAGGTCGGCCGAATTCGCCTTGGCCGGGGGCGGGACGGCGGTGCAAGGGTCCCCCGGCCGGCTCCTCCAACTCCCCGGGGCGGCCGCCGTGAGGCGGGCACGGTCTCCGGATGGTGGGGGTGGAGAAAGCGGATCTGCGGATGGTGCGGGTGGTGCGGGCCGTCCGCGACCGTCCGGCCCGCGAGGGTCGGAGGGTGCGGCGACGGACGGCGGTCATGGGGTCGCGGCCTCAGGCGACCGGGATCACGGGCACGACGCCCTCGCGGTGCACGGTGCCCTCGATCAGGCCGTACATCCGGTCGGCGGCGTAGTACACCTCGTTCTCGTTCTTGAGACCGAAGGGCGCCAGGTCGACCAGGAAGTGGTGCTTGTTGGGCAGCTCCAGGCGGACCTCGTCCACCTCGGCGCGGTTGTTGAGGACCCGGGTGCCCATCGCGTGCAGGGTCTGCTGCAGCGAGTAGGAGTAGGTCTCGGCGAAGGCCTCCAGCATGTGCCGCCGCACATGGGTGTACGAGCGGTTCCAGTTCGGCTGGGCCTCGCCCTCGCGGCCGCTGTAGGAGTACTTCCAGCGGGCGGTGACCTGGGTGGCCAGGATGCGGTCGTACGCCTCCTGCAGGGTGGTGTACTTGTCCTTGATGTAGCCCCAGAACTCCGAGTTGGTGGAGTTCATGACGGTCAGTTCCTTGAGCCCGGAGATCACCTGGACGCTCTCGCCGTCGTAGCTGATCTCGCAGGTGCGGACCTCACCGCCGTTGCGCACGAAGGAGTGGCCGACCTCCTCGGAGCCGATGAAGCGGGCCGAGCTGTCCGGGGTCCTGATCCGGTCCCAGGTGTACTCCTCGATCCGGATCCGGGCCCGGTGCACCGGCGGGGTGTTGTCGACGAAGTGCCGGGCCAGCGTGATGCCGAAGGCCTCCGCCGACTCGATCCCGTACTCCTTGGCGAAGGCGTAGACGGTGTTCTTGGTGGTGTCGGTGGGCAGGCAGTTGGCGTTGGAGCCGGTGAGGTGGACGTCGTCGAACTCGCCGGAGAGGGCGACCGAGACGTTCAGGTCCTTGATCTCGTGACGGGTGGAGTCACGGTAGACCCGGACGATGCGGTTCTCCGCCTTGCCGTACTGGTTCTGTCCGAGTACGTGGGCCATGGCTGGCTCCTAAGCTCTGAAGCGGTCTAGCTTCCGCGGTAGACCGAGTATCCGAACGGGTTGAGCAGCAGCGGCACGTGGTAGTGGTGCTGCGCGGGCGCGACCGTGAAGACGATCGAGACCTCGGGGAAGAACGGCGCCTGGTCCGAGTGGGCGGCGGAGTACGCGGCGGTGTCGAACAGGAGCCGGACGACCGAGCCCGCCTCCACGGCCGGCAGGTCCTTGGCCCGGCCGTCGGAGTCCGTGGCGGAGGTGCCGAGCACCTTCCAGCCACCCTCGGTGTGCAGTGCGAGCTCGACCGGCACACCTTCGGCCGGCCGGCCGAGACTGGTGTCGAGCACATGCGTGGAGATGCCAGTCATGGTGAAGTGACCTTACTGATGGCAGGGTTGACGCCCCGTCAGACGGCGGTGCCGTCCAGCAGGCGGTTGATCCGAATGTCGTTGATCTTGCGCAGCTCGCCGCGGACGATCTCCGCCTCGGTGGCGGCGTCGTTCGGGAACCGCTCGCGGAGGGCGGCGAGCATGGTGGCCGCGGTCCGGCCGGTCGCGCAGATCAGGAACACGTGGCCGAACTTCGCCTCGTAGGCGGCGTTGGCCTCGTGCAGTTCGTCGAGGAGAGCGGGATCCACGCCCTGGATGCCGGCCTGCTCGCGCTCGGAGGTGGCGTCGCCCGCCGTGGGCTTGCCGATCCGGGCGTGGCCGGCCATGGCGTCGGCCAGGTCCTCGACCGTGAGCGCCGCCATGGCCGCGGTGTTGGCGGCCAGCAGCGCGCCCCGGTCGGACCACGGCCGGGAGGCCGCCACCGAGGCGGCCCAGCCGGGGCTGGAGCAGATCTCCAGCAGGGTCTCCCGCAGTTCGGCGGCCGGGGCCGCCGAGAGCTCGTCGAGCGCCGCGGGGGACGGATGAGGGTGGTTGGTCAAGGGTGGACCTCCTGAAGAGTGGTGCCACCCGCAAAAGCTAGATCCACCACCCCTGCCCGTCAACACTTTGTTGAACGGTTGGTGGTTACGTTTCGAGTCGGGGCCCGTTACCGCCGCATGTCGTGTGCGATTCGCCAAGTGTGCCCGGCGGGACGGCCGGGACAGACTGGGCCAAACCGGGCCGCGATGGCGGCCTGCTACTTGCCGTCCTGCCGGTTCAGGTAGTTGTACACCGTGAACCGGCTGACGCCCAGTGCCGAGGCGACCGTCTCCACGCCGTGTCGCACGGTGAAGGCGCCGCGCTCCTCCAGCAGGGCGACCGCGCGCTGCTTCTCGGCGCGGTCCAGCTCGGCGAGCGGGCGCCCGTCGAACTGCCGGGCGATCTCCGCCAGCAGGCGGTCCAGGGCGCTGCTGAGGTGCGGCAGCCGTACGGCCAGCGCCGGCGCGCCGTCCCACTCCAGCAGGACGTCCTCGGGTCGGGCCTCGCGGACCTCGACCGCGGTCGCGCCGACCGCGTCGAGCAGCGGCTTTATCGCCGCGGTGAGCGGGTGGTCCAGGGAGTCGCTCACTGCGTACCCACTCCTTCCGGGGTCTGGTTGTCGTCGTCGAGCACGCTGACCTGGACCGAGATCCGGGTCGCCCCGGCGTCCAGGGTCTCGCGCAGCAGCTTGGTGACGGCCGCCAGGGCGGACTCGGCGTCGCCCTCGGCGCTGGTGCCGAAGGGGCCCACCGAGACGGCCAGGCCGGCCTCGTCCACGACTCGGCGAGCAGCCTTGGCGTGGTCCGGGAAGCTGTCCAGCTCGAACGGTTCTGTCGTGAACTCCACCATCAATCGCACCCGCTCACTGTAGCGATCGGGTGTGCGGATGGGAGGGGCTGGTCGATCGGACAGTGCCACACCCGTGTGGCCGAGACGTTTCGACCACTTCAACAAATTGTTGTGACGGCCTTGACACTCCCCGAGTGGCGGGACAAGCTTCCACCAGACAGAATCGCTCTTCCGGATCGTGGAAGTTGCGGAGACGGAAGAGAGAGTGAGAGGTGAACGACGTGACTGCCGCTGCGAAGCACAGCTACACGGTCAACCTGTCCATCCTGTTCGGTGAGCTCCCCCTGCTGGAGCGCCCGGCCGCCGCGGCCGCCGCCGGCTTCACCGCCGCCGAGCTGTGGTGGCCCTTCGGGGCGGAGCACAGCCCGGCGCAGGCCGAGCTGGACGGGCTCCGCAAGGCCTTCACCGATGCGGGCGTACAGCTCACCGGCCTCAACTTCCTCGACGACCTCACCAAGGGCGCCCGCGGTACCGTCTCGGTCCCCGCCGAGCAGGAGCGCTTCCGGGCGAACGTCCCGGTCACCGTCGCGCTCGCCGAGTCGCTCGGCACCAAGGCGCTGAACGCGCTGTACGGCAACCGGGTCGAGGGCGCCACCGCCGCCGAGCAGGACGAGCTGGCACTGGAGCACCTCGTGCTCGCCGCCCGGGCCGCCCACTCGATCGGCGCGATCCTGCTGGTCGAGGCCCTCAACCGGCCCGAGTCCCCGGACTACCCGCTGGTCTCGGCCGCCGCCGCGGTCGAGGTCGTGGACAAGGTGAACGCGGCCACCGGCCTCGGCAACGCCAAGTTCCTCTGCGACCTCTACCACCTGGCGCGCAACGGCGAGGACCTGGCCGCGGTGATCGACCGCTACGCCGACCGCATCGGCCACGTGCAGATCGCCGACACCCCGGCCCGCAACGAGCCCGGCACCGGCGAGCTCGACTTCGAGGACCTCTTCGCCCGGCTCACCGCCGCCGGCTACACCGGCCGGATCGGTCTGGAGTACCGCCCGGCGAACGGCGTCAGTGCCGACAGCTTCGAGTGGCTCCCGCGCGAGCTGCGCGCCGCCAACTGAGTCCACACCCCCAGCCGGGACCACCCCGGCCCACCACGTACGAAGGAACGCGACGCGATGAGCGCCTCCCGCAAGATCGCCTTTATCGGCCTCGGCATCATGGGCAGCCCGATGGCCGCCAACCTGGTCAAGGCCGGCCACACCGTCACCGGCTTCAACCTGACCCAGCCCCCGATCGACGCCCTGGTGGCGGCCGGCGGCAGGGGCGCCGGCAGCATCGCCCAGGCCGTGGCCGACGCCGAGGTCGTCATCACCATGGTGCCCGCCGATCCGCAGGTCGAGCAGGTCATCCTGGGCGAGGGCGGTGTGCTGGAGAACGTCGCGGCCGGCACGCTGGTGATCGACATGTCCTCGATCACCCCGCAGACCTCGATCAAGGTCGAGGCCGCCGCCAAGGACAAGGGCATCCGCACCCTGGACGCCCCGGTCTCCGGTGGTGAGGCCGGGGCGATCGAGGCGGTGCTGTCGATCATGGTCGGCGGCGACCCGGCCGACTTCGCCGAGGCGAAGCCGCTGTTCGACGCGCTGGGCACCACGGTCGTCCACGTCGGCCCGGCCGGTGCCGGCCAGACCGTGAAGGCCGCCAACCAGCTGATCGTGGCCGTCAACATCCAGGTGCTGGCGGAGGCCGTGGTCTTCCTGGAGAACGCGGGCGTCGACCTGCCGGCCGCGCTCGACGTGCTCGGCGGCGGCCTGGCCGGCTCCACGGTGCTGAACCGCAAGAAGGCCAACATGATCGACCGCCGGTTCGCCCCGGGCTTCCGGATCGACCTGCACCACAAGGACATGGGCATCGTCACCGACGCCGCCCGCGCCGTGGGTGCCGCGCTGCCGGTCGGCGCCGTGGTGGCCCAGCTGGTCGCCTCGGCCCGCGCCAACGGCGACGGCTCGCTGGACCACTCGGCCCTGCTGCGCGGCGTCGAGCGACTGTCCGGCCGCGCGGTCGAGTAAGCCCCTCGCCGGGGGACGTGCCCTGAACCGTTCCCCGGCGAGACCCCAAGAGCTCCTCCTGGTGGCGTGTACCTGTCCGGTCGTGCCCGCGCCACCAGGAGGCCAAGCCGGCGGGGGCGCGCATCCCTCCCGGGGGCACTTCGGTCGTGCCTGCGCGCCCCCGCCCGGCCCCCTCCTTCGCCGAGGGGAGCCACCCGTACGTCGGAAGCGGGACGGGTGGAGCGGCGGGGAGGGGGTCGCACCCCCACCGAAAAACGGGTAACCAGACAACCAGGCTGGTCGTTTCCGGCCGAATCGTCTCCCCACGCTCATCAGCCCGACCCGGAAGTGAGGCCCACGCCATGCCCGCCACCCCCACCCAGGGCCATGTCGTCGTCGCCCCCGACAAGTTCAAGGGCACGCTGGAGGGCGCCGAGGTCGCGGCCCGGATCGCCGCCGGCATCCGCCGCGCCGCGCCCGGCGTCGAGGTCCGCGAGCTCCCGGTCGCCGACGGCGGCGAGGGCACCCTGGCCGCCGCGCTGGCGGCCGGCTTCTCCCGCGTCCCGGTGAAGGTGGCCGGCCCGACCGGCCTGCCGGTGGACGCCGCGATCGCCGTCCGGGGCGACACCGCCGTGGTCGAGCTGGCGCAGTCCTCGGGGCTCGCCAGGCTCCCCGGCGGGCGCACCGCGCCGTTGGCGGCCGGCTCCTTCGGGGTCGGCCAGCTGATCGGCCGGGCGGTCGGCCTCGGGGCCAAGCGGGTGGTGCTCGGGCTCGGCGGCAGCGCCTGCACCGACGGCGGCGCCGGCATGGTCCAGGCGCTGGGCGTCGGGCTGCTGGACGCCGACGGCACCGAGCTCGCCCCCGGCGGCGCCGCCCTGCGCAGGCTCGACCGGATCGACCTCGGTTCGCTGGCCGACGGCCTGACCGGGGTGGAGGTCGTGGTCGCCTGCGACGTCGACAACCCGCTGCTCGGGGCCCGCGGTGCGACCGCCGTGTACGGCCCGCAGAAGGGTGCGGACGGGGACGACCTGATCGTCCTGGAAGAGGGCCTGACCCGCTGGGCGGACGTGGTCCGCGCGGCGACCGGCCGGGACTTCCGGGACGCTCCCGGCGCCGGGGCCGCGGGCGGGGTCGGCTTCGCCGCCCTGGCCCTGCTCGGCGCCACCATGCGACCCGGCATCGAGCTCCTGCTCGAACTGCTGGGTTTCGACGAGGCTGTGCGTGGGGCGCGTCTCGTCGTGACCGGTGAGGGCTGCCTGGATGCGCAGACGCTCCACGGCAAGGCTCCCGCCGGCGTTGCCGCGGCGGCCACTCGGGCGGGGGTTCGGGTGGCCGCCGTGGCAGGGCGGCTCGAACTGTCGGAGGACCAGTGGCGGGCGGCGGGCTTCGCCGCCGCGGTGGCCCTGACCGACCTGGCCGAGCGGCCCGGCGACAGCATGACCCGGGCGGCCGAGCTCGCGGAGGTCGCCGGAGGGCGGCTGGCCGCCGAGCTGCTGACCGCCTGAACGGCGGCCGCCGAAGGCCGTTCGGCCACTCGTAGCTTCCTACATTGACGATTTGTTGAAGGCGGGCCTAGGCTCCGAGCACGCGGGGTCGAAGGTCTGATTGTCAGACCTCAACTGCCCCTTGTGGCAAGGCCTGCCCGCCATCAGCGGCCCCACCAGACACACCCGGCCCGGAGGTCCAGATGCCCCTCAGCGAGACGCCCAGCACGGCGGTGATCCGCTCCCGCCGCGTGGTCCTGCCGGAGGGCGAGCGTCCCGCCGACGTGCTGATCCGGGACGGCCGGATCGAGCAGATCGCCGCGCACGGCTCGCTGCTCGCGGGCGACCGGCGGCTGACCGACCTCGGCGACACCGTGCTGCTGCCGGGCCTGGTCGACACCCATGTGCACGTGAACGAGCCCGGCCGCACCGAGTGGGAGGGCTTCGCCACGGCGACCAGGGCGGCCGCGGCCGGCGGGGTCACCACGATCATCGACATGCCGCTCAACTCCGTCCCGCCCACCACCACGGTGGCCGGCCTGGCGGCCAAGCGGAAGACCGCCGAGGGCCAGGCCTGGGTCGACCTGGGCTTCTGGGGCGGGGCGATCCCCGGCAACGCGGCCGATCTGGCGCCGCTGCACGAGGCCGGGGTCTTCGGCTTCAAGAGCTTCCTGGCCCCCTCCGGGGTGGAGGAGTTCCCGCACGTCGAGCAGGCCGACCTGGAGACCGCGCTGGCCGAGCAGGCCCGGCTCGGCGCCCTGGCCATCATCCACGCCGAGGACCCGGCCGTCCTGGCGGCCGCCCCCCAGCAACCCGGCGTGCACTACCGCGACTTCCTCGCCTCCCGGCCCGACGACGCCGAGGCCGCCGCCGTCGCCCGGCTGCTGGACACCGCCCGCCGGACCGGCGCCCGGGTGCACATCCTGCACGTCTCCTCCGCCGCCGTGCTGCCGCTGCTGCGGCAGGCCCGGGCGGACGGCGTGCGGGTGACCGCCGAGACCTGCCCGCACTACCTCACCCTGTCGGCCGAGGAGGTGCCGGACGGCGACACCGCCTTCAAGTGCTGCCCGCCGATCCGGGACGAGTCCAACCGGGACCTGCTCTGGGCGGCCCTGGCGGCCGGTGAGTTCATCGCCGTGGTCTCCGACCACTCGCCCTCCACCCCGGACCTCAAACTGCTCCGGCGCGACGGCGGCAGCGGCGACTTCGCCGCCGCCTGGGGCGGCATCGCCTCGCTCCAGCTCGGCCTGCCGGCGATCTGGACCGAGGCCCGGCGCCGCGGGCACACCCTGGCCGACGTGGTCCGCTGGATGGCGAGCGGGCCGGCCTCGCTGGTCGGACTGACCGGCACCAAGGGCGCCGTCGCCGTCGGCAACGACGCCGACCTGGTCGCCTTCGACCCGGACGCGGAGTTCGCCGTGCACGCCGAGGAGCTGCACCACCGCAACCCGGTCACCCCGTACGCCGGCCGGACCCTGACCGGGGTCGTGCGCACCACCTGGCTGCGTGGCCGGGTCGTGGACACCGCCGCCGAGCCGTTCGGCCGCCAGATCACCCGTCGATAGAAGGAGACCCAGTTGAGTACCAGTCGGACCCCGAGCGCTCCGTTCACCGAGCTGGTCGACCTGGCCTCCCGGTTGCTCGGCGCGGGCGTCGTGGCCACCAACGAGGACACCTTCGCGGACGCGGAGAACCTGCTGGTCGCCAAGCCGGCCGAGTTCCGGCCGCACACCTTCGGCCACAAGGGCCAGATCATGGACGGCTGGGAGAGCAAGCGCCGCCGCGGCGTGTCCGCCGAGCAGCCGCACCCCACCGACGAGGACCACGACTGGGCGATCGTCCGGCTCGGCGCCGCCGGGGTGATCCGCGGCGTGATCGTGGACACCGCCCACTTCACCGGCAACTACCCGGAGACCGGCTCGGTGCAGGGCGCCTCGGTGCCCGGGCAGCCCTCGCCCGAGGAGGTCCGGGCAGCCGAGTGGGTCGACCTGGTGCCGCGCACCGCGCTCAGCGGCAACACCGCCCACGCGTTCGAGGTGCGGGACGAGACCCGGTACACCCACGTCCGGCTGAACATCTGGCCGGACGGCGGCGTGGCCCGGCTGCGGGTGCACGGCGAGGTGCTGCCCGACCCGCGCGAGCTGGACGGCCTCACCTTCGACCTGGCCGCCCAGGAGTACGGCGGGGTGGCCGAGGCCGCCTCGGACCGCTACTTCTCCTCCCCGCACAACCTGAACGCTCCCGGCCGCGCCTCCGTCATGGGCGAGGGCTGGGAGACCCGGCGTCGGCGCGACAAGGCCAACGACTGGGTGCAGATCGCCCTGGCCGGGGGCGGCGAGGTCCTGGCCGCCGAGGTGGACACCACCCACTTCGTCGCCAACGCCCCCGGCTGGGCCGACCTGGTGGGTTACGACGCCTCCCGGGGCGGCGACCCGTCCAGCGACCCGGACGGCTGGTTCGAGATCCTGCCCCGCACCCGCCTGCAGCCCGACACCCGGCACCGCTTCCGGCTCTCCGTGGGCCGGCCCGTCACCCACGTACGGATCAACGTGTACCCCGACGGCGGCCTGGCCCGCCTGCGCCTGACCGGCCGGCTCACCGAGGACGGCCGGGCCGCGCTGGCGCTGCGCTGGTTCGACGCGCTGCCGGCCGGCGAGGCCGAGGCCGCCCTCACCGAGGCCGGACTGCGAGCGGACGAGGCCGCCGCGCTCACCGCCTCCCGCCCGCTCGCGGACGCCGCCGCGACCACCGCCGCGGTGGCTGCCCTGCAGCCGGCCGACGGCCCCGACGGCGAGCAGTCCTCCCGCCGCCGCTCGGCCCTCTGGCGCCTGCTCGGCGTCTGACGCCGCTCCATCTCACCCCGCACCGCTGTCACTGAAGGACCCTCATGTCGAAGATCTTGACCACCGAGTCCGGCGCCCCGATCGCCGACAACCAGAACTCCGCCTCGGCCGGCGAGTACGGCCCGCTGCTGATCCAGGACCAGCAGCTGCTGGAGAAGCTGGCCCGCTTCAACCGCGAGCGCATCCCGGAGCGCGTGGTGCACGCCCGCGGCTCCGGCGCCTACGGCTACTTC
Source organism: Kitasatospora sp. NPDC049258 (assembly GCF_040678895.1). Taxonomy (NCBI): domain Bacteria; kingdom Bacillati; phylum Actinomycetota; class Actinomycetes; order Kitasatosporales; family Streptomycetaceae; genus Kitasatospora; species Kitasatospora sp. NPDC049258. Next base: position 238,920 of record NZ_JBFAQT010000001.1, read on the forward strand.
GAGGTCACCGACGAGGTCTCGCGGTACACCCGGGCCGACTTCCTCGCCGCGGTCGGGCAGCGCACCGAGGTCTTCCTGCGGTTCTCGACCGTGGCCGGCAACCTCGGCTCCAGCGACGCGGTGCGCGACCCGCGCGGCTTCGCGCTGAAGTTCTACACCGCCGAGGGCAACTACGACCTGGTCGGCAACAACACCCCGGTGTTCTTCATCAAGGACCCGATCAAGTTCCCCGACTTCATCCACTCCCAGAAGCGCGACCCGTTCACCGGCGTGCAGGAGGCCGACAACGTCTGGGACTTCTGGGCGCACTCGCCCGCCTCCACCCACCAGATCACCTGGCTGTTCGGCGACCGCGGCATCCCGGCCTCGTACCGCCACATGAACGGCTACGGCTCGCACACCTACCAGTGGGTCAACGCCCAGGGCGAGGCGTTCTGGGTGAAGTACCACTTCAAGACCAACCAGGGCATCCGCTCGCTGGACGGCGACCAGTCGGCCGAGGTGCTCGGTGCCGACGCCGACAGCCACCAGCGTGACCTGCACCAGGCCATCGAGCGGGGCGTGTTCCCGTCCTGGACCCTCTACGTGCAGCTGATGCCGGTCGCCGAGGCGGCGGACTACCGCTTCAACCCGTTCGACCTGACCAAGGTGTGGCCGCACGCCGACTACCCGCTGGTCAAGGTCGGCCGCCTGGTGCTGAACCGCAACCCCGACAACGTCTTCGCCGAGGTCGAGCAGTCCGCGTTCTCGCCGAACAACTTCGTGCCCGGCATCGGCCCGTCCCCGGACAAGATGCTCCAGGGCCGGCTGTTCGCCTACGCGGACGCCCAGCGCTACCGCCTGGGGGTCAACCACACCCTGCTGCCGGTCAACGCGCCCAAGGCGACCGAGGCGAACAACTACGGCCGGGACGGCCACTCGGCGCTCAACACGGCCGGCCGCGCCAAGAACTACGAGCCGAACTCCTTCGACGGCCCGGCCCAGACCGACAGCGCGCTGGCCGCGCCGGTCCGGCTGGACGGCCACACCGGCACCTACACCACGCCGGCCCACACCAAGGACGACGACTTCTACCAGGCCGGCGAGCTCTACCGGCTGATGTCGGCCGGTGAGAAGACCCGCCTGATCGACAACATCGCGGGCTTCCTGGCCCAGGTCGGCCGGGACGACATCGTGGAGAGGAACCTGGCCCACTTCCACGCGGCGGACGAGGAGTACGGCGCCCGCCTGGAGGCTGCCGTGGCCAAGCTCCGGGCCGGCGAGGAGGCCTGATTCGGCATCACCTGAACAACCCTCACCGGTCGCAGGCCGGCGGTGGACCCCTCCCCGGGGCAGTGGGGAGGGGTCCGCCGTGCGTCCGGCGGCGGGTCCTGACGGTCGGTCGCTGCTGGCATATGCCAATCGAACATGCCGTCACCACCTGCGCAGATATCCCGCGGACCAGGCCCTGGCCGGCCCCCCGGGTGGTTAGTCTGGGAAGGGCTGCGGCCGGTCCGCGCGCCGCTGCGACGGAGAGGGGACACCATGTCCGCACCGACCCGGGGTCACCAGGCCACGCTAGGCCAGGGCGGGCCCGGTCCGTACGGGGTGCTGCGCCGGGCCCTGCGCCTGCTCGAGGCCGTCGACCGCCACCCGCACGGGGCCACCGCCGCCGGGCTCGCCCGGGACCTCGCCCTGCCGACCGCCGTCGTGGAGGCGCTGGCCGAGGAGCTGGAGACCGAGGGCTACCTGTGCCACCTGGACGGCCGCTGGACGCTCGGCGGCACCCTGGCGCTGCTCGGCCGGCAGAACCGGGAGGAGCTGATCCGGGTCCGGCTGCACCACAAACTCGCCGAGCTGCGGGACCAGTTGGGCGCGGCCGTCTACTTCGGCCGCTACCAGGACGGCGAGCTGTGCGTCGAGGCGGTCTCGGCCTCCGACCACGCCCCGGCGGTCGAGGAGTGGGTGGACTTCCGGGCCACCGCGCACGCCAGCGCGATCGGCAAGTGTCTGCTCGGCCAGCTCGACCACGACGGCCGCCGCGACCACCTGGCCCGGCACCCGATCGCCCGGCTGACCGCCCGCACCATCACCGACCAGGAGCAGCTGATGCACCGGCTGGAGCGCCAGCCGGCCACCGTTCCGGTGCTCGACATCCAGGAGTACTCGCTGGGCACGGTCTGTGCGGCCGTCCCGGTGACGGCCGGCGCCACCGTCGGCTGCCTGGCCACCTCGATGCCGGTGGAGCGGGTCCACCACCTCAAGTACGCCGCGGAGCTGCTGGCCGCGCAGGCGGCGCCGCTGATGCTGGCGATGGCGGTCTGACGGGGCCGGGGCGTCCGGGTGGCGGGACGGGCGAGGCTCAGGGGCGCAGCAGGGTGCTGCCCCATCCGGCGTCCGGGGCCGGGCGGTCGTAGCGCAGGCGGACGTGCCGCCGGGCCCGGTCGCCCTGCCAGAACTCCACGGCGGTGGCCCGCAGGGTGTAGACGGTGTGGCCGGGCGCGATCAGCGACGGGTCATCGGCGAGCCGGGCCAGCGCGGTGGTGAGCTCGGTGTCGTACGCGGCCAGGGAGCCGATCGGCGCGCTCTGCGGGCCGCCGAGGGCGGCCGCCCGGGCGGCGGGGGAGCGGGTCAGGAACTCGGCGGCGGAGAGTTCGGGGGCGGCGGCCTCGACGGTGCCCCGGATCCGGACCTGGCGGCCGAGCTGCGGCCAGTAGAACGTCCAGGCCGCGGCCGGGGTGGCGGCCAGCTGGCGGCCCTTGGGGCTGTCGGCGTCCGCGGCGAAGAGCCAGCCGGCGCCGTCGGCGTCGACGTCCCGCAGGACCAGCATCCGGGCGTCCGGCAGCCCGTCCTCGTCCACCGTGGAGAGTGCGCCGACCTGGGCGTCGGGCACCTCGGCGGTGAGGGCGCCGAGCAGCCAGCGGACGAACAGCGGGCCGGGGGCGGCCGGGGCGCCGGCCGGGTCGAAGCCGGGCAGCTCGCGGTCCATCGGCGGGTGCTCTCTCAGCAGTCCGGCGACCGTCCCGACGCCGAGCCCGTCCGGTTGCTCCACCATGCGCCGATCCTCCTGCCGCGTGATCCGGTGCCCAAGCGTACTGGTCCGCGGCGGTGCTCTTCCCGGCGCCCCGCGAGCTTATTAGACTTGGTGTCGATAAGACTGGCAGAAACCCTTGTCGACCGCCCTACCCGCGAGTAGGTTGCTGCTGGTCGCCGCTCCCCAGCAGGTCAGGAGGCACTCCATGCCCCGCCCCACCGCCGTGCACGACAGCCTGGTCCTGGAGCCCCGGGACGTCCGCTTCGACTGGTCGAGGCTCCCGCTGCACTGGATCCCGGACGAGCCGATGGCCACCCACACCATCAACGTGCTGCACCTGCTGCTGCCCGAGGGCGAGCGCTGGTTCGTCGACGTCTTCAAGGACGCCCTGCCGTACATCACCGACGAGCAGCTGCGCGAGGAGGTGCTCGGCTTCATCGGCCAGGAGGCCATCCACGCCGAGGCTCACCAGGAGGTGCTCGACCACCTGCTCGGCCAGGGCCTGGACCCCCGGCCCTACGTGCGGCAGGTCGGCTGGCTGTTCCACCGGGTCCTCGGCGAGCGGCCGAACCTGACCGCCGAGCGGCGCCGCGAGAGCATCACCGAGCGGGTCGCCTACGTCGCCGCGATCGAGCACTTCACCGCCTTCCTCGGCGACTGGGCGCTCAACTCCCCGGGCCTGGACCGGGCCAAGGCCGACCCCACGATGCTGGACCTGCTGCGCTGGCACGGCGCCGAGGAGGTCGAACACCGCAGCGTCGCCTACGACCTGATGGTCCACCTCGACCCGGGCTACTGGCGGCGGATCCGCGGCATGGCGCTCTCCGGCCCGCTGCTGACCCACCTGTGGGTACGGGGCGTGCGCTTCCTGCTCGCCGCCGACCCCACCCTGGACGGCAGCCTGCGGCCCACCTGGCGGCAGGCCCAGCAGATCGCCCGCCGCGGCATGCTCCCCGAACCGGCCCGGATGGTCCGCTCCGCCCTGCGCTACCTGCGGCCCGGCTACCACCCCACCCAGGAGGGCTCCTCCAGCCAGGCCCTCGGCTACCTCGCCACCTCCCCGGCCGCCCGCGCGGCGGCGTTGCACTAGGCCGTGTCTCACCATTCCCGCCGGGCGCCCAAGGCCGCGCACTGATCCGACGCGAATGGTGAGACACGGCCCTAGGCCTTGCCAGGGGCACCCGCGCAACGGGGTGGCACCCCTCAAAGCCTTGGCGCGCACCCCGCAGCCCTGTCCCAGACCGACCGAACTCCCGCCCGGAGCCGCCCCGATGGACCTCGCCACCCCGCCGCCCGACCTCTACGGTCGTCCAGGGCCGGACCGGTTCCTGCGCCGGCTGACCGCCTTCAGCGACTGGTACACCCCCATCCTCGGCGCGCCCGGCCTGCGCCGCAGCCCCCGCCGCCGGGCCCCCCGCCCCGCCGCCCCGCTGACGCTCGCCGTCACCTCCCGCACCATGGTCAGCGCCGACGTGGTCGAGCTGGGCCTCGCCGACCCGGCCGCTGGCCCGCTGCCGCCCTGGCAGCCCGGCGCCCGGCTGCTGCTCACCCTCCCCTCCGGCCGCGAGCGGCACTACTCGCTCTGCGGCGACCCGGCCGACCGGTACGGCTACCGGATCGCGGTCCGCCGGATCGCCGACGGCGCGGGCGGTTCGGTGGAGATCCACGACCAGCTGCACCCCGGCGCCCGGCTGACGGTCCGCCGCCCCCGCAACGGCTTCGCCTTCTGCGCCGAGCCCGCGGTGCTGTTCCTGGCCGGCGGCATCGGTGTGACCCCGCTGCTCCCGATGGCCCGGGAGGCCGAACGCCTCGGCCTGGACTGGCGGTTGGTGCACGCCGGCCGCACCGCCGAGGCGCTCCCGTACACCGCGCAGCTGCGCGCCCTCGGCCCCGACCGGGTGGAGCTGTGGGCCGACGACCGGCGCGGCGGCCCGCCGGACGGCGCCGAGCTGCTCTCCCGGGCCCCCGAGGGCGCCGCCGTCTACTGCTGCGGCCCCGCCCCGATGCTCGCCGCCGTCCAGCGCGCGCTGGACGCCTCGCCCGCCCGCGCGCTGCACTTCGAGCGCTTCGGCGCCGCGCCGATCGTGGACGGCCGCCCGTTCACCCTCCGGCTCGGGGCCGAGGGCCCCGAACTGGCCGTCCCCGCCGACCGCTCCGCCCTGGACGTCGCCCGCGAGCTGCGGCCCGACCTGCCGTACTCCTGCCACCAGGGCTTCTGCGGCACCTGCAAGGTCAACCTGCTGTCCGGTACCCCCGAGCACCGCGACCGCCGGCTCACCCCCGAGGAGCGGGCCGGCGGCGCCCTGCTGCCGTGCGTCTCCCGGGCCGCCGAGGGCGAGACCCTCGTCCTCGACGTGTAGCGGCCCGAGCCGCAGCGCCCCGACCCGTAGCGCCCCGACGTGTAGAGAGGAGAAACCGGATGCCCATGCCCGCCTTCCCGTACAGCGAGCGCGACCTCGCCCGCTTCCGGGAGACCCAGCAGCTCGCCTACCACTGCGCCGAACAGGTCGCCGCCTGGATCGAACCCGGCGTCACCGAGCGCCAGGCCACCGGCAAGCTGCGCCGCTGCCTGGTGGCGGCCGGGGTGGAGGACTTCTTCCACGTCCCGTTCGCCTGGTTCGGCGACCGCACCGCCTTCCGGCACTTCCGCACCCCGCTGCAGTTCTTCGCCGGCGGCCGCCGGCTGGAGGAGGGCATGCCGTACGTGCTCGACTGCGCCCCGGTGGTGGACGGCTACACCGCCGACATCGGCTACGGCGGCAAGGTCGGCGACAACCCGGTCTGGGACCAGCTGGCCCGCGACCTGCAGATCTACCGCGAGCTGATCCTGCGCGAGGTCCGGGCCCGCAAGCCGCTCGACGAGGTGTACGCCGCGGTCGACGCGCAGATCGCCGCCCACGGCTACGACAACCGGCACCGGGTCTACCCGGGCCGGGTGATCGGCCACCAGGTCACCCGGACCACCTCGCGCGGCCCGGCCGGGGTCAACCTGTTCGGCTTCGGCGTGCGTACACTCCAGACCCTCGGCCGGGAGCTGATCAGCGAACGGCTGCACGGCCGCTCCCCGCTCTGGGCGGACGGGCGGGCCTCCCGGCACGCGCCGACCCCCGGGCTCTGGGCGGTCGAGCCGCACATCGGCTTCCGCGACGTCGGCATCAAGTTCGAGGAACTGCTGGTGGTCACCGAGGACGATGCCTACTGGCTGGACGACGACCTGCCGCACGTGCGGCGCTGGACCACCCTGGAGGACGCAGCATGACGACCATCCGCCGCCGCATCGTGCACTCCGCCGGCCTGCCGCTGGCCGTCTTCGAGCAGGGCGACCCGGCCCACCCCACCGTCCTCCTGGTGCACGGCTACCCCGACACCCACGTGGTCTGGGACGACGTCGCCGCCGACCTCGCGGCCGACCACCACGTGGTCCGCTACGACGTCCGCGGGGCCGGCGAGTCCGGGGTCCCGGCCGGCCGCGGCGGGTACCGGCTGGAACTGCTCGGCGCCGACCTGTTCGCCGTCGCCGAGGCCGTCAGCCCCGGCGAGCCGGTGCACGTGGTCGCCCACGACTGGGGCTCGGTGCAGTCCTGGGAGGCCGTCACCGAGCCCGGCGCCGAGCACCGGATCGCCTCCTACACCACCATGTCCGGCCCCTCGCTGGACCACACCGGCCACTGGATCCGGCACCGGCTGCGCCGCCCCACCCCGCGCCACCTGCGCCAGCTCCTGGTGCAGGGCGCGCACTCCTGGTACATCACCGCCTTCCACCTGCCGGTGCTCGCCCCCGCCGCCTGGCGGCTCTGGCTGGCCCGCGCCTGGCCCCGGGTGCTGCGCGACCTGGAGGCCGTCACCCCGCGGGCCGGCCACCCGCAGCCGACCCTGCGGCAGGACGCGGTGCGCGGCATCGAGCTGTACCGGGCCAACATGCGCCCCGCCATCCGGCGCCCGCGCGAGCGGTCGACCGAGGTGCCCGTCCAGCTGGTCACCCTGAAGCGGGACCACTACGTCTGCGACTTCCTCTCCGAGGGCCTGGAGCGCTGGGCCCCGAAGCTGACCCGGCGGACCCTGGACGCCACCCACTGGTCGGCGCTGCTGGAGAAGGGGCCGGCGCTGGCGGGCCTGGTCCGCTCGTTCGTCGCCCGGGTGGCGGCGGGGCAGACCCAGGGGCCGCCGGACACCGGCCGGCTGGCCGTGGTCACCGGCGGCGGCAGCGGCATCGGCCGGGCCACCGCGCTCGCCTTCGCGGAGCAGGGCACCCGGGTGGTGGTGGCCGACCTCGACCTGGACTCCGCCCGCCGCACCGCCGACCTCTGCACCCTGCTGGGCACCCCCGGGTACGCCTACCCGCTGGACGTCAGCGACGGCGCGGCCGTGGACGCCTTCGCCCTGCAGGTGGCCGCCGAGCACGGCGTGCCCGACGTGGTGGTCAACAACGCCGGCATCGGGCACTCCGGCACCTTCCTGCAGACCACCGAGAAGGAGTGGCAGCGGGTCCTGGACGTCAACCTCTGGGGCGTCATCCACGGCTGCCGGGCCTTCGGCGCGCTGATGGTCGAGCGCGGCGAGGGCGGACACATCGTCAACCTCGCGTCGGCCGCCGCCTACCTGCCCTCCAAGCTGCTGGCGGCGTACGCCACCAGCAAGGCCGGGGTGCTGATGCTCTCCGACTGCCTGCGGGCCGAACTCGCGCCGCACCGGATCGGCGTCTCGGCGATCTGCCCCGGGATCGTCAACACCAACATCACCCGCACCTCCACCTTCTCCGGCGTCGGCGCGGTGGAGCAGTCCGCCAAGCAGGAGCGGGCCGCCCGGCTCTACGCCCGCCGCGGCTTCCCGCCCGAGAAGGTGGCCGCCGAGATCCTCCGCGCGGTGCGCACCGGCAAGCCGGTCGTCCCGGTCACCGTCGAGGCCAAGGCGGCCCGCCTGCTCGGCCGGATCTCCCCGGGCCTGCTGCGCCTCGCCGCCCGCCTCGACGTGGGGTGACCGGCCGTCCGGGCCCGGCCCGGCGGGGTGCCGGCCGTCAGTCCCGTACCGCGAACAGGAAGGCGTCCATCCCCAGCATCACGACGCCGCCGGCGAGCAGCAGCGCGCCGTACAGCCGGGGATGGCAGAACAGCTGGGACAGCAGCGTCGGCTCCTGCCCGTACAGCCGCCGGTGCTCGGCCTGCTGACGGTGGGTGGCGGCGATCCGGCTGCCGACACCGCGCAGGTCGAACCGCACCGCCACGCCGAAGCCGAGGGTGGCCAGGCCCATCAGCAGGACGGCCAGGTACCCCTCGATCGGGGTGCCGGGGGTCGTCGTGGAGGCTGCGCCGAGGATCATGGGCGGGACGATAGCCGGGCCGGTGCCCGCCCGTCCACCCCGGCGACTGCGCCGACCTGCGGGAATGCCGGGCCGGAGTCAGTCCGTCAGCTCCGTACGGGCTCGGGTGCGCAGGCGGCGGACGGTGCCGGAGCAGGTGAAGGCGGCGGCGACCCGGCAGAGCCAGGCGGCCTCGACGTCCGGGTCGGCGGGCATCTGGGGCGGGACGTAGCCGCCGACCGCGGCCGACCGCGGCCGGCCGGCCGCCGCGGCCTCGATCGCGATGGCCAGCACGGTCGCCTCCACCGTCGCCGCCAACCGCTGCGGGTCGGCGCGCTCCCGGCGGGCGGCCTCGGCGGTGGCCCACCCGGCGGCCTCGGGATGCAGGTAGGGCCGTAACGCGAGCTGTCCGTCGCGGATCTCGATCACCCGCCGGTAGAGCGCGAACTCCGCGTCCCGGGGCAGCCGCCGGCCACCCGCCGGGCCGGCCGCGTCGAAGGCGATCCCCGGCACCGCCGAGCGCAGCTCCGACCAGAGCGGGGTCAGCTTGCGGTACCGGTACCAGGCCCGCAGCCAGCGGAACGGCCGCGCCGACAGGCCCGCCCAGGCGGTCAGGGTGGCGCCGCCGAGGCCGAAGGTGAGGGCCAGCACGCCGGCGGTGGCCGAGACCCGGTCCTCACGGGTGAGCTGGTGGCCGGTGGTCAGGGCGTCCAGCAGCGGACCGACGCTGAGCACCGACCAGACCAGGCCGACCACCGCGCCGGCCAGCACCAGCCGCAGCCCGGCCAGCAGCAGCCGGTCCTCCACCTGGCGCGAGGCCCGGCCGACCAGCAGCAGGAAGACCGCCAGGCACCAGATCGAGTGAGCGGTGAAGAGCAGGTTGTAGCCGGTGATCGGCGCGCGTCCGGACTCGTTCACGTACAGCCCGCCGGCCACCGGGTCGGCGTCGGCGGCGAGGAAGAAGCCGCTGCTCACCGCGGCCACGGCCAGGGTGCCCGCGCTCTGCCGGGCGATCAGCCGGCGGCTGCGTTCGGGCGGCTCGACGGAGAGGGCGAGCAGCGCCAGGAACCCCGCCCCGGCGACCTTGAGTTCGCCGCCCGCGAGGGCGATCGCCAGGGCCCACGGCGGGTGGCCGCGGGCCGCGCCGGCCACGGCGGGGGCGAGCAGCGCGGTCGCCAGCGCCATGCACAGCGCGAAGGCCAGCAGGTACCAGGTCCCCGAGTGCAGCCGACTGCCGCGGACCTGGTGGAGCCGGAAGCCGATGCCGCACAGGGCGACCAGGCAGGCCGTCACCGCGGCGAGGTCGATCACGGGCAGGGTCCCCAGCGGGCCGGCCGGTCGAAGATCGACCCGAGCCGGCCGGCCGGGCCCTGCTCGCCGGCCGGCGCCGTCGGCGTGGTCGGCCGGGCCCTGCTGGTGCGGTGCAGGGCGAGCGAGGCGAACAGCTCGGCCTCCTGCTCCTGCAGGTCGGTGTAGACCGTCCGGCCGAGCACCCGGCGGATCAACTCGCCGGACAGGTGCGGGAACAGCGGGCCGGCCGTGCCGCTGTCCGCCGCGCCGAGGCCGCCGCCGAGACCGCCCCGGTGGCCGCAGAGCAGGTGGCCGACCTCGTGCAGCACGATGTGCTGCTGGTGCAGCGGCGTGGTGTCGGTGGGGAACCCGATGTAGTCGGCCCGGTCGGTGCTGATCAGCAGCCCGCACGGCGCCCGGACCCCGGTCGGCAGCGGGATCAGCTCGATCGGCCGGTCCAGCTGGACCGAGAGCGCGCCGAGGAAGCCGGCGATCTCGAACGGCACGGGCAGCGGCGTGTCGGCGACCAGTTGCTGACACCGCCGCCAGAGGCGTCTGCCGTCGCGTTCCGCCGCTGCCATCGCCACTCCCACCCCTGCCGTCCGGTCGACCGGCCACGATCCTAGGCGCGGGCGCCGGACGGGAGACATCACTCGGACCGCTGTGATCTGGCCTCTCTGCGCGCGATCGCCTCGATCATGTCGCTGATGGTGCCGAGCCCTTCGGGTGAAAGGGTGACGGCCCGCAGGGCGACCTCCCGGACGCCGGCGTTGCGCATCGCACCGAGCAGCGCGAGCTCCTCGGTGATCCGGTCGCTCTGCTCGTCGTCGAAGAAGTACGAGGGCGGGACCTGGAAGAACTGTGCCAGCGCCTCCAGGTGACGCTTGGTCGGATTGTCCCGCCGGCCGGTGCGCAGCTGCCAGAGGTAGGTGGCCGAAAATGTCTCCCCACTGGCCTCCCGACAGGCGCGGGCGACCTCTTCGTGGCTGTACGGCTCGCCACTCGGCCTGCGGACGACCTGGAACAGCCGGTCGATCCGGCCACTGAGTGTGGGCGGGTCAAGCTCCGGACCAGTCAAAGCGCCTCCCTCACGGGTCCCACGCCGGCCGGGTGAGCACAGCTGGAGTCGGGATTGTTCCCGGGACATCGTAGTTGGCGCCGACCGGGCGCGGATACCGCGGGGTGGTGCGGGCTCGGTGCGGAGTTGGTGGCGATCGCCCGGCCCGGCCCGGTGCCCGGCGGGCGGGGCCCCGCCGGGCCGTTCCACCGTCAGCGGGCGGTCGGGCAACGGTCGGCAGGTGTTCAGCCGCCGCTCGCGCAGCGCTCCCGCTCGGCCCGCACGTCCGGGTCCTCCGTCTCGGCGAGCAGGGCGTCCAGCAGGACCAGGGCGTCCGCGGTGCGGCCGGACTCGCGGAGCACCACCGCCAGGTTGAACCGGATCTCCGGGTCGGGGGAGAGCGCGGCGGCCCGCTCCAGATCGGTCAGCGCGGCCGGCAGCTCGCCCCGCTCGTACGCCAGGGTGCCGCGCAGTGCCAAGCCGGGGGCGTACTCGGGCGCGGTCTCCAGGGCCCGGTCGAGGGCCCGCAGGGCCTCCGCGGTGTTCTCCGCCTCGATGTGCAACTGGGCCTTGAGGCACCACAGTTCGGCGCTCTCGGGGCTGAGGGCCAGGCCCGCGTCGACATCCTGCCAGGCGGCCGCGAGGTCGCCGAGCGCCAGCAGCAGGCCGGCCCGGTTGAGGTGGGCGTCGGGGAACGCCGGGTCGAGCTCCAGTACGTACCCGAAGTCGGCCACCGCCCCTTCCAGGTCGCCGAGTTCGGCCCGGACGTCGGCCCGGTTGTAGTAGGCCTCCGGGAACGGCGGCGAGAGCCGCACGGCCTGCTCGAAGTCGGCCAGTGCCTCGGCCGGGTGGCCGAGGCCGCGGTGGGCCAGCCCGCGGTCGAAGTGGTACTCGGCGTAGTTCGGGTCCAGGGCGATCACCTGGTCGAAGTCGGCGATGGACTCGGTGTGCATCCCCAACTGTGCGGTGACCTGGGCCCGGTTGTGCCGCAGCACCGAGCGGTGCAGCGCGTGCTCGTCCGGGGTGAGGGTCTGCTCCAGCGTGGCCAGGCACTCGTCCAGCAGGGTGAGGGCGGCGGGCAGGTTGCCCTGGTGCATCTCGATCAGGGCCAGGCCGTTGCGGTTGAAGACGGCGCGGGCGGCCCCCTCCTTGCGGTCGGGCAACTGCTCGGCGAGGGCGATCGCCTGGTTGATCCAGCCCCGGGCGAGCAGGTGGTCGCGCTGCCCGGCGTCGAAGTGGCGCGTGTAGAGCATCGAGGTCGCGTACGCGGCCTGCATGTGGACCACCGGGTGGGTGGAGAGCGCGCGGGCCTCGGTGTAGAAGGGGAGCGAGCGCTCGGGCAGGCCGAGTGCGGCCAGCGAGGTGGTCATCTTGGTGGTGAAGGCCCACCAGGCGTCGAGGTCCTGCGCGGGCCCGACCAGGGTGCGGCCGCGCTCCCCGAGCTCCACGGTGGCGTGGTAGAAGCCGAGATCGATGCAGGTGTCCAGGGCGCGGCGCAGGGTGGGGACCCCGGTGCCGAGGGGGTCGCTGCCGTGCTCCGCGTGCCAGGTGAGGGCGCCGAGCGCGAGCGACTCCTCGCCGAGCGCGAGGAGTTGGCGGTGGCGCTCGTCGTGCAGGGCGGCGCGCCGCTCGGCCGGGAGCGCGAGGTAGGCCTCCTGCAGCCGTGGGTCGTCCGCGCTGCCGTCGCCGTCCACCCAGGCCCGGGCCGGATCGGCGGGCAGCGGTTGCGGCGCGGCGTCCGCGTCCAGCGCGGTGCAGTACGCGGCGAGCGCGGCCGGCAGCGGTGCCTCGACCGGGCCGTCCGGCGGGAGCGGGGCGGTGGGCCCCGTGCCCAGGACGACGGTGATCAGCGCCGGGTCGGCCCGGCGCAGCAGGACGGCGAGGAACTCCTGGTCGGTCGGGTCGGCGTGCTGGACGTCCGTCACCACCAGGGTGCGCGGGCCGTCGCCGAGCGAGCGCACGTACGCGGTGAGGAACTCGACCAGGCCGTGGGTGATCCGCAGGGTGCGCAGCCGGGAGTAGAAGCGGGTGCGCTCCTTGGGGATGGCCAGCGAGGTCAGCGTCTCCCGGGTGGCCCGGACGGCGTGGCGCAGTTCGGGCGCGACGGAGAGGATCTCGACGTCGTGCCGGGCCGCCGCCTCGGGACAGCGGACCAGCGCGTCCGGCAGCACCGCCCGCAGCACCGAGCCGGTGGCGGTGTACGGCCCGCGCAGCCGCCGGTGCGCGCTCACGGCGGCCAGCACCGGGGGCAGCTCCAGAGCGCCGCGGGCCTCGGTGGCCGCGTCGCGGTGGGTTGCCCGGATCCAGTGGTGCCGGTGCTCGGCCATGACGGTGCCGCCTTTCGGAACGGGGACGGGGAGGGGTGGCGGTCAGCCGGCCTGGGCGGCCTGGGCGGCCTGGGAGGCCCGGGAGGCCCGGGCGGCCCGGCGGTCGCGCAGGGCGATCGCGCCCGCGACGGCCAGCTGGGCGGCGCTCAGGGTGAGGACGGTGGCCGAGTCGATCAGCTCGACGGCCGGGGTGTCGCCGGTGAAGCGGCCGAGCACCCCGACGATGACCTGGTAGGCCATCGGCACGGCCGCGGTCACGCCGAGCAGCAGGGTGAAGGAGTAGCCGAGCACCATCAGCCAGCTGTACCAGCGGGCGACCCGCAGGTCGGTGGGGTGCAGGTGCGAGTCGTCCTCGGCGGGCCGGCCGAGCAGCCGGCGGATCCGCGCGCGCAGCACGTGCTTGGCGGCGGCGTGCAGGTCGACGCAGCCCAGCAGGGTGGTCATCAGCAGGTAGAGGTCGGTGCGCAGGTAGAACAGCAGCTGCCAGGCGAGCCGCAGCACGGTCGCGTACGCGAGGGCGAGGCAGAGGCCGGCCGCCAGGGGGAAGCTGCCGTCCGGCCGGCGGAGCAGGTCGGCGACCAGGGTCAGCGCGGCCACCGCCAGGACGTCCAGCAGGATCCCGGCCAGGATCGGCAGGTAGCGCTGCCGGCGGGGGACGGCGACCAGCCCGTCCATCGAGGTCTCGGCGACCACGTAGTACAGCCGGCGCCCCAGGCTGAACCGCGAGTGCAGGCCGATCCGGCGGCCGGCCAGCGCGTGGAAGATCTCGTGCAGCGCGATCAGCGGGGTCTGCCCGACCAGCAGGAACAGTGCGATCAGGCTGTAGTAGCGGGTGAAGAAGACCTGGTGGTAGTCCGGCAGCAGCTCCGGGGTGCGCACGCTCTCCACCAGCCAGAGGCCGATCAGAGCGGCGTAGCAGATCCAGGCCACCGGGCCGAACAGCGCGCGGCCCAACCGCTGGTGGCGGACGGGGCGGGCTTCGGCGACGGTCTCGCCCTCGGCCAGCAGGAAGCCGAGCTCATCCAGGGACTCGAGCAGATCCTGGATGTCGACGTCCTCGCCCCAGCGCTCGCGGTACTCGGCGGCGGCCCGGTCGGGCGGGGTGCCGTCGGCCAGCAGGTGGACCAGGTAGGCGCCGTCCACCGGGAGCACCACGTAGGTGTCGGTGTCGGCGCGGCCCACCACCACGTCGTCCCCGTCGGGGTGGAACACCAGCGGGTGCATCGGCTGCGGCCGGTCCAGTGGGCTCCGGGCGGTGTCGCTGTCCGGACGGGGTGGCAAGGGAACCTCCTGCGCGCGGGACGTGCCACGCCGGGCCGCCCGCGGTACCTGCGAACGGCCCGGTGCGGTACCGGGTCAGACCTGGGGGACGATGATGCAGGACCACGGCGCGTAGAGCGCCTTGGCGGCGCTGGTCATGCGGACCGGGCCGGACTTGCGGACGGCGATCTTCTTCATGCGAGAGCACCCCTTTCTCGGGTACGGGTGACGGGAGCGGCCGATCAGACGTCGAGCATGCAGGACCACGGCGCGTACAGCGCCTTGGCGGCGCTGGTCATGCGGACCGGGCCGGACTTGCGGATGGCGATCTTCTTCATCTGGTTCACCCCCCTCCGGACCTGCGAACGCGGCAGCACTGCGGATCAGGCCGTGACGACGATGCAGTCCCACGGCGCGTACAGCGCCTTGGCGGCGCTGGTCATGCGGACCGGGCCGGACTTGCGGATGGCGATCTTCTTCATGCGGTTCACCCCCTTGAGCGGAGACGAGGGACGAAGGACCGCTGAAATGAACGTCCGTTTGACGGACAGTCATTTCGGCTGGCTCAGCATGGCGGTGGCCGCTCAAGCATGTCAACGGATGTGAATGGAGATGTCTCCAGGTTTCATCTCCGATCATGAGGGGAGATGGTCGGAGGGTGCCGGGAGCGCATGGGAAAGCCCGACGCGCTTGGCGCGTCGGGCTGGTGACTATCCGTCAGCCGGGCGGGTCAGGCCGCGTGCGGCTGCGGTACGGGCTGCTCGGCCCCGGCCCCGGCCAGGTCGTGGTGGATCGGTCCGTGGCCCGCCGAGAGCGGCAGGCAGCTGCCGCCGCGGCGGTGGGCGACGATCTCGGCGGCGACCGAGACGGCCGTCTCCTCCGGGGTGCGGGCGCCGAGGTCCAGGCCGATCGGCGAGCGCAGCCGGCCGATCTCGGCCTCGGTCAGGCCGACCTCGCGCAGCCGGGCGTTGCGCTCGCGGTGGGTCCGGCGCGAGCCCATCGCGCCGACGTAGCCCACCGGCAGCCGCAGCGCGCGCTCCAGCAGCGGGATGTCGAACTTGGCGTCATGGGTGAGCACGCACAGCACGGTGCGGCCGTCGATCCGCTCGAGCTGGGAGTCCAGGTAGCGGTGCGGCCAGTCGACCACCACCTCGTCGGCCTCGGGGAAGCGGCGCTCGGTGGCGAAGACCGGACGGGCGTCGCAGACCGTCACCCGGTAGCCGAGGAACTTGCCGATCCGCACCACGGCGGCGGCGAAGTCGATCGCGCCGAACACCAGCATCCGCGGAGCGGGGACGTAGGACTCGACGAACAGCGTGACGGTGCCCTGCCCCTCGTCGCACGGGCGGCCGTCCAGGCCGAGTTCGAGTCGGCCGGTGCGGCCGGCGTCCAGCATCGCCCGGGCCTCGGCGACCGCGGCGCGCTCCAGAAGGTGGCGGGGCGGCGCGGGGCGCACCGGGCGCAGGGCGGTGGGTGCCGCCGGGGCGGTGGTGGAGGGGTCGGGGGAGAGCGAGCCGTGGTGGGAGTCGGCGGTGACCGCCACGGTGGCGCCGAGCAGCCCGGGCGGCCCGGCGATCACCCGGGCGAGGGCGACCGGGGTGCCGGAGGCGATGAAGGCGATGCCGGCGTCCAGCGCCGGGTCGGCGCCGGGGACCACCGGCTGCACGAAGACGTCCAGGATCCCGCCGCAGGTCAGGCCGACCGCGAAGGCGTCCTCGTCGCTGTAGCCGAACCGCTCCAGCACCGGCTCGCCGCTGGCCAGGGCCTCCCGGCACAGCTCGTACACCGCCCCCTCGACGCAGCCGCCGGAGACCGAGCCGATCGCCTCGCCGGCCGCGTCCACGGCCAGCGCGGCGCCCGGGTCACGCGGCGCGCTGCCCGAGACGCCGACCACGGTGGCCACGGCGAAGGACCGCCCGGCGGCGTGCCAGGCGTGCAGTTGCTCGGCGATGTCCTGCATGTCCGGTGCTCCTTACCAGTCCAGTGTGCGCGGTGTACGGAAGCGGCCGACGGGAAGCGGCCTACCTGAAGCGGTGTACGGCAGGTGCCGCGGTACGGGGATCCGATGGCCCCCGTACCGCGGCGGGGCGGGCGGGCGCCCGGGTCTAGTGCACGCCCAGCCAGTCCTTGATCGGGACGAGCGCGAAGTAGATCACGAACACCCCGGTCAGGATCCACATCAGCGGGCCGGGCTCGCGCCACTTGCCGGTGCCGGCCTTGATCACCGTGTAGGAGATGACACCCGCGGCGACACCGGCGGTGATGCTGTAGGTGAACGGCATCAGCACGCTGGTGAGGAAGGCCGGGATGGCGACCTCGCGGTCGGACCAGTCGATGTGCCGGGCCTGGCTCATCATCATCGAGCCGATCACCACCAGGGCGGCGGAGGCGACCTCGACCGGGACGATCGCGGCGAGCGGCGAGAAGAACAGCATCAGGGCGAACATCGCGCCGGTGACGGTGGAGGCGAGGCCGGTACGGGCGCCGTCGCCGACGCCGGTGGCCGACTCCACGAACACGGTCTGGCCGGAGGCCCCGGCGACCCCGCCGATGGCGCCGCCGGCGCCGTCGATGAACAGCGCCTTGGACAGGCCCGGCATCCGGCCCTGCTTGTCGGCCAGGCCGGCCTCGGTGCCGACCCCGATGATGGTCGCCATCGCGTCGAAGAAGCCGGCCAGCACCAGGGTGAAGACCGCGACCGTGGCGCTGATCGCACCGAGGCCCTGGCCGCCGAAGGCGCCGAACAGGTCGACGTGGCCGAACAGGCCGAAGTCGGGGGCGGAGACCGGGCTGCCCGGCCACACCGGGGCGGAGCTGCTCCAGGTCTTGGCGGGCAGGTCGGCGACCGCGTTGACCACGAACGCCACCACGGTGCCGCCGGCGATGCCGATCAGGATCGCGCCGCGGACGTTGCGGGCCAGCAGGACGAAGATCGTCAGCAGTGTGAGGCAGAAGACCAGGACGGGCCAGCCGGAGAGCTCGCCGAAGGCGCCGAGCGAGACCGGGGTCGGGCCGCCGGTGTGCACGAAGCCGGCCTTGACCAGGCCGATCAGCGCGACGAACAGGCCGATGCCGATGGTGATGGCGTGCTTGAGCGGCAGCGGGATGCCGTTCATGATCTTCTCGCGCAGGCCGGAGACGACCAGCAGGACGATCAGCAGGCCGTAGATCACGCACAGGCCCATCGCCTGCGGCCAGGTGGTGTGCGGTACCACCAGCGCGGATATCGCGCCGGAGACCGACAGCCCGGCGGCCACCGCCAGCGGGACGTTGCCCACCACGCCCATCAGGATCGTGGTCACGGCGGCGGCGAGCGCCGTCGCGGTGGTCAGCTGGGCGTGGTCCAGCTTCAGGCCGTTGACGTCGGCCCCGCTCAGGATGATCGGGTTGAGCAGGACGATGTAGGCCATCGCCATGAAGGTGGTCAGGCCGCCGCGGAGCTCGTTGCCGAGGCTGGAGCCCCGGGCGGAGATCTTGAAGTAGGCGTCCAGGAAGTGTCTCGGCGGGGCTGCTGCCGGCGACGAGGTGAGGGGCTCGTCGGTGGCGGGTGCTTCTTCAGTGGTGCCGGGCTCCGTCGGGATCCGGGTCATGTCCACTCCCAAGGTTCAAAGGGGGTTGGGGTGGGCGAGCCGACCTGTGTGCCAGGCATAGGAGCAGGCGCAGGGGGACTGTTCGACTCACGATGTGCACATTCGGGCTGCGCCGGGGGCGCCCCGGCCGCAGGCCGGGGGAGCGTGGTGCGCACCGCTGCAGAGCCCCGGCGTGGGAGAGGCAGCGGGATGGTGCACGTGTGGTGCGTGTGCGGTGCGGGCGAGCTCTTGTGGAGCTCTGGTGGTGCTGCCCCGGGGCGGCGGGGAAGACGGTCGCCGCCCCGGGGAGGTCGGGTGGGGGCCAGAGCTTGTCCGACAATCCCTAGAGCGTGCCGGTGAGGTGCTCCGGTCGGACCGGGATCCGGGTCAGGGCGATGCCGGTGGCCTGTCGGATCGCGGCGACGATCGACGGCGTGGCGGAGACGGTGGGGGCCTCGCCGACGCCGCGCAGGCCGTACGGCGCGTGCGGGTCCGGCAGTTCCAGCACCTCGACCGGGATCGGCGGGGTGTCCAGGATGGTCGGGATCAGGTAGTCGGTGAAGGAGGCGTTGCGCACCTTCCCGTCCCGGACGATGATCTCCTCCATCACGGCCAGGCCGAGCGCCTGGGTGCAGCCGCCCTGGATCTGGCCGACCACCGACAGCGGGTTGAGCGCCTTGCCGACGTCCTGGACGGCGGTCAGCTCGACCACCTTCACCAGGCCCAGCTCGACGTCCACGTCGACCACCGCGCGGTTGGCGCAGAAGGTGTACTGGACGTGGCCGAAGCCCTGCCCGGTCTCCTTGTCGAAGGGGACGGTCGGCCGGTGGTGGTGCTCGCGGGTCAGGTCGATCGCCTCGTCGCCCAGCAGGTCCACCATCGAGATCAGCGGGCCGGCCGTCTCCGAGACCACCTTGCCGCCGGCCAGCGTGATGTCGCGCTGGCTCCAGCCGTAGCGGCGCCGGCCCTTCTCGATCAGTGCCTGCTTGACCGCCTCGGCGGCCAGCTTCACCGCGCCACCGGTCATGTAGGTCTGCCGGGAGGCGGAGGTGGAGCCGGCCGAGCCGACCTCGGTGTTGGCCGGGTGGATGGTGACCTGCTCGACGCCGAGCTCGGTCCGGGCGATCTGGGCGTGCACGGTGACGCCGCCCTGGCCGACCTCGGCCATCGCGGTGTGCACCATGGCGACCGGCTCGCCGCCGATGACCTCCAGGCGGACCCGGGCGGTGGAGTAGTCGTCGAAGCCCTCGGAGAAGCCGACGTTCTTGATGCCGACCGAGTAGCCGACGCCGCGCACGATGCCCTCGCCGTGCGAGGTGTTGGACAGCGCGCCGGGCAGGGTGCGGACGTCGAGGTCGTCGAGGTCCAGCGGCGGCGGCAGCGGCATGTCCTTGACCCGCCGGAGCAGCTCGGCGACCGGGGCCGGCGAGTCGATCTGCTGGCCGGTGGGCATGAAGTCACCCTCCGACATCGCGTTCAACTGGCGCAGCTCGACCGGGTCGATGCCCAGCTCGGCGGCGAGCTTGTCCATCTGGCTCTCGTAGCCGAACGCCGCCTGCACCGCGCCGAAGCCGCGCATCGCGCCGCAGCTCGGGTTGTTGCTGTAGAGCGCGATGGCGTGCATCTTCACGTTCGGGATCACGTACGGGCCGTGGCCGAGCGAGGCGGCGTTGCCCACCACGGCGGGCGAGGCGGAGGCGTAGGCACCGCCGTCCAGCACGATCCGGCAGTCGGCGAAGACCAGCTTGCCGTCGCGGGTGGCGCCGTGCTCGTAGAACATCCTGGCCGGGTGGCGGTGCACATGGCCGAAGAAGGACTCGTCCCGGGCGTAGACGATCTTGACCGGCTTGCCGGTGTGCTGGGCCAGCAGCGAGGCGTGGATCTGCATCGACAGGTCCTCGCGGCCGCCGAACGCGCCGCCGACGCCCGCCAGGGTGAGGCGGACCTTCTCCTCCGGCAGGGCGAGCACCGGGGCCATCTGCTGGCGGTCCACGTGCAGCCACTGGGTGGCCACGTAGAGGTCGATGCCGCCGTCCTCGGCGGGCACCGCCAGGCCGGACTCCGGGCCGAGGAAGGCCTGGTCCTGCATGCCGACCTCGTAGGTACCGCTGACGATCACGTCGGCCAGCGCCCGGACCTCGTCGGTCACGCCGAGGCCGGAGACCAGCTTCTGCTCGTGGCAGATGTTGCCGTAGCCGTGCGACTTGAACTCGTGCGGCTCGTGCACGTAGCCGTGCACCTCGGGGGCGAGGCACTGCTCCTCGGTGACGATCGGGGTGAGCACCTCGTACTCGACCTTGATCTTCTTCACCGCGCGGCGGGCCGTCTCCGGGTGGTCGGCCGCGACCAGCGCGATCGCCTCGCCGTGGTAGCGCACCTTGTCGATGGCCAGCGCCGGCTGGTCCTGGATCTCCAGGCCGTAGAACTTGGTGCCGGGGATGTCCTCGTGGGTGAGCACCGCGTAGACGCCGGGCACCTTGAGCGCGTCGGAGATGTCGACGCTCAGGATGTTGGCACGGGGGTGCGGCGAGCGCAGCGCCATGCCCCAGAGCATGTCCTCGTGCCACATGTCGGAGGAGTACGCGAACTCGCCCTTGACCTTGAGGTTGCCGTCCGGACGCAGCGGCGAGCCGCCGATCCCGTCCTTGCTGGCCTGTCGGATCTCCTGGAGGTTCTTCTGACCCTGGATCGTGCGAGCACTCATTCCGAGACCGCCTTCGCGCACTTGCGGGCGGACGCCAGCCGCACCGCGTCCATGATCTTCTCGTAGCCGGTGCAGCGGCACAGGTTGCCCGACAGCGCCTCGCGGATGTCGTTGTCGCTGGGCTGCGCATCGTTGTCCAGCAGCGCGTCGGTCTGCACCAGCAGGCCGGGGGTGCAGAAGCCGCACTGGACCGCGCCGGCGTCGATGAACGCCTGCTGGACCAGGCCCAGCTCGCCGTTCTCGTCGGCCAGGCCCTCGACGGTGCGGACCTCGCGGTCCTGCACCTGCCCGGCCGCGACCAGACACGAACAGACCGGGGTGCCGTCCAGGTAGACCGTGCAGGAGCCGCACTCGCCCTGCTCGCAGGCGTTCTTGGAGCCCGGCAGGCCGACCCGCTCGCGCAGCACGTACAGCAGGCTCTCGCCCTCCCAGACGTCGTCGGCCTCGACCGGCTTGCCGTTGGCGGTGAACGTCACCCTCATGCCGCGCTCCTGATCTGCTTGCTGTAGTCGTTCCACGTCCAGGTGAGCGTGCGGCGGGCCATCACGGCCAGCGAGTGCCGGCGGTAGTCGGCGGTGCCGCGGACGTCGTCGATCGGGGAGGCGGCGGCCTTCACCAGCTCGCCGAACTGCTGGACGACCTCGGCGCCCAGCAGGTCGCCGGACTCCCACAGGCCCCGCTCGGCGAGCACGCCCTGGAGGTACTCCTCGGCGGCCACGGCGCGGCGCGGCGTCGGCGCGGCCGAGCCGATCCCGGTGCCGACGGTGCCGTTCTTGGGGTGCAGCGCGAAGCCGAACGCGCAGACCGCGATGACCATCGCGTTCCGGGTGCCGATCTTCGAGAACTGCTGCGGGCCGTCCGCCACCGGGATGTGGACGGCGCGGATCAGCTCGTCCTGCTCCAGCGAGTTGCGCTTCACGCCGACGTAGAACTCGTCGATCGGGATCAGGCGGGTGCCGCGGACCGAAGCGGCCTCGACGAACACGTCGCGGCCGGCCGCCAGCAGCGCGGGGTGCGCGTCGCCGGCCGGCGAGGCACCGCCGAGGTTGCCTCCCACCCCGCCGCGGTTGCGGATCTGCGGGGAGCCCACCGTGTGGGAGGCCAGGGCCAGACCCGGGAGCGGACCGGACAGCTCGTTGATGATCCGGGTGTACGGCACCGCGGCACCGAGTCTCACCACCTCACCGTCGTTCGACCATTCGGTGAGCTCGGTGATGCGGTTCAGGTCGAGAATCGCGGATGGCCGGTGCACGTCGAAATTCATCTCGACCATGACGTCCGTGCCACCCGAGATCGGCAGCGCGGTCGGGTACTCAGCCTTCGCCGCGAGTGCCTCGTCCCACGTAGCGGGCCGAAGGAACTCCATGCGGGTGTCTCCTCAAGTCGTCGCCTACCGGAACGGTCGGGCACAGTGCCCCGAACTCGGCGGCTCGCCCGTTCGGAGGCGGCCACCCCGAGTTCTTACCCTCGGATTTCGGACTCTGCTACCGCTCCGTTGCCGGAGCGTTGAGTCCTGGTCACCGGGGTGTGTCCGGCGGCGTGTGGCCAGTGAACCGCTGACGGCCCACCCGTAGGCAGTCACCGATGGCATGAAGCCCCGGCGGTGGTGCTGCCCGGCATCCTGTACGTTCCTCTAACGAGGGCAATCGCCCAGCCCAAGCGGTTACGGACCGCTCGGTACGACCGTAATCCGGCCGTGACGGCGACGCTACGACCCCGTGACCCGGGCACCCGTTGAGACGTAACGCCGAGGCCATTCGCTGGGGCACACTGTGAGCCCCCACATCCCACCCGACCCCCACCCTCCAGACGAAGGAGTCTGCGGATGCGTGTCCGTGACCTGCTCGCCCCCAGCACCTTGGGGCTGCGGCTGCTCGCCGCCGAGGACGAGCTCGACCGGCAGGTCAGCGGTGTCATGACCACGGACCTGCACGACCCGGGCCGCTACCTGCACGGCGGCGAGCTGGTGCTCACCGGCATGCTCTGGCGCACCGCGCCGGAGGACTCCGAGCGGTTCGTCCGCACCATCGTGGCCGGTGGGGCGGTCGCGCTGGCGGCGGGCGAGGCCGAGGTCGGCCCGGTGCCGGGCGACCTGATCGACGCCTGCAAGCGGCACCGGATGCCGCTGCTGGCGGTGCCCGACGACATCGCCTTCGGCGCCGTCACCGAGTTCGTCGGCCGCCAGGTCTCGGCCGACCGGGCCGCCGACCTGGCCGCCCTGGTGGACCGGCACCGGATGCTGGTCTCCGCCGCCGGCGGCGGTGGCCTGGACGCCGTCCTCGACCTGCTCGGCGGCGACCTCGACCTGGACTGCTGGGTGCTCACACCCACCGGCCGGGTGATCGCCGGCCCGGCCGACCGGCTCTCCGCCGAGGACCGCGACCAGCTGGCCCGCACCCATCTGGCCGCCCAGCGCCAGCGCCGCCGCCCCCCGCACCGGGCCCGGCTGATCTCCGGCTCGTACTCGCTGCTACCCGCCGCCGCCGACCCGGCCGCGGAGAGCCCGCTCGCCGACTGGGTGCTGGCGGTGGCCGGCGACGTCACCGAATGGACCGGCAAGCGCCAGCAGCTGGCCGAGAACCTGGCCCGGCTGGTGGCCGCCGAGCGGATCCGCCGGGACGAGGGCCGCCGGCTGCGCCGCCGGCTCGCCGACGAGGTGCTGACGCTGCTGCAGCGGGACGCCGACCCGGCCGAGATCAGCCGTGCGCTGCACGCCTCCTCGGCGATGGCCGTGCGCTACGAGGGCGCCCGGCCATCGCCGGCGGCGGGGGAGGGCACCTGGCTGGTGCTCAGCGCGGAGAGCACCGGCCTGCCCGACGGCGCACTGCGTTCGATCATGGAGGAGGCCCTGGCCGACACCTCCGACCGCGCCCTGGTGGCCGGCTCCGGGAGCACCGCGGTCGGCGTGCTGCCCGCCATGGACGCCCCGGTGCCCGCCGACGCGCTGCGCGAGCTGCTCGCCCCGCTGGAGGCGGGCCTGGGCTCGGAGGGCCGGATCACCGTCGGGGTCTGCGCCCCGGCCGCCGAGGCCGGCGGCCTGCGCGGCGCGCTGGAGGAGTCCCGGCACGCCCGCCGGATCGCCGCCGCCCGGGTCGGCCGGGTCTGCGTGGCCGGCCCCGAGGAGCTCGCCTCGCACGTGCTGCTGCTGGCCGCCGTCCCGGACGAGGTCCGGCGGGCCTTCCGCAGCCGGCTGCTGGACCGGGTGATCGGGTACGACATCGAGCACCAGGCCGACCTGGTGCGGACCCTGGAGGCGTTCCTGCGCTCGGACGGCTCCTGGACCCGCTGCGCCGCCCAGCTGCACGTGCACGTCAACACGCTGCGCTACCGGATCGGCCGGATCGAGGAGCTGACCGGGCGTGACCTGTCCCGGCTGGAGGACCGGGTCGACTTCTACCTGGCGCTCGAACTCGCCTGAGGGCCGCTCAGCGGGTACCCGAAGCCCCGCTCGGCGGCGGCCTTGGTGACCGCCGCCGCCGCGGCGGCGGAGCTGTCCACCCGCCAGTCGGTCAGCTGCGAGCTGCCCGGCCACTTCTTCTGCAGGTCGTACCAGACCAGGCCGATCAGCCCGTCCGTCCCGGCGGCGCCGGTGAACAGGTCGGCGATCTGGGCGGTCTTGCGCGGGCCCTCGGCCACCCCGGTCTCGGTGATCAGCAGCGGCTTGCGGGAGAGCGTGCGCAGCACCTTCACGGTCGGGGCGAACAGATGGCGGTAGTCGGCGCCGTCCTGCGGCCCGTAGTAGCCGACCAGGCCCAGCCAATCGACGTACTCGTCCCCGGGGAAGTACGGCGGCAGCGCGGTGGGAGCCCCGGAGTCGGTGACGTGGGGTGCCCACACCCAGAGCACATTGGTCGCCTTCCGGTCGCGGAACACGTCGTGGACGTGCTGCCAGGCCCGGACGTAGTCGTCGGCGGAGGCGTGGCCGGGCCCCCAGGGGTTCCAGGGTCCGTTCATCTCCTGGGCGAAGCTGATCGCCAGCGGCCCCTGGTAGGACCGGACCTGGTCGGCGAACCGGCCGAGGTAGTCGTCCTGCGAGCCGGAGGCGATCGCGGGGAGCGCCGTGCCGGTCGGGTCCCAGGAGAGCAGCGGCAGCTGCCCGTGGCGCCACAGCTTGGTGTTCTCGTCCGGGTCGAAGTCGTCGCCCCACTCCTGGTAGTACTCCCGCAGGTCCGGCTGGTGCCCGGCCTTCGCGGCGAACGCGTTCACCGGGTCGAGGTCGTCGGGCGAGCCCGCCGAGGCCACCCCGAGCAGCCGGCCGCCGGGGCTGCGCAGCGCCGAGACGTCGTACGGCGCCGCGGGGGAGGGCGAGGCCGCGGTGCCGGAGGGCGCGGCGGCGTCGGTGCCGGCGGGGGTGCCGGTGGAGGTGCAGGCGGTGAGCAGCAGCGCGGCGGACGCCAGCAGGAGGGCCGGCCGGGGCAGGCGGGGTGCGCGGGCTGCGGTGGGGCGACTGATCACGGGTGGCCGTTCCTGAACGGGTTCCCCGGCCGGCTGCGGCCGAGCGTTCGGGCATCCTACGAGGTCGCCGAGTGTGAGCGCGCAGAGGGGGGCCGGACGTGGACCGACGATTTCGATCAGGTCACGGGAGACGGTCAGAACCACCCAAACCGAACATTGATGCCAATTCAGGGAGCGCTGGTGCACTACGGTCCCTATGACATCCCCGCGGTCTGCGCTGGTCCCGGAAAGGCCCGATCACTTCAGTGGCACCTTCACTCCTGCGGTCCGGCCGCCGTGAACGCGCGGTCGCGGTTCCCAGTGCCGGCCCGGCGCCGGTCTTCGTCGACCAGTCGGGCACCCGCGGGCGCCGGATGCGCGGTGTCGGCTGGCTGATCGGCGTGCTCACGGCGGTGCTGGCGGCCACCATGACCACCGGCCTGGTCGGCATGCAGTCGCAGGCACCGGCCCTGCGGATCCCGGTCCAGCCGACCCCTGGCGGCGCGGAGCCCGGTGCGTCCGCGCTCCCGGCGACCGTCCCGAGCGCCTCGCTCTCCCCGTCCCCCGCCACGTCGGGCTCGGCGTCCTCGCGGTCGGCGACCCCTCCCTCCGGCAAGGCCACCGGGCGGAGCTCCGCGACCGGCTCCGCCTCGGCCACCGGAAGCCGGGCCACCGCTCCGGTCGCCGGCAAGACCACGATCGCCCCGCCGGGCGCAGCAGCCACCCACACGGCTGCGACCGCCCGGTCCGGCAACCACTGACCCGCGTCACCGCCCGGCTCCAGGAACCGCCATGTCCCGCCATCAGCGCCCCAGACAGTCCGCCCGCCGGTCACGCCGCCTCGCCGCCCCGCCACTGAGGTTCTTCCTCCCGGTGACGGTGCTGGTCTTCCTGCTCGCCCTGCTCGTGCTGCGCGGCATGGCGACCAACGAGGTGTTCCACGACAACCAGATCGCGGTGTCGGTGGACAAGACCACCGTGCCGCCGAACCTGCTCACCGGCGGTCCGATCGTCGACGCGCGGGGCAAGCTGAACAACGCCCCGGTCAGCTACTCGATACCCGACCGGACCGTCGTCCTGAGCTTCGACGACGGTCCGGACCCGGTCTGGACCCCGAAGATCCTCGCCCTGCTGGCCGAGCACCACATCCACGCCAGCTTCTTCGTCACCGGCGCGATGACCGCGCGCCACCCGGACCTGATCCGCCAGATCGTGGCCGGCGGCCACGAGATCGGCCTGCACACCTTCACCCACCCCGACCTGGCGCTGCAGTCCCGCACCCGGCTGAGCTGGGAGCTGGGCCAGACCCAGCTCGCCCTGGCCGGCGTCGCGGGCGTGCACAGCTCGCTGTTCCGTCCGCCGTACTCCTCCACCGCGGACGCGCTGGACGACTGGACCTGGCCGGTGGTGAAGGAGGTCGGCCAGCGCGGCTACCTGACCGCCTTCATCGACGCCGACACCGACGACTGGCAGCGGCCGGGCGTGGACTCCATCGTCCGGACGGCGATGCCCAAGCAGCCGGGCAAGGGCGAGATGATCCTGCTGCACGACGCGGGTGGCGACCGCTCGCAGACCGTCGCGGCGCTCTCCCAGATCATCGACAAGCTGGAGGCCCAGAACTACCGGTTCGCCAGCATCGGCGAGGCCCTGGGCTCCTCCAACACCACCGTCCCGGTGCACGGTTACCAGCTCTGGGCCGGCCGGGCGTTCATCGCCGGCACCCAGCTCGCGGTCAACGTCCTGCCGTGGCTGATCGACCTGCTGGCCGTGGTCGGCGTGCTGGTGTTCGGCCGCTTCGCGCTGATGATCGTGCTGGCCACCCGGCACGTCCGCCGGACCAGGCGGGCGGACTTCGGCTGGGGGCCGCCGGTGACCGAGCCGGTCACCGTCCTGGTGCCGGCGTACAACGAGCGCGAGTGCATCGCCAACACGCTGAACTCGCTCGCGGCCAGCGACCACCCGATCGAGATCATCGTGATCGACGACGGCTCCACCGACGGCACCGCGGACATCGTCGAGGAGATGAACTTCCCGAACGTCCGGCTGCTGCGGCAGCCGAACGGCGGCAAGCCCGCGGCGCTCAACAACGGCATCGCCAACGCCTCCCACGACATCGTCGTGATGATGGACGGCGACACCGTCTTCGAGCCCTCCACCGTGCGCGAGCTGATCCAGCCGTTCGCCGACCCGGGCGTCGGCGCGGTCGCCGGCAACGCCAAGGTCGGCAACCGGGACACCCTGATCGGGGCCTGGCAGCACATCGAGTACGTGATGGGCTTCAACCTCGACCGCCGGATGTACGACACGCTCAACATCATGCCGACCATCCCCGGGGCGATCGGCGCCTTCCGCCGGGCGGCGCTGCTCGAGGTCGACGGCATGAGCGACGACACCCTGGCCGAGGACACCGACGTCACGATGGCGCTGCTGTGCCAGGGCTGGCGGGTCGTCTACGCGGAGAACGCCCGGGCCTGGACCGAGGCGCCGGCCTCCATGCAGCAGCTCTGGTCGCAGCGCTACCGCTGGAGCTACGGCACCATGCAGGCGATGTGGAAGCACCGGCACGCGGTCCTCGACCGCGGCCCGGCCGGCCGGTTCGGCCGGGTCGGCCTGCCGGTGGTCACCCTGTTCGGCGTGATCACCCCGCTGCTGGCGCCGCTGATCGACCTCTTCCTGCTGTACGGCGTGCTGTTCGTGGACGCCTCGCGCACGCTCTCGGCCTGGCTCGCCGTGCTGCTCGTCCAGGGGGCGCTGGCCTGGTACGCCTTCCGCCTGGACAAGGAGAAGCCCTGGCACCTGGTGACCCTGCCGATCCAGCAGGTGGTCTACCGGCAGCTGATGTACCTGGTGCTGCTCCAGTCGTCGATCACGGCCCTCACCGGCGGCCGGCTCCGTTGGCAGAAGTTGCGGCGCACCGGTGAGGTCGCGGCACCGATCGTGGAGGTCTGACGATGCCCGCTCCCACCGAGCCGCGCGGGCCGGTCGGCTTCGACGCCTTCCGGCGCCTGCCGCCGCCCCAGGACGAGACGATGCAGTTGCGGGTCCTGCGGCCGGGCGAGGCCGAGCGGGGCGGCTCCGAGGACGCCTCGGTGGCCGCGTCGGTGGCCGCCTTCGAGGCGGCCTTCGCCGCCAAGGACGCGGTGGCGCCCGCGGCGGGCCCCGAGCTGGTCGCCGACCCCGAGGCCGGGCCCGACCTCGAGGCCGAACCCGCCGCCGAGGCGCCGGTGCGCCGCAAGAGCGGCCGGGACCGTTACCTCGACCTGCTGCGCGCCCTGGCGCTGGTCCGTGTGATCCTCTACCACAACTTCAGCTGGGGCTGGCTGCCGCTGGCGTTCCCGTCCATGGGCGTGATGTTCGCGCTGGCCGGCTCGCTGATGGTCCGCTCGCTCAGCCGGCCGGCGCTCAGCGTCATCCGCGGCCGGCTGCGGCGCCTGCTGCCACCGATGTGGCTGTTCGGCGCGGTGCTGACCGGCTTCATGCTGCTCGACGGCTGGGGGCCGAACTCCGAGGGCCACCCGGGCTGGTGGTGGGGGCACCTGGCGTTCTGGGTGCTGCCGCTGAGCAACCCGCCGTACGGCGCCGACCTCTCCGGCTTCCACGGCATGCTGGAGCACAGCTGGGCCGAGAACGTCGCGGTGCCGCTCTGGTACCTGCGCGCCTACCTCTGGTACGTGCTGCTCTCCCCGCTGATGCTGCGCTGCCTGCGCAAGCAGCCGCTGCTGACGGTGCTCGCCCCGCTGGCCCTGTCGTGGCTGATCAACTCCGGGCTGTTCAGCCATGACGGCAGGATCGGCGAGGCCGCCACCGACTTCACCACCTTCGGCGCCTGCTGGCTGCTCGGCATGGCGCACCAGGAGGGCATCCTGCGCAGGATGCCGCAGTACCTCGCGCCCTCGCTGGCCCCGCTGATCATGGTCGCCGGGCTCTGGTGGCTGCTCAGCCGGCCGATCGAGGACCCGACCCTGATCGGGGACCTGGAGAGCGTGCCGTTCGCCCAGGCGATCTGGTCCTTCGGCTACGTCCTGCTGCTGCTCCACCTCAGCCCGTCCTGGGAGACCTGGCCCCGGCCGCTGGAGCGCTGGGACGGCTGGATCACCCTGCTCAACGCCCGGGCGGTGAGCGTCTACCTGTGGCACGTCCCGGCGCTGACCCTGGCCGTCCCGATCATGGACAACCTGTGGAACATCGACTTCCTGTTCGACCACGGGCAGTGGCTGCTGCGCAGCCACTGGACCCCGCTGCTGATCGCGCTGCCGCTGCTGGCCGGGCTGGTGCTCTGCTTCGGCTGGATGGAGGACCTGGCGGCCAAGCGCTCGCTGCGGCTCTTCCCCTACCCCCGGCGCTCCCGGGGCCGGCGCCGCGCGGCCTGACCCGCCGATGAGAACGGCCCGCTCCCGGGTGAACCGGGGGCGGGCCGTTTCGGCTTGCCCTGCGCGTCGTGCTGGCCGGTCGGTGCTGGACCGGTGGCAGTGCTGGACCGGTGGCAGTGCTGGTCGGTCAGTGCTGGTCGGTCAGTGCTGGACCGGGATGACGCCGGTCAGCCACTTGAACATGTCGGGGACCATCGGCCGCCAGACGTCGCTGGCGTGCGGGCCGGTGGTCTCCACCGCGGTGACGGTGGTCGGCGCCTTCGCCGCCTGCTTGAACGCCAGCGCGTCCTCGTAGCCGTCGCCCTTGTTGCCGCTGACGAACAGTGCGGTCTTCGGCGGGGTCTGGGCGTTCTTGAGGATGTTCAGCGGGTTGGACTTCTCCTTGAGCGCCGGGTCCTTGGCGGTCAGCGAGTGCGGCTCCAGCCCCGGGTCGTTGTAGCCGGAGAGGCTGACGCCGGCCCGGTAGCGGTTGGGGTGCTCCAGGGCGAGCTTGGCCGCGCAGTGGCCGCCGGCCGAGTAGCCGGCCACCGCCCAGCGGTCGGCGGACGGGTCGGCCCGGAAGTTGTCCAGGACCATCTGCGGCACGTCCCGGGAGAGCCAGGTGTCCGCGTTGACCTTGCCCGGGACGTCCGCGCAGCCGGTGTCCACCTCGTCGCCCAGCAGGTTGGTGCGCGGCGACACCAGGATGAACGGCGCCACCTCCCCGCGCTCCATCATCGGCTTCAGCTGCTCGGAGACCTTCAGCGTGCCGTACCAGGTCTTGGACGAGCCCGGCCACCCCGGCAGCAGCTCGACCACGGGGAAGTTCTTGTCCTTGTACGCCGGGTTGTTGTACTGCGGCGGCAGCCAGACCAGCACCTCGCCGTCGACCCCGGACAGCTCGCCCTTGAGCTCGGTGTGCTGCACGTCGGCCGGCACCTTCGGGTCGCCGACGCCCTTGAAGGACTGGATCACCTTGGCCCGGGTCTTGTTGTCCGAGCCGGGCCCGTTGTCCGCCGGGACCTTGGGGATGGCCCGCACGTGCTCGCCGGTGCCGAGCAGATCGTCCCAGTTGCCGTAGATCAGGTTGGCGTTGTTGACCATGACGAAGACCGTCGTGACAGCCGTGACCTGGCAGAACAGGATCATGGCGAGTCTGGACAGGACCTGCACGGGCTTGGGCCCGCGCACCCGCCCCCAGAGCAGCAACGCCGCCGCGATGGAGATCGGCACGAGGAAGATCGTGACGATGAGGAAGGGGGTGCCAGTCAGTTGCATGAAGGTTTTCTCGTATCCGGGTTTGCGTTCGCCGCGGGCTTCTGGGCGCCCGAGACGGGCTCCGAAGGATCAGACGGGGTGGGACGGGCGATCAGTTGCTGGGTGGACCCTGAGAGGAACATCACATTTCTGTGAGCTTCCGCCAAGCAACCACCCAAGTCTGCCACCCGACCGGACCAGCATTTGGATCGGACCCGATCCTTCCCCGTGCCCGTCCCGAGCTGGCCGAACACCGCCCGATCGGCTGGTGCTCCGTCAGCGCGTCTCACCCGGGCGGCCCTACGCGATCTCGACCCGCCGCCCTGCGGCGCCGACACTGGTAGCCATGGCCGGGCGAACAGGGTGGAGCGTCACAGTGCGGGCACGGACGAGGTGAGGGCGCGGACGGCGACGGTGCTGCTCGTGCTGCTCCTGCTGGCCACCGCCTGCAGCAGCACCGGGGGCCGCCGGGCCGAGCAGGCCAGGGCGCGGTCGGCCACGGCCGGCGGCGCGGTGGACACCCCGCGCTGGAAGGTCGCGATGGTGACCCACGCCGGGGCCGGCGACTCCTTCTGGGACACCGTCCGCAAGGGCGCCGAGCAGGCCGCCGCCAAGGACAACATCACCTTCCTCTACTCCAACGACGCGCAGACCCAGAACCAGGTCCAGCTGGTCCAGGCCGCGATCGACCAGCGGGTGGACGGGCTGCTGGTCACGCTGGCCAAGGGCGAGGCGATGGCCGAGGTGCTGGGCAAGGCCGCGGCGGCCGGCATCCCGGTGATCAGCATCAACTCCGGCCAGGAGTTCTCCGCCCGGTTCGGCGCGCTCACCCACATCGGCCAGGACGAGTCCACCGCCGGCCAGGCCGCCGGCCGCGCACTGGCCGGCCGCTCGCGCACCGCGGTGCTCTGCGTGATCCACGAGCAGGGGAACATCGGCCAGGAGCAGCGCTGCTCCGGTGCCCGGTCGGCCTTCGGCGGCACCTTCCAGACCCTGTACGTCGACGGGGTGAACCTGCCGGACGCCCGGGCCGCGATCACCGCCAAGCTCCAGGCCGACCCGTCGCTGGACACCGTGCTCACCCTCAGCGCCCCGCTGGCCGCCACCGGCCTGCAGGCCGTCCAGGACGCCCGCCGCCCGGTCGAGCTGGACACCTTCGACCTGGGCACCCAGGTGGTGGCCGGACTCCAGGCGGGCACCGTCGGCTTCGCCGTCGACCAGCAGCCCTACCTCCAGGGGTACGAGGGCGTCGACCTGCTCTGGCTGTACCGCTACAACCTGGACGTGCTCGGCGGCGGCGGCCCGGTGCTCACCGGCCCGCAGGTGCTGACCAAGGAGGACGCCGCCGCGCTCGCCCAGGACGTCGCCCGGGGCACCCGGTGAGCGCCCCGGCCGACCTGCTGGCGGACGGCCGGACCCGCCGGCACCGGCTGCTCGCCCGGCCGGAGTTCGGCGCCCTGCTGGCGGCGGCCGCGGTGTTCGTGTTCTTCGCCCTGACGGCCGACAGCTTCCTGCGGCTCTCCTCGCTGGGCACCGTGCTCTACGCGGCCTCCACCATCGGGATCATGGCGGCGCCGGTGGCGCTGCTGATGATCGGCGGCGAGTTCGACCTCTCGGCCGGCGTGCTGGTCACCACGGCCGCGCTGACCTCCTCGATGGTCTCCTACCAGCTCACCGCCGTGACCTGGGTCGGGGCGGCGGTCTCGCTGGCGGTGGTGCTCGCGGTCGGCGCGTTCAACGGCTGGATGCTCGCACGCACCCGGCTGCCCAGCTTCATCGTCACCCTCGGCACCTTCCTGATGCTGACCGGCGCCAACCTGGGCGTCACCAAGCTGGTCTCCGGCACCGTGAGCACCAAGCCGATCGGGGACATGCAGGGCTTCGCCTCCTGCCGCTGGCTGTTCGCCTCCGAGGTCACCGTCGGCGGGCTGACGGTCCGGGCCACCGTCTGGTGGTGGCTGGGGCTGGTCGCGGTCGGCAGCTGGGTGCTGCTGCGCACCCGCTTCGGCAACTGGGTCTTCGCGGTCGGCGGTGACGCGGCGGCGGCCCGCGCGGTCGGCGTGCCGGTCGCCCGCACCAAGACCTGCCTCTACCTGGGCGTCGGCTTCTGCGCCTGGGTGCTCGGCCAGCACCTGCTGTTCTCGTTCGGCACCGTGCAGTCCGGCGAGGGCGTCGGCAACGAGCTGATCTACATCGTCGCGGCGGTGATCGGCGGCTGCCTGATCACCGGCGGGTACGGCTCGGTGGTGGGCTCGGCCCTGGGCGCGCTGATCTTCGGGATGGTCAGCAAGGGCATCGTGTACGCCCAGTGGGACCCGGACTGGTTCAAGTTCTTCCTGGGCGCGATGCTGCTGCTGGCCGCCCTGCTGAACTCCTGGGTCAAGCACCGGGCCGAACTGGGGAGGGCCTGATGCCGCTGCTGGAGCTGGCCGAGGTCGGCAAGTGGTACGGCCCGGTGCGGGCGCTGGAAGGGGTCTCGCTCACCGTGGCGGCCGGGCGGATCAGCTGCGTGCTGGGTGACAACGGGGCCGGCAAGTCCACCCTGATCAAGATCATCTCGGGGCTGCACCAGCACGACGAGGGCCGCTACACGGTGGCCGGCCGCGAGGTGCGGCTCGGCTCCCCGCGCGAGGCCCTCGACCTCGGCATCGCGACCGTCTTCCAGGACCTCGCGGTCGTCCCGCTGATGCCGGTCTGGCGGAACTTCTTCCTCGGCGCCGAGCTCGGCTCGCTGCGCCTGGACATCCCCCGGATGCGGGCCGTCGCCCGCGACGCACTGGCCCGGATGGGCATCGAGCTCGCCGACGTCGACCAGCCGATCGGCACCCTCTCCGGCGGCCAGCGGCAGTGCGTGGCGATCGCCCGGGCGGTGCACTTCGGGGCGAAGGCGCTGATCCTGGACGAGCCGACGGCCGCGCTCGGCGTCAAGCAGTCCGGGGTGGTGCTCACGTACGTGGCCGCCGCGCGGGAGCAGGGCCTCGGGGTGGTCCTGATCACCCACAACCCGCACCACGCCTACCTGGTGGGTGACCACTTCACCCTGCTGCGAAGGGGGAAAATGGCGGGTAGCCACCCGCGCGCGGAGATCAGCCTCGAACGGCTCACCACCGAGATGGCGGGCGGTTCGGACCTGGCCGAGCTCAGCCACGAACTCGGCCGTCCCGACGACCCGAAGGAGCGTCCACCCCAGTGACCACCCCGAACGACAGCGCGCGGCCGCCGGTCCTGCCCACCCTGTTCGGCCTCGGCCCGCGCGGGGCCGACCGCCGTCGGCGCACCCTGCCCGCCGGGGTGCTGCGACTGCCGACCATCGGCGTCGACATCGGCGGCACCAAGGTGGTGGCCGGGGTGGTGGACGGCGAGGGAAGGGTGCTGGACCGGGTGCGGACCGAGACCCCGGACAAGAACAAGAGCGCCCGGGTGGTCGAGGACGTCATCGTCGAGCTGGTGCTCGAGCTCGCCGACAAGCACGATGTGCACGCGGTGGGCGTCGGCGCGGCCGGCTGGGTGGACGCGGACCGCTCCCGGGTGCTCTTCGCCCCGCACCTGAACTGGCGCAACGAGCCGCTGCGGGACGCGCTCAGCGAGCGGCTGCGGTTCCCCGTGGTGGTGGAGAACGACGCCAACGCGGCCGCCTGGGCGGAGTGGCGGTTCGGCGCCGGGCGGGGCGAGGACCACATGGTGATGATCACCCTGGGTACGGGCATCGGCGGCGCGGTGGTCCGCGACGGCTTCGTCGACCGGGGCAAGTACGGGCTGGCCGGCGAGTTCGGCCACATGCAGGTGGTGCCCGCCGGGCACCGCTGCCCGTGCGGCAACCGGGGCTGCTGGGAGCAGTACTCCTCCGGCAACGCGCTGGTCCGCGAGGCCCGCGGGCTGGTGGAGGAGGAGTCCCCGGTGGTCGAGCCGCTGCTGGCCAGGGCCGGCGGCACGGCGGCCGGGATCACCGGCCCGCTGGTCACCGAGGCGGCCCGGGACGGCGACCCGGTCGCCATCGAGCTGCTCTTCGAGGTCGGGCACTGGCTGGGCGTCGGCATCGCCAACCTGGCGGCCGCGCTGGACCCCGGGCGGTTCGTGATCGGCGGCGGCGTCTCGGAGGCCGGCGACCTGCTGCTCGCCCCCGCCCAGGAGGCCTTCCGGCGCACCCTCACCGGCCGGGGCTTCCGGCCCGAGGCCGGCATCGTGCCCGCCGCCCTGGGCAACGAGGCCGGCCTGGTCGGCGCGGCCGACCTGGCCCGCCAGGTGGCCCGCCGCTTCCGCACCGTCAAGCGCCGCCGGGCCGAGCGGGCTTCGCTGCGGTAGCCGCGGGCCGGCCGGCAGGGAGCCGGCAGGGGGCGGTGCGGGGGGCGCCCGCGGATCGGGTAATGTTCTCCACAAGCACTCGGGCGCGGGTGGCGGAATAGGCAGACGCGCTGGATTCAGGTTCCAGTGCCCGAAAGGGCGTGGGGGTTCAACTCCCCCCTCGCGCACCACACAGGCCGGTCGGATTTCTCCGACCGGCCTTGTCGTTTGCCGGGACTACTGGCCGGTAGTGCGACGATGCGCGGTTGTCCTGTCCACCACAGGTGTGAAAGAACGGGAAGCTGACGCCGCCTCAGGAGGTCCGTATGAGAGTCCTGGCCCGTTCCGTACCCGCCCTGGCCATCGCCGCCGCCCTGGTCTGTGCCGCGGTCACCCCGGCCACGGCCGCCGCGCCCCCACCGAAGACCCCTGAGGCCACCGGCTACGGCGGAGCCGTCGCCAGCGTGGACGCGGACGCCACCGCCGCCGGCATCGAGGTGCTCCGCAACGGCGGCAACGCGGTGGACGCGGCGGTCGCCGTCGCCGCCGCGCTGGGCGTCACCGAGCCGTACTCGGCCGGCATCGGCGGTGGCGGCTACTTCGTCCACTACGACGCCCGCACCGGCCGGGTCAGCACCCTGGACGGCCGGGAGGTCGCCTCCCGCCGCTCCGACGAGACGCTGTTCCTGGAGAACGGCAAGCCGCTGGCCTTCGCCGACGCCGTCACCAGCGGGCTGTCGGTCGGTGTCCCCGGCACCCCGGCGACCTGGGAGAAGGCGCTGCAGCTCTGGGGCACCCGCTCGCTCGGCGAGGTGCTGCGCCCGGCCGAGCGGATCGCCGACCGGGGCTTCACGGTCGATCAGACCTTCCAGGACCAGACGGCGCTCAACCGGGCCCGCTTCCAGGACTTCCCGGCCACCCGGCAGCTCTTCCTGCCGAACGGCGCGCTCCCGGTGGTCGGCTCCCGCTTCCGCAACCCGGACCTCGCCGCCACCTACCGCGAGCTGGGCCGCAAGGGCACCGACGCGCTCTACCGCGGCCCGATCGGCGCCGACATCGTGCGCACCCTCCAGCACCCGCCGGTCGACCCGGCCTCCGGGCGCAACGCCCGCCCCGGCCAGGTGACCACCGCCGACCTGGCCTCCTACCAGGCACTGGTCCAGCAGCCCACCAAGGTCGCCTACCGGGGGCTGGAGGTGAACGGCATCGCGCCCTCCTCCTCCGGCGGCACCACCGGCGGGGAGGCGCTCGGCATCCTCGCCCACAGCGACCTCGCCACGCTGGACGACACCCAGTACTACCACCGCTTCCTGGAGGCCAGCCGGATCGCCTTCGCGGACCGCGGCCGCTGGGTCGGCGACCCGCGCTTCGTCCAGGTGCCCACCGCCCAGCTGCTGTCGCCGGCCTTCGCCGCCGCCCGGGCCTGCCTGATCGACCCGGACCACGCGCTGACCAGCCCGCTCGCCCCGGGCGACCCGTACCACCCGGCCGCCTGCGCGAGCAGCGGGCCGGCCGTCGCCGAGAGCTACGAGGGGCCCAGCACCACCCATCTGACGGTCGCCGACCGCTGGGGCAGCGTGGTCTCCTACACCCTGACCATCGAGCAGACCGGCGGCAGCGGCATCACCGTCCCCGGCCGCGGCTTCCTGCTCAACAACGAGCTGACCGACTTCTCCTTCGCCCCCGCCACCCCCGGGGTGCCCGACCCCAACCTGCCGGGCCCGGGCAAGCGGCCGCGCTCCTCGATCTCGCCGACCATCGTGCTCAAGGACGGCCGGCCGCTGTTCGCCACCGGCTCGCCCGGCGGCTCGACCATCATCACCACCGCGCTCCAGGTGGTGCTCGGCCGGATCGACCGCGGCCTGACGCTGGAACAGGCGATCGCCGCCCCGCGCGCCAGCCAGCGCAACACCGCCGCGACCAGCGCCGAACCCGCCTTCCTGGCACTGCCCGAGCGGGCCCGGCTGGAGGCGCTCGGGCACGTCTTCGTGGACGGCGGGGAGATCGGCGCGGCCACCGGCGTCGAGCGGCTGCCGGACGGCCGCTGGCGGGCCGCGGCCGAGCCGGTCCGGCGGGGTGGCGGCTCGGCCGCCGTGGTGCGGCCCAGCCGCTGACGGACCGGCGGCCGACGGCCCGGCGCCGGGCTGAGCCTGCCGGTGTTGTCGGTGCCGGACGGTATGTTCGGGGTGGGTGCCCGGTGGTCCGCCCGCGCGGGCCGGTCCGGGCGCCCACCCCCTCGTTCCGTACCACCCCGGGAAGGCCGCCAGCCGTGACAGTCCGCATCGCCACCTGGAACATCAACTCCGTCACCGCCCGGCTGCCCAAGCTCCTGGAGTGGCTGGAGAGCGCCCGGCCGGACGTGCTCTGCCTCCAGGAGCTGAAGTGCTCCACCGACGCCTTCCCGTACGAGGCGGTCAAGGAGCTCGGCTACGAGACGGCCGCGCACGGCACCGGGCGGTGGAACGGCGTCGCCGTCGTCTCCCGGATCGGCCTGGACGACGTGGTGCGCGGCCTGCCCGAGCAGCCGGGTTACCTGGCCGACGGCGCGCTGCTGCCCGAGGTCGAGCCGAGGGCGATCGGCGCCACCTGCGGCCCGGTCCGGGTCTGGTCGGTCTACGTGCCCAACGGGCGCGAGGTCGGCCACCCGCACTACCAGTACAAGCTGGACTGGCTTGCCGCCCTGCGCGAGACCGTCCTGGCGGACGCCGCCGGCCCCCGCCCGTTCGCCGTGCTCGGCGACTACAACGTGGCGCCGACCGACGAGGACGTCTTCGACGTGGCCGCCTTCGAGGGCCTCACCCACGTCACCGCGCCCGAGCGCGCCGCCCTCGCGGCCCTCGCCACGGCCGGCCTGCAGGACGTGGTGCCCCGCCCGCTGAAGTACGACCACCCGTACACCTACTGGGACTACCGCCAGCTCGCCTTCCCCAAGAACCGGGGCATGCGGATCGACCTCACCTTCGCGAACAAGGCCTTCGCCGACGCGGTGACGGACAGCTACGTCGACCGCGAGGCCCGCAAGGGCAAGGGCACCAGCGACCACGCGCCCGTGGTGGTCGATCTCGACCTCTGAGCCGCCCGCCAGGGCCGGCCACCCGGTGACGCACCGTGACGGTATGGACCCGAACGGGCTCCGCCGGGTGGCCGCCCGGCGTGGCGCTGCCTAGCGTCGCGGGTAACCAGGTGTAGCTGTTCGATCACGCGGACGTCGGAGTCCGCCCGCTGCACCGGAGAACCTTGGAGGTACGGCATGCGCCGCACGTGTACGGCCGCCACAGCCCTGCTTGGCGCGACCACCCTGCTCGGCCTCGCCGGGCCGGCTGC
The DNA here is from genome assembly GCF_040678895.1 of Kitasatospora sp. NPDC049258. Lineage (NCBI taxonomy): Bacteria > Bacillati > Actinomycetota > Actinomycetes > Kitasatosporales > Streptomycetaceae > Kitasatospora > Kitasatospora sp. NPDC049258. The sequence goes on from NZ_JBFAQT010000001.1 coordinate 277,081, forward strand.
CCAGGCCAAGGACGTCGCACCCGCCTGGGTCAGCCCGGCGGAAGGTGCCCCGGGCCAGACCGTGACCGTCAGCGTCACCTGCGACACCAGCTCCGTGAAGACCGTCACCGCCGCTTCGCAGGCCTTCACCGGTGGCTCCGCCACCCTCACGGTCGGCCCCGACGGCAAGTACAGCGGCCCGGCCAAGCTGGTCGCCCAGCAGGACCTGGTCGGCACGGTGAAGAAGGCGCTCCAGGGCAACTCCTGGGGCATCGACGGCAAGTGCCCCAACGGTGACACCTTCACCGGCGCGGTGGCCGTCACCGGCTCGGGCTCCTGGGGCGGCGGCACGCCTTCCGAGGGCTACAAGCCGTCCGCCCAGCCCGCCCAGTCCGTCCGGCCGGCCCAGCCCGCCGAGCCGGAGGAGCCGCACGGGGCGGTCAAGACCGGCCTCGGCGGCTCGATCCACACCGACGGGCGGGAGCTCGCGGCCGGCGGCGTGCTGGTCGCGGCCGGCATCGCGGGCTTCTGGCTGCTGCGCCGCCGGCCCGCCGACGGGCAGCAGTCCTGATGCCCGGACAGCCGACCCCTGCTCAGCGCCCCGTGGTCACGCCGGGGCGCTGAGCCGTGCGCCGGCTGCGCCGGTGTACTCGTCCCCGGGCTTGTCCGCCTCCTCCCCGGTGGGCTCCAGGGCCCCGAGCGCGCCGGTGGCCAGCAGGTACTGGGCGGCGATGTAGGTGGACATGATGAGCAGCTCGTGGCCGGGCAGCTCCTTCCAGCCGGCCAGCCGGGTGGCGATCAGGGTGTCCGAGAGCAGGAAGAGCGCTCCGCCGAGGCCCGTCCGCCAGCCCCGCCCGGCCGAGGTGACGGCGGTGGAGGCGAGCAGCAGGCTGTAGCCGGCCACCGGGATCTTCAGGTCGCCGAGGTCCGGCCAGAGCTGACCGATCATCGTGGCCCAGGCTGCCGCGTAGGCCGCCGCGACCAGGGCGGTGCGCCGCCGGTCGTCGAGCGCGCCCTGCTGGACGAACATCGTCACATAGCAGACGTGCGCGGCCGCGAAGGAGCCCATCCCCGCCAGGAAGGCGGTGTCGTCCCCGAGTTGGAGCGCCACGTCGCCGCCCGCGCTCAGCAGCAGGGCCGGCGCCAGCAGCTTGGGGGCCTGCGGGCTGCGGGCCAGGGTCTGCGCCGCGAGCAGCGGCATCAGGGCCGGCTTGGTGGCGTGCCGGAGCACGGAGGCACCGGTCGCGATCGCGCCGAGGTGGACGGCCGAGGTGGCGGCGAAGCCGGTCAGCAGGCCGCGGGCGGTGCGCAGGCGTCGGGTGATGGTCATACGGCGGTGCCCTCCGGGCGGTCGGTGGCGCCGGGCTGCCAGCCCGGCCCCTTGATGAGGTGGCGTACGCGGTCGCCCCAGCCGGCGGCGCCGGCGATGTCGCGGGCGATCGCCACGTACTCGTGGGTGGCCACTCGCAGCGGGTTGTAGGTGTGCAGGTTCTTCGTCAGGCCGTACACCGGCCTGGTGGTCTCCGGGGTGAAGCTGCCGAACAGCCGGTCGAAGACGATCAGGATGCCGCCGAAGTTGCGGTCCAGGTAGCCGCCCTGCGAGGCGTGGTGCACCCGGTGGTGCGAGGGGGTGTTGAAGAGGAACTCGACCGGCCGGGGCAGCCGGTCGATCCGCTCGGTGTGGATCCAGAACTGGTAGACCAGGTTGACCGAGGAGCAGAAGGCCAGCGCGGCCGGGTGGACGCCGGCGGCGACCATCGGCAGGTAGAACACCCAGTTGGTGGCGCCGGTCCAGGGCTGCCGCAGTGCGGTCGACAGGTTGTAGTGCCGGCTGGAGTGGTGCACCACGTGGCAGGCCCACAGGATCCGGATCACATGGTGGCCGCGGTGCGCCCAGTAGTAGCAGAAGTCCTGGGCCAGCAGCATCAGCGGCACCGTCCACCAAAGCACCGGCACCCGCAGCGGGGTCAGCTCGTACAGCGCCGAGTAGATCGCCAGGATCGGGATCTTCCAGCCGGCGTCGAAGAACAGGCTGCCCAGGCCCATCCCCAGGCTCGTCCCGGTGTCCCGGGCGGCGTAGCCCTGCTCCTCCTCGTCCGGGTGGAACCGGTAGGAGACCAGCTCCACCACGGTGAGCAGCACGAAGGCGGGTATCGACCACAGCACGACGTCGGGCAGGTTCGGCATGTCCGTGACGATAGGGGACCGCGCCCGAGCTGCGGAAGTGCTTGTTACCGGCGCGTACCCGCCCGGGCCGCTCCGGCGCCGGGCAGGCGGGCACGCCTGCGGCGGGCCGGGGCCACCGTCTAGTCTGGTGGGCGACATGGAGCAGCACGAGTACGCGACCGGCGCCGGGGAGGTGCCGGGTCGCACGGGGATCGGGCGCGCGGGCGGGGCGGGGCAGCTCACGGCCCAGCCGTCGGCCGACCTGTACCCGGCTGCCCAGGAGCTCGCCGCCCGGCTCGCCCAGGCGTCGCCGCAGGCCGCGCACGACCTGTTCACCGCGGCCTTCGGCCTCTACGGGGCGCGCCACTTCGGTGCCGCGCCGGAGCCGGCCGAGCCCACCCCGGCCGGCACCAGCTGGTGGCACGGTCCGACCGCGCACCGCTCCGCCGCCCTGCGCACCCGGCCGCCGCGCTACCGCCGGGGCCGGCGGGACGCCGCCGACCAGGGCCCGGCCGAGCCGCTCGGCAGCTCGGGGCGGCACCGCAAGCCCGAGCGCCCGCGCGGCGCGGCGGAGCCGCTCGCGGCCGTGGAGCGGCGCGCCGCGGCCCGGCTGCTGCTGGCCCACCCGCTGGTCACCGACTCCGGCCCGCACGCGGTGGGCTTCGCGCTGATCCGGCGGCACGCCGACTGGCTGGCCGAGCGCTTCCGGCAGGTGCTGGGCTACCGGCTGACGGTGGCCGCCCGGCACGCCCGGCTGCAGAAGGCGCCGCTGCCCGGCCGCACCCTGCCGGGCTTCACCCCGGCCTCGTACGCCTGCCTGGTGCTGGCGCTCGGCGCGCTGGCCGACGACCGGGCGCCCGACCTCGACCACCCGCAGGCCCTGGCGGTGCTGCGGGACTGGCAGGTGGTCGGCCGGGACGCGGACGGCGGGCCGGTGGTCGACCGGGAGCTGGCCGCCGCCCTCGCCCCGCCGGCCCCGCTGCCCGCCGCCGGGCCCGAGCTGACGGTGCGCCGGCTGCTGGTGGAGACGCCGGTGGTGCTGCTCGACGAACTCCCGCCCGCCCAGCGGGACTTGCTGCTGCCCCGGCGGGAGTCCGAGGCCGCGCTGTTCGCCGAGTTCCTCGGGCTGCGGGCCGAGGTCCGGGCCGAGGGGGTGGCCCTGCTGGACCCGGCGGACGAGCTCACCGATCTCGCGCTGCCCGGCACCGGCACCCTGGCCCAGGCCGCCCTGCTGCTGGTGCAGCGCCTGGTGGAGGACCTGCGCCCGCTGCCCGGGGAGGCGGCGCCGCCCGCGGTACTGATACCCGACGCCCTGATCGACGGCGCGCTCGGCGACGTCACCGACGACCACGGCCTGCGGGCCGGCTGGAGCCCCGAGTACCTGGCCGACCGCCCGGCCTTCCGGCGCGACGTGCTGGGCCTGCTGGAGGGGATGAGCTTGATCGCCCCGGCCGGGCGGGCCTGGCTGCTGCGGGCGCCGGCCGCCCGGTACGCCCCGGCGGCGGCGCCCGAGCCGGTGCCGGGTTCGGGCCGCCACTCCCGTCCGCCGGAGCGCGGCGGCGAGCACCCGGACGAGGACGAGGAGGGCCCCGGCCGACCGGGGTGAGCCGGAGCCGGGGCCGTGCTGGTGGGCCGCAGGGGGGGCTGCTGTCGCCTACTTGGGCTGGACGCGCTCCGCGACCGCGCGGAACTCCTGGACGGTGGACTCGTACTCGACCGACTGGCCGCTCTCCAGGACGTGGTCCTCGATCCCCATGATCGAGTCGTAGTAGACGGTCAGCTCGGGACCGCCGTCGTCGGGAACGATGTAGCCGTAGCCGTGGTCCGGAAAGTACGACCGTACGGTGCCGGTAGCCATGGTGCCTCCTCGGGCCGAAGACCTATGGTCACCTGCAGTATCCGCGCACGGCCCGGAGCCCACCACTCAGCGGGCGGCGGTACTCGCCGCGGGCACCTGCCGGACGGTCTCCACGGTCGCGCCGACCCCGAGGCAGCCGAGCGCGACGGAGGCGGCCACCGCGGTGCAGGCGATCAGACGGCGGTGCCGCTTGGGCAGCGGGAAGGTGTCCGGCCGGGCCGTCGAGGGCGCGGCCGGGGGCGGCTGGGCGTTCATGCGGGTGAGCATGGCAGCGCGGTGTTAACGGCCGATACGTCCGGGTTAAGTCGGGGCACGAGCTGGAAGTCAAGACATCGGAGTGACTGCTGTGCCCCCTGGGTGCCGCTCAGGCCGGTTCGTACGGGGTGAGCACCAGCCGGACCACGTCCTCCAGCCGCCGCCGGGCGTCGTCCAGGGTGGTCCGACCGGTCACCCAGGCGGTCAGCTCGCCCTGCCAGGCGTGCCCGACGATGTGCCGGACCAGCTCGCCCGCCGAGGCCGGGACCTCCGACATCACCGCGTCCAGCGCCGCCCGGTCGGCCCGGGCCATGCCCTGGAGCGCCTCGCTGGCGAACGGGTCGGTGGAGGTGGCGACCGCGACCCGGAGCCGGGCCAGCTCCGGCTGCCGCTGGTAGGCCCGCATCCCGTGCCGGACGAAGCGGACCGTCCGGTCGGTGTCCGAGGGCCCGTCCCGCGCGGTGCGCTGCTCGGCCACCAGGTCGGCCAGCAGCAGCCGGTGCCAGTCCGCGATCGCGGCGGCCAGCAGGTGGTCCTTGGAGGAGAAGTACCGGTACGCCGTCCCGAGCGCCACTCCGGAGCGTTCCGACACCTGTTTCATCTGGAGCCGCTCGACGCCGATCTCGGTCACCAGGGCGAGGGCGGCCTGGATCAGACTCCGGCGCCGTTCGAGCTGACGGGGCGACATCGCCTCCACCGGCCGTGGTGACAGGTCAACCTTGGTCACCCGCCCATGATACGGGGCCGGTGACCGGCTCGGTATGCGGCCTGATCAGGGCCGCCCCGGTCACTGGTCGCCGTTGGCGTCCGGATTGAGCAGGGTGTCGGCGGTCTGCATCGCGGCCACCGCCAGGGTGCGCAGCGGCTCGGGCAGCGGGTGCCGGAAGTCGGCGTCGTAGTGGTCGCCGCCGAACTGCGGCTGGGGAGAGGGCTGCTGCTGCCCGTACGCCTGCGGCGCCGTCACCTCGGCCGCCGCCGGGACCTCGGCCGGGGCCGGCACGGCCAGCGCGTGCTCGGTCCAGCGGGCGCCGTCGCACCAGCGCAACGCCCGGGCGCCATACGGGTCCTGGTACCGGCCTGGGGCGGCAGGCGTCCGGGTCACCGGTCGAGCCTACCTGGGCGGCCTACGTCGTTCGCGCACGAGGGTCTCCTGCACGGCGGAGGCGACCAGCTGCCCGTCGCGGTCGTAGAACTCGCCCAGGGCCAGCCCGCGTCCGTCCGAGACCGAGGGGCTGCGCTGGGCGAAGAGCAGCCAGCGGTCGGCCCGGAACGGGCGGTGGAACCACATCGCGTGGTCCAGCGAGGCGAGCGTGATCAGCGGCGGTTCGCTGCGCTGGAAGCGGTGCGGCTGGAGGTGCAGCGCGGTGGTCGAGGCCAGCGTGAGGTCGGACAGGTAGGTCAGCGCGCAGACCTGGAGCAGCGGGTCCTCGGCCGGCAGCGGGGTGCCGGTCCGCAGCCAGACGAACTGCTGCGGGACGCCCGGGATCTCGGGCGGCAGGCCGGGGGTGCCGGCGGGGATGAAGCGCAGCTCCAGGGTGCGGAAGTCGGTCGCCCGGGCGAAGTCCTCCGGGTCGGCCCGCGCCCAGGCGGTGAAGGGGTCGGGCAGTTCCTCCGGCCCCGGGACGGGAGGCATGGTGCGCTGCCGCTCGCCGGAGTGCTCCGGCAGCTTGAAGGAGGCGGAGAGGGTGAAGATCGCCTCGCCGCGCTGAACGGCCGTCACCCGCCGGGTGGCGTAGGACCGGCCGTCACGGACCTGGTCCACCTGGTAGACGATCGGCCGCTGCGGGTCGCCCGGCCGCAGGAAGTACCCGTGCAGCGAGTGCACCCGCCGGTCCGGGTCGACGGTCCGCCCGGCTGCCGTCAGCGCCTGCGCCGCGACCTGGCCGCCGAAGGCCCGCATCGGTGCGCCGGCATGGCAGCTGCCACGGAACAGGTTCTCGTCCAGCTCCTCGAGCAGCAGCAGATCGGCGAACGGCCGGACCGTGCCCTGGCCTGCCGTCTCCTGGTTCATCGCATCCGTCACAGGCCCATCCTGGCAGATCGAGCCGGTCGGCGGTGTGACCCGGGTGGCAGGAATGAAGCTGGAACATGTTGCAGAACCTGATCGCTGTCGGTGCCGGGCCCTAGCGTTCCGGCCATGACGCAAGCCGTACAGACGTACGCCTACCTGCGCTCCTCGGCGCTGACCGAGCAGCCTTCGGGTCGGGCCCTCGCCCTGGCGACCTCCGGCGGTTGCACGCCCACCGGGGCGGTCGCCAACCCCCGCTTCTTCAGCGGCTTCCTGACCGCCCCCGCGCCGGCCGCCGCCGCCCTGCTGGCGGTCGCCGACGTCGCGGCCGCCCGCTACCACCAGCCGCTGCTGCGGGCCTCGCTCGACCCGGTGGTCACCGCCGGCGGCGACCGGCTGCGGTTCGAGTCCTTCTCCGGCTGCTGCGGCGTGCACGCCCGCCTCGACGTGCTCGCCGACGGCCTGGACGGCGGCGAGATCGGCCACGGCACCACCAACGTCGACGTCAACAACCCGCTCCGGGAGGCGCTCAGCCGCGCCGGCGGCGCGGACCCGCTGCACCTGGCGGTGGGCCCGGACGCCCTGGCGGTCACCACCTTCGAGGGCACCGCGGTCGAGAAGAAGGTGCCGCTGCCCGACCGCTGGCTGCGCGGCTTCGCCGAGACCCAGGTGCTGGCCGCCGGCTTCGACCTGCGCGCCGAGGTGCCGGCCGCGGAGGCCGTCCGCTTCCTGCGCTCGCTGCCGCGCGGCGCCGGCCGCGGCGTGCACCGGGTGGTGCTCGCCGGCGGCACGCTGCGCCCGGCCGCCCGCCCGGTGCCCGGCGCGGTCTGCCTGCCCGGCCCCGAGCGGCTCGCCGCGCTCCAGCGGGTGCTGCGCCACGCGCTGGCGCTGCGCCTGTACGGCCCCCCGGCCGGCCCGCGGGCGACGGCCTCGGCCTGGGAGATCGTGCTGCCCGGCATGCGGCTGACCCTCACCCTCTCGCCGGACGTCGCCCGCGGCTTCTCCGGCGAGGGCGGCGTGCTCACCGCGCTGGCGAGCCCGGACGCGGCGGCCGACGCCGAGCTGGTCGCGGTGCTGCTGGCCTGGGAGCCCCGGATCGACGTGGCGGAGCTGGCCGAGCAGGCCGGGCTCACCGCCGAGCGGGTGCGCGCCGCGCTGACCGTGCTCGGCACGGCCGGGCAGATCGGCTACGACCCCGCCGAGGCCGCCTACTTCCACCGCCGGCTGCCCTTCGACGCCGGCCGCGCCGAGGCCCACAATCCGAGGCTCAAGGCGGCCCGCGCCCTGCTGGCGGCCGGCGCCGTCCGGCTCGACCAGGACGGCCCGCTGGCCACCGTGACCGTGGACGACCACGTCCAGCGGGTCCGCCGAGGGGCCGACGGCAGCCTCAGCTGCACCTGCCTGTGGTGGGCCAAGTACCGCGGCGGGCGCGGCCCGTGCAAGCACGCGCTGGCAGTCCGGCTGGCCGCGGACCCGGCGGCCGGCGCATGAGCGCCCTGCTGGCGGCGGTGCGGCGCGGGGACGTGGCGGGCACGGCGGCGGAGCTGGCCGGACTGACGGCCGAGCAGCGCCGCGCCGAGCTGCCCGAACTGACCGCGCTGCGCCGGGAGCAGCGCCCCGAGTGGTGGGCGGTGCCGGCGGACGTCCGCGCCGCGCTGATGATCGCCGGCACGGCCTGCCACAGCGCTCCCGCCGCCGCGGCCGGCTGGCTCGGCGGGCAGGACTTCCGCGCGGTCGGCAACTGGGACCGCCCCGAACTGCGCGCCGTGCTGGACGCCCTGCCGGTGCGGTGGCGCAGCGCGGTGGCGGCCCGGCTCGCCGAGCGGCCGGCCCGCAGCTGGGGCTGGACCGACTTCCAGCTGCTGGAGCACCTGGTGCTGAGCACGGGCATGGCCGTGCCGGTCTCCGACGCCTTCGTCACCGAGTGGCTGCGACACCGCCGCTGGTGGCACGCCCCGGCCCGGCCCCGGCTGCTGTGGGAGCGGCTGGAGCACGACCCCTTCGTCGCCGTCCTGGTGCCCCGGCTGTTCGAGGTGCCGGAGACCGGCGCCCAACTGGTCGACGAGCGGGTGGCGGCCGAGGACCGCTGGACCAGCTGCCTGGTCAGGCTCGCCGAGCGCGGCACGGTCGAGCGGGCCGACCTGATCGAGCGCTGCCTGGCCCGGCTGCTGCGGGGCGGCCGGGCGAACGACCAGCGCGGCTTCCTGGCGCTGCTCCAGGAGCTCGCCCCGACCCCGGCCGAGAACACCGGTCACCTGCGCAGCTACCTCGCCCTGCTGGACGGCCTGTCCACCGTGGCCGGCCACGCCCAGCGGGTGCTCGTGGAGCTGGACACCGCCGGGCTGCTCGGCCCCGACCTGCTCACCGAGGCGGCCGAGCGGGTGCTCTTCCGCACCGAGAAGAAGCTGGTCAAGGCCCAACTGAGCTGGCTGGACCGGTCCGCCCGGCGCGACCCGCGGCGGGCCGGCGCCGTGGTGCTGGCCGCGGCCGGCGCGTTCGGCCACCCGGACCGCTCTGCCCAGGAGGGCGCCCTGAAGGTGGTCGCCCGGCACCTGAAGGCGGCGGGCGACGCCGTCCTGCCCGAGCTGCGGGCCGCCGCCGGGCTGCTCGACCCGGCCCACCACGCCCGGGCCGCCGAGCTGCTGGGCGTCCGGGCGGACCGGCCCGAGGAGCCGTACCAGGAGCTGCTGCCACCGCCCCCCGTGCCCCGGCCGCTGCCCGGACCGCTCGGCAGCCCGGCCGAGGTGGCCGAGGAGCTCGCCGCGCTGCTCCAGGGCGATCTCGACCCGGCCGCCTTCGAACGGACCCTGGACGGGCTGGTGCGCCACGCCCACCTCGACCGCGCGGCGCTCGCCGACGCCCTCGAACCGGTGCTCCAGGGCCAGGCCTGGGCCTCCCGGCGCTGGGCCGACTGCACGCCCGCCGACCTGCTGTACGTGGCGGCCGCAGCCACCGGCCGGCTCGCGCCCGACCAGATCCTTTCGGCCCGGGGCGCGAGCCGCTCCCCGCTGCGCGGCCAGCGGCTGACCGTCTTCGGCGCCCAGCTGGCCGCCCGGCTGGAGGAGGCGGCCTGGCAGGTCCGCGGTGACCCGCCGCCGTACCTGCTCGCACCACCGACCGACACCACCGGCGCACTGGCGGCCGACGCTCTGGTGGAGCGGCTCGCCGGGTACGAGGCGGCCGGCCTGACCCCCGGCGAGGTCGACCTCGGGCAGGCCATGCTGCGGGTGACCCTCCCCGCCCCGGCGGCCGCCGAGGCCGCCGCGGAGCTGACCTCCCCGGCCGGGCGCCGGCTGGCGGCCTGGCTGCGCGAGGGCGGCCTGCCGCACCTGGACGCCGTCCTGCCGACCGGGCCCGCCGAGCCGGGGCACCGGCCGGGCCGGCTGCGCTGGTGGCACCGGGAGGACCGCCGCGCCAGCGCGCCGAAGGGCTGCGCGCCCACCTACGGGCTCCCCGCCGACGCCGCCCGGCTGGTCTCGCCGCAACCGGCCGGCCGCTGCCCGGTCGAGGGCTTCTGGTTCACCGCCGCCGCGCACTGGACGGCCATGCTGCCGGGGCACCGCGAGTCGGTGGCGGCCCGGCTGCGCGAAGGCCTCGCCGGCGCCGCCGGGGTCGGTGGGTACGAGGACCGGGGCGCTCCGCAGGCCCTGCCGCTGCTCGCCGAGTCGGGCGGCCCGGCCGGCCCGGCCCTGCACCTGGTGCTCGGCTACGGCCTGGGCACCCGCTTCCCGGAGGACCGGGCGGCGGCCGTGGACGCCCTGCTGGTGCTCGCCGCCCGGGGCGACCTGGACGGCGCCCTGCTCGGCACCGCGCTGGCCCGGCTGGCCCGCGCCGGGGAGCTGAAGACCAATCGGCTGGCCGCCGCCCTGCGTTCGGCCGCCGACACCGGCGCCTACCGCACGGTGTGGTCGGTGCTGGCCCCCGCCCTGCCCGCCCTGCTGGCCGACAAGCCGGTGCACGCCGCCGCCGACCTGCTCGCCCTGGCCGTGGACTGCGCCCGACGCTGCGCTGCCCGCGGCCCGATCCCCGAGGTCACCGCCCTGGCCGAACGGGGCGGCGGCGCCCGGCTGGTGAAGGAGGCCACCTCGCTCGCGCAGGTGCTGGCGGCCCAGGGGGCGCCGGAGTCGGCCTAGGGTGGGCGGGTCGCCGTCCGCCGTCCCGCCCGGAGCCACCGTGCTGCACCTGCGCCTGATCGTGCCCGCCGATCTGCGGGAGACCGTCCTCGACCGGTTGGACGAGGTGGTGGGGGTGACGCATGTGATCCTGCTGCCGGGCAGCGCCGTGCGGCCCGCCGGGGACGTGGTGCTCTGCGACGTCGCGCGGGAGGCCGCCGACGAGGTGCTCGGCGCCCTGCGCGGGCTCGGCCTCGCGGAGCGGGGGGCGATCGACGTCGAGGAGGTCGGGCTGACCATCTCGGCGGCGGCCGACGAGGCGGAGCGGTCGGCCCCGGGCGAGGGCGCGGACGCGCTGGTGTGGGAGGAGGTCTCGGAGATCACCCATGAGGAGTCCACGCTCACCGTGGTCTTCCTGGCCATGCTGACCGTGGCCACCATGCTCGCCGCCTGCGGCGCCGTGCTGGACAGCGCGATCCTGGTGGTCGGCGCGATGGCGGTGGGGCCCGAGTTCGGTCCGCTGGCCGGACTGTGCGTCGCGGTGGTCCAGCGCCGCGGCCGTCCGGCGGTGCGCTCGCTGCTCGCCCTGGTGGTCGGCTTCACGGTCGCGATGGTGCTGACCGTCGGCTTCAGCCTGCTGATGGACCGGCTGGGACTGTTCAGCGAGGTCCGGTTCGACGCGGCCCGGCCCAACACCGCGTTCATCTGGCAGCCCGACGCGATGTCGTTCGTGGTCGCCTTCCTGGCCGGTGTCGCCGGGCTGCTGTCGCTGACCTCGGCCAGGGCCGGCGCCCTGGTCGGGGTGGCGATCTCGGTGACCACGGTGCCCGCGGCCGCCAACGCCGCCGTCGCGCTCGGCTACGGCGACTACCGGCAGGCCTGGGGCTCGGCCGTCCAGCTGGCGCTCAACCTGGCCGGCATCGTGCTCGCCGGGGTGCTCACCCTGCTGGTCCAGCAGGGCGCCTGGCGTCTGGTGCTCGGACGGCGCTTCGGGCGCCGCTGAGCCCCGGCCGCCGCCCATGCCCACGGCCGGGGATCGGCGGCCGGCGGTCAGACCGTCACGCCGTCGTCCTCCACCGAGGCGGGCTTGGCCGGCGCGGCCACCGCGAAGTCCTCCGGCACCACGAGGTCGACCTGCTCCGGCGTCGCGGCCACCGCCCGCCACCAGAGCTTGAGCTCGGGCGGATCGGCCGGCTCGAAGGGCTTGCCGGGACGGGGTGCGGCGAGCCGGGCGCCCAGCGCCTTGGCCGCTGCGACGGTCCGCTCGGCGGGCTCCGCCCACGGGTGCGGTGCCAGGTTGAAGGTGCACCAGTGGACCGGCAACAGCACCGCACCGCCCAGGTCCAGGTGCGCCTGGACGCCCTCCTCCGGGGTCATGTGCACCTCGGGCCAGTAGTCGCTGTAGGCGCCGATCTGCATCATGGTCGCGTCGAACGGCCCGAGCCGCCGGCCGATCTCGGCGAAGCCCGGGAAGTAGCCGGAGTCCCCGCTGTGGAAGATCCGGTGCTCGGGGCCGGCCACCACCCAGGAGGCCCAGAGGTAGTGCGAGCTGGTGCGCGGGCCGCGGCTGCAGTAGTGCCGGGCCGGCGTGGCCGTCAGGGTCAGCCCGGCCACCTCGGACTGCTGCCACCAGTCGAGTTCGACGATCCGCTTGCTCGGCACGCCCCAGTGCTCCAGGTGCGCGCCCACCCCGAGCGGCACGGCGAACACCGTGCCGGTGCGGCTCAGGGCCTTCACCGTCGGCATGTCCAGGTGGTCGTAGTGGTCGTGCGAGATCACCACCACGTCCACCCGGCCCAGTTCGCGCAGCGGGATCGGCACCGGGTGCAGCCGCTTGGGGCCGATCCCCAGGAACGGGGAGCAGCGCTCGCCCCAGACCGGGTCGAACAGCACCCGCCGGCCGTCCAGCTCGGCCAGCACCGAGGCGTGGCCGAGCCAGGTGAGCCGCAGACCGGAGGCCGGCGCGGTGGCCAACTCCCGTGGCAGCAGCCGGTGCACCGGCACGGCCGCGGCCGGCGCCCGCCGGGTCTTGTCACCGGTGAGCTGCGCCCGGGTCGCCTCCAGCGGTGAACGCTCGTACACCAGCCGCCTGGTGGGGACGGGGTTGCGGAAGGCGCCGTCCGCGAAGTTGGGGGAGTTCTCCACCCGCCAGCGCCGGTAGCCGCGCGGGTCGGCGCCGAAGGCCTCGGTGCGCACCCGGTGCCAGGTGGTCCGGGGCAGCGCCTTGAGCCTCTTGACGTCGGCGAGTTCGGCACCGAGCTGGAGGGTCAGGTCGACCGCCCGACCGGCGGCCCGACCCGCGGTACGGGAGATCCAGGGGACGGAGCTGGGCACGGCACCTCCACGGTCGGAACATCCGTACGGCGGCACCGCCGGCCGTGGTGGGCGGTGGTCGGCATGCCGAGGCGCGTACGGATGCCGGAGGAACCCGGAGCCGCACGACAGCCGTCGAATCGGACATTACCGGCATGATGCCCGGCTCACACGGTGGAAACGGCCCAGGCGCACCGTTCGGCCTAGGCCGTGAGACCCGGCCCGGGGCGGGCCGGTGGCTCAGGCCGCGTAGAACCGGGTGATGGTCTCGGCGACGCAGTGCGGCTTGGGGCTGCCCTCGCTGGTGATGGTGAACCGCACCACGACCTGGAGACCGCCCGGCACCTCCTCGGCCGAGGCCAGTACGGCGGTGGCGCGGACCGCGCTGCCGACCGGCACCGGGGCCGGGAAACGGACCTTGTCCGAGCCGTAGTTGAGAGCCATCCGGACGCCGTCGACCTGGTAGCACTCCTTGGCCAGCACCGGGATCAGCGAGAGGGTCAGGTAGCCGTGCGCGATGGTGCCGCCGAAGGGGCTCTCCTTCGCCCGCGCCGGGTCCACGTGGATCCACTGGTGGTCGCCGGTCGCCTCGGCGAACAGGTCCACCCGCTGCTGGTCCAGGGTGTGCCACTCGCTGCTGCCGAGTTCGGTGCCGACCGCGGCGGCCAGGTCGGCGAGGGAGGCGAAGCTGGTCAAGGTGCGCTCCAGTGGGGAGAGGGGCTCCGGACACCGGTCGGACGGCCCGTGCGGGGCGCCGCCGGACGGCTTTTCGGAGAGTATGCCTACTCGCCGGTCACCTGTCAGCGGGGTGCCGGCCCGCCGGCCGGCTGCGCGGCACCCCGCCCGGCGCCGGGCGCGCGGGTGGCAGCACCCGGTGCCCGGTGACCAGCTCCGGGGTCAGCGACACGTACATCGGCGCACCGCCGCGCACCCACGGCGCCAGGCCGCCCGCCAGGATCGCGCCGTAGCGCGCCGGGTCGCGGACCACCTCGGCGCGCCCGCGCACCAGCACGCTCCAGCCGGTCCGGGTCGCCGGGTCCAGCTGGTCGGCCTGGAAGGCGGCCACCGTGCCGTCCAGGGCCCGCGAGACGGTGCCGCCCGCACGCAGCGCGAGCACCAGCCGCCCGTCCGTGGCGACCTCGAAGGCCACCGGGAGCACGGCGGGCAGGGCGTGCGCGGTGTACACCACCCGCCCCACGGGCACGGTGGTCAGCAGGCGGCGGCACTCGGCCTCGCCCAGCTTCTCCACCCGGTCGTCTCGGTCCATCCTCCGATGGTGCAGTGGGCGGGCGGGGCGCGATAGGGCCCATGGTCCTACGAACGGCACCGTCGCGGCCGCGGGCCCAGCTCACCGATGCGGTCGATGCGGGCCCGGCGGGGTCACGGCGGCGGTAGCTTGAGCGGCGGACCGCCGCCCCCGCCGCGGCCGGCGCGCCGTCGGGGGCGGCCGAGGGCACGGCACGGGCACGGATGGGGGCAGCACGGATGAGCGGCGGCGGGATCGAACTGGTGGTGATCGGCGCGGACGGCGGGCCCGAGCGCGGCCACGCCGGATCGGCGCGGGCGGCGCAGGGCGCGGCCGAGCTGGCCCGGACCCTGCCGGGCCGGACCTTCGACGCCGGCACCCGCGGCTGCCAGGTCAGCCACCTGCCGGCCGACGCCGACGCCAACACCATGCTCACGGCGCTGCGCCGGGCCTCCCAGCGCCCGGCCCGCTGGCTGGTGGTCTGCCTGCTCGGGCAGCTGGTGGCCGATCCGCGCGGGCGCCGGATCGCCCTGGTGACGGCCGGCTCGACCCCGGACAACGCCTACCGGCGCGGGCTCGCCTGGGACTGGGTGACCAGCGCGATGGTGCACGGGGACCAGGAGGAGACCCTGTTGCTGGTGGACGCGGTGGCGGACAAGGACACCTGGGCGGCGCTGGAGCGGGAGGACGGCGCGGGGGAGCTGCTGACCCACTCCCGGGTGCCGCTGTGGGGGAGGGTCGGCCGGTACGTGGGGGGCCGGCGCGGGCGGGAGGCCGTGCTGCCGGGCGGCGAGGGCTCGTTCAGCTGGGCGCTCGGGCGGGTGCTGGAGCACGGGGTGCAGGGGGCCGCGGCCGCGGTCGGGCCGCAGGAGCTGCAGGCGGCGGTGGAGGCGCAGCTGACGTGGGGTGAGATGGCGGGCGGCGCGGCGACGGCGAGACTGCTGGTGCCGGGGGAGGGCGGCCGGCTGTTGATGCGGAATCGGGCCGCGGTCCGGGGCGCGTTGGCCGGATTGTCGCTTTCCGAAGAACTGTTGGCAGTTCTGTGGCGAGAAAGTGCTCCAACCGATCCGCCTTCCGCGTAAGGTCAGAGGGCCCGGGGTGTTGCCGTGCCGGGGTGGGTTGGCGAAGAATCGATGGCCCCGAAGCAACACATCGGGACGGCGTACGAGTTCTGCGGCCATGGTCACTGATGTGGCGGCCGCGGCGAGGTGGGGCGATGCGGCAGCGCGGAAATGTGTTGCGCCCTGGGGTGGTTGGGGTTGGTGGGATGGCTCTGCTGATGTTGCTGAGCGGGTGCGGCAGCAGCGGATCGGCCGGTTCCGCAGAACGCCTGGGTACTCCTGCGGCGAGTGTTCCCACCGGGAATGGAGTCATCCCTTCGGGTGGTTCGGGTGCGGAGTCGGTGGTGCCGACGGACGGGCCGGAAGGCGCGGTCGGTGACACCGTTCTGAGCACCTATCAGCACTGGTGGGACGCCAAGGTCGAGGCGTACGGGCGGTCGGATTCGGACGGCGCGCAGCTGGGTGCGTACTCCTCCGGACAGGCCCTCAGCGACTCGGTGGCCGGCCTTCACCAGCTGCACGAGGCAAATCTGGTCATGGTGGGTGCCCCGCGAACTTCCCCCGTGGTCAAGAATCTCGATCTGCGGGCCGATCCGCAGACCGCGGTGGTCGAGGACTGCCTGGACGTGTCCGAATGGCATCAGGCCGATCCCGCCACGCATGCGCTCGAAGATCCCGCACAACGTCTCTCGCGCTATGTGTCCACCACGAAACTCCGGAAGAGCAGCGCCGGCTGGCTGATTGTCGAAACCTCTCGCGAAGTGGGGCGGACATGTTGAAATCGGTCGCACGCTGGCTGATTGCCTGCGTGCTGGTGCTCGCGGCGAGCACCGCCGCAGCCGCTGATCCCAGCCCTTCCGGAGGCGTCACCAAGTGCCGGAACTGGTACATCTGCGTCGGCGTCACCGAGCCCGGCTCGACCCCGGGCCCCGGGCAGCCCTCCGGCCCGTCCACCGGCGGTGGCGGGGGAGACGCGCAGACCTGCAGCTGGAACGGCAAGCAGTGGCCCTGCTGGGACGACGACCTGGGCTGGTTCAGCAGCTCGGACGGCTGCTACTACCAGCGTTCCGTCCCGGCGCCGCCGGCCGACGACCCGGCCTGGCGCGGCCACTCCCCGGCGGACGGCGACCTGTACGAGGTGAACTGCCGCGGCGCCGACGGCGAGTTGTCGACCAAGCCGCTCGCCTTCTTCGCGCAGGCGCCCGGCGGCCCGCCGCCGGACCGCCCCGCGGTGCTCGGCCGGCAGGCGCTGGCCGCCATCAAGTTCTCCTCGCCCGACCTGCACGCCGCCCCGCCCACCTCGGCCGTGGTCGGCCTGCCGGTGTGGCTCTGGTACACCCCGACCCCGACCACCTCGGGCACCCAGAGCGCCACCGCCCGCGGGGTCACCCTCAGCGTGACGGCGACGGCCACGCTGAAGGAGGTCCGCTGGAGCACCGGTGACAAGGGCCCGGACGGCAAGCCCGCGGTGGTCACCTGCAAGGACGCGGGCACGCCCTACCGGGCGGGCGCGAATCCGGACGCCACGGCCTGCTCGCACGTCTACCTGACCGGCTCGGCCAAGCTGCGCAACGACTCCTACTACCTGCAGGCGACGCTCGTCTGGCGGGTCGACGTGGTGCGGGCCGACACCGGCGCCAAGGTGTTCAACAGCTTCGACTACGAGCGGACCACCGATGTGCCGCTCGCCCTGCGGGTCGGCGAGGTCCAGGTCCTCAACTGACCGCCAGCGCACCCCAGTCCAGCTCCCGTACGAAAGGCCGAAGCCCGGTGGAGAACCGCACCATCCCGACGCCGAGCCCCGGCGGCGCCGCGCTCGCGCAGGACCTCGCGCGGCCGGTGCCCCGCACGCCGCCGCGGAATCTGGGCGCCCGCCGGCGACGCCCCGCCGTCCTGGCGATGGCAGTGGCGCTGATCGCGGCCGGCGGGCTGGGCGGGGCCGTGCTCTACAACAGCAGCGGGCAGCGGATCGCGGTGCTGGCGGTGGCCCGGGACATCCCGATGGGCCAGACCATCACCGCCGAGGACCTGGTGGTCGCGCACATCGCGGGCGATCCGGTACTCAAGCCGCTGGACGCCCGGGACGGCTCCCGGGTGGTCGGGCTGCGGGCCGCCGGCGACCTGCGGCGCGGCGCGCTGCTGGTGAAGGCGGACCTGACGGCCGATCCGGCCGTGCAGCCCGGCCAGCAGATCGTCGGGGTGGCGGCCAAGCGCGGCCAGCTGCCCGCCACCCGGCTGCAGCCGGGCCTGCAGGTGCTGATCGTCCACACCGCCAAGCCGGACCAGGCGGGCGCGCGCACCCCGGAGACCCTGACGGCGGTGGTCGCCGCGGTCGGCAAGGTGGACACCGACGGCGCCCAGGTGATCGACGTGGCCGTCGGCCCGGCGGACGGCCCGAAGCTGGCCGGCTGGGTGGCGACCGGCGACATCCAGCTGATCCTGGCGCCGCGCGCCGGTGCGGCGGGAGCCACGGGTGCTGCCGGTGCCACAGGCGCCCCGGCCGTTTCGGGCAGCCCGAGCCCCGGTGCCAGCGCCGGCAAGGGGAGTGGCGGCTGATGGCAGTGATCGCCGTCGTCGGCGGCACCGGCGCCCCGGGCGCCACCACCACGGCCCTCGCCCTGCTGCTCGCCTGGCCGCTGCCGCCGGGCCGCCGGGTGCTGCTGGCGGAGTGCGACCCGGACGGCGGCGCGGTGCTGGCCGGCGCCCTGGAGGGCCGGGTCGACGCCGTGTACGGGCTGCGCAACCTGGCCGTCGCGGACCGCCGGGGGCTGCTGGTGCAGTCGATCTGGGACCAGCTGATCGACCTCTCGCCGTCCGGCAGCGGCGACCGGCTGCTGCTGCCCGGCCTGACCGACCCGGCCCAGGCCCCCGGGCTGGCCTACACCTGGGAGCCGCTGGTCGAGGCGCTGCACGGGCTGGAGCCGCAGGGCTACGACGTGATCCTTGACCTCGGCCGCTCCGGCGCCACCGGCTCCAGCGCGGTGCTGGCCCGGCGGGCGGACGTGGTGGCGGTCACGGCCCGCACCACGCTGCGCGGGCTGAGCGCCGTGCGGCCCCGGCTGGCGGCGCTGCGCGAGGACCTGGCCACCGCCGGGTCCGGGGAGGACGCCGTGGGGCTGCTGCTGATCGCCGAAGGCCCGTACCCGGTCGCCGACATCTCGCGCGAGCTGGGCGTGCCGGCGCTCGGGCTGCTGCCGCACGCGCCCCGCGCGGCGCGGGTGCTCTCGGACGGCGGGGACACCGCGGACCGGCGGTTCATCCGCTCGGAGCTGATGCGTACCGCGCGCAGCGCCGTCGACCGGATCCAGGACCTGTCGGCCCGCCGGCGCGAACGGCTCGGCCGCACCGCCGCCCCGGCCGACGCGCCTGCGCCGGCCTGGCCGCAGCCACCGGGCCAGCCGTACACCCCGCAGCCCTACGCGCCGCAGCCCCTCACGCCGCAGCCCTTCACGCCGCAGCCGTACGCCCCGCAGCCCCAGCCCGCCCAGGGCTACCCGCCGCCGCAGTCGCCCCAGCAGTACCCCCAGCAGTATCCGCAGCAGTTCCCGCAGCCGTACGCCCAGCCGTACCCGCAGCCGGCCCCGGCCGCCGAGCCGCACCCGCCGGCCCACCCGCAGCACCCCGGACCGCAGATAGCACCCCCGGCGGTGCCGCAGCCGCCCACCCCGGCGCCGTTCCCCGCGCCGCAGCCACCGCAGAGCGGCCCGTACGGGGAGGTGCTCCGTGCGCGCTAGCCCCGTCAACCCCGGCGCCGCGACCGACCCGGCCGGCCTCCCCTGGAGCAAGCCGCTGCCGCCCCAGCCCCATCAGCAGCAGCCCCAAACCCATCAGCAGCCCCATCAGCCGCCGCAGTCCCAGGCGCAGCCGATGCCGACCGGCCCGGTGCGCCCGGCGCACGCCGTCGCCGCGCTGCAGCCGGTGGGCGTGCGCCCGGCCGTGGACCCGCAGGTGGCCCGCGAGCTCAAGCGCCAGGTCGCGGCCGAACTCCACCAGCAGCTCTCCCGGTTGAACGAGGGCTCGGACACCGAGGTGGACCGGGCCACCCGCCGCCAGCGCGGCCGGGCGCTGATCGAGGAGGCGGTGGCCCGCTGGTCGGACGCCTACGCGCAGACCCACGGCATCCCGCCCACCCGCGAGCAGGACCGGGCGCTCGCCGAGGCCGTCTTCGACCTGCTGTTCCGGGCCGGCCGGCTGCAGCCCTACCTGGACGACCCGGAGATCGAGAACATCCTGATCAACGGCTGCGACGACGTGTGGATCTCCAAGGTCCACCAGCCGCTGCGGCAGGTGCCGCCGGTCGCCGACACCGACGCCGAACTGGTCGAGCTGC
The DNA here is from genome assembly GCF_040678895.1 of Kitasatospora sp. NPDC049258. Classification (NCBI taxonomy): domain Bacteria; kingdom Bacillati; phylum Actinomycetota; class Actinomycetes; order Kitasatosporales; family Streptomycetaceae; genus Kitasatospora; species Kitasatospora sp. NPDC049258. The sequence continues at coordinate 296,409 of NZ_JBFAQT010000001.1, forward strand.
TCCAGGACCTGGCCCGCCAGCACGGCGGCGGCGAGCGCTCGCTGTCCACCGCCAGCCCGACCCTCGCGCTGCGGTTGGAGGGCGGCATGCGCCTGCAGGCGCTGACCGAGGTCACCCCCCGGCCGTACGTGGCGATCCGCCGGCACCGGGTGGCCTCCGCGAGCCTCGGCGACCTGGTCGGGCTCGGCACCGTCGACCAGACCCTGGCCGCCTTCCTGGCCGCCGCCATCCGGGCCCGCAAGAACGTGGTGATCACCGGCACCCAGGGCGTCGGCAAGACCAGCCTGCTGCGCGCGATGGCCGCCGAGATCCCGCCGGACGAGCGGGTCGGCACCCTGGAGTCCGAGTTCGAGCTGTGGCTGCACACCCTCGGCCACCTGCGTCAGGTCGTCCCGATGGAGGCCCGCGAGGGCAACGGCGAGCGGGTCGACGGGCGGGCCGCCGGTGAGCTGACGATCGGCGAGCTGATCCCGGCCGCGCTGCGGATGACGCTCTCCCGGATCATCGTCGGCGAGGTCCGTTCCGCCGAGGTGGTACCGATGCTGCGGGTGATGACCAACGGCGAGGGCGGCTCGATGTGCACCCTGCACGCCCGTGGCCCGCAGATGGTGGTGGACCGGATCGCCGAACTCTGCCTGGAGTACGGCGCGCACATGACCGACACCCTCGCCTACCGGCTCACCGCCAACGCCGTCGACTTCATCGTGCACGTCGCGATGGTGGACGAGACCGCGGTCGGCGGCCGCCGGCACCGGTTCGTCTCGCACGTCCTGGAGGTCACCGGCCTCGGCGAGTCCGGCCGGCCGGCGATGAACACCGTCTTCGGGCCGCGCCCCGACCTGGGCGAGCCGCGGGCCGTCCCGCACACCCCGCCGAACTGCCTGGACGACCTGCGCCGGGTGGGCTTCGACGCCGGCCTGCTCCAGTCCGCGTACGGGAGTTGGGCCACCCCGCTGGCGCTGCGGATCGGAGGGCTGCGCTGATGCTGCTGTACGTGCTGTGCGGGCTGCTGGTGGCCGCGGGCCTGGTCACCCTGGTGATCGGGCTGCGCGGCAGCACGGCCGCCGGGCCCGCCGAGCCGAGCCCGCTGACCAGCCGCGCCCACGTGCTCTGGTACGGCGCGCCCGGCGAGGCCTCGCCCCGGATCGCCCGGCTGCGCCGGATCCAGCTGGCGGTGGCCCTGGCCGCCGCACCGTCGGCCTGGCTCTACACCGGCATCCCGCTGGTCGCGGTGCTGGTGGTGGCCGGCGCCTTCGGGCTGCCCTGGCTGTTCGGCGCGACCCGCTCCGACACCCGCCGGATCGAGCGGCTGGAGGCGCTGGCCGAGTGGACCCAGCGGCTGGCCGACGTGCTGCTGCTCGGCGTCGGGCTCAACCAGGCCATCGTGACAAGCCGCCGGACCGCGCCGGCCGCCCTGGAGGCGGAGATCTCCGACCTCTCCGCCCGGCTGCAGGCCCGCTGGCGGCCGGAGGACGCGCTGCGCGCCTTCGGTGACCAACTGGCCGACGCCACCGCCGACAAGGTGCTCGCCGCCCTGCTGCTGCGCGCCGGCGACAGCGGCCCGGGCCTGGCCCGCGCGCTCGCCGACCTGGCCGGATCGGTCCGCGAGGAGGTCCGCCAGCGCCGCGCCATCGAGGCCGACCGGGCCAAGCACCGCACCACCATCCGCTGGCTGGTCGGCATCATCCTCTTCGTGATCGTGGCCGGCAGCTTCAACACCGCCTACACCAGGCCCTACGGCACCGTGCTCGGCCAGCTGGTGCTGGCCGTGGTGGCGCTCGCCTTCGTCGCGGTGATCGCCTGGATGCGCTCGCTGGCCGCGCACAGCCCGCTGCCCCGGATCCTGGAGCCCGACCGCCGCAGCAAGGCCGGCCGCCCGGCCGCGGACCGGACGGCGCCCGCCGAGCCGGAGCCCGCCGCCGACCAACTCGCCAAGGAGGCCCGGTGATCTCGCCCTGGGCGGTGCTGGCCGGTGCGGCCGCCGCCGGCGGTCTCGCCCTGCTCGCCGCCGAACTGCGCCCGGCCCCTCCCGACCTGGGCCAGGCTCTGGACCGCCTGCACCGCCGGCCCGACCCGCGGCCGCAGGACGCGCCGGCCCGGGCCGCTTGGTACGACCGGCTCGGCGAGGGCTCGCTCGGCCGGACCGGCGTCCGGATCCCGCACCGGCAGCTCGCCCTGATCGGCCGCAGCCCGGCCCGGTTCATGGCGCACAAGCTGCTGTTCGCCCTGCTCGGCCTGCTGCTGCCCGGCTACCTGTCCGCGATGGCCGCCGTCGCCGACATCCAACTCCCGGTGGCGGTGCCGCTGGTGGCCGGTCCGCTGCTGGCCGCGCTGCTCTGGTTCGTCCCGGACGGCATCGTCGCCGGCGAGGCCCGGGAGGCCCGCACCGAGTACCTGCACGGCATCGCGGCCTTCCTGGAACTGGTCGCGCTCGAGCGGGCCGCCGACAGCGGTCCGGCCGAGGCGCTGCGCCGGGCGGCCGCCGTCGGCCGCGGTGCGGTCTTCCGGCGGATCAGGGACGCCCTGGAGCGCGCCGCCACCGACCGGCTCCCGCCCTGGGACGGCCTGGACGCGCTCTCCGTCGAGCTCGGTCTGACCCCGCTGCAGGACGTCGCCGACATCATGCGGATCTCCGGCAGCGACGGCGCGGCCGTGTACGACACCCTGCGTGCCCGGGCCGAGGGGTTGCGCGGTGAACTGCTCGCCGCGGAGCTGGCCCGGGCGAACACCGACAGCGAACGGATGGTCGCGCCCGGCACCGCGCTCACCCTGCTGATGACGGTGCTGATCGTCTTCCCCGCGCTGTACCAGATGCTCCAAGCGAGTTGACGTCCGTTTCCGCCCCCGTCCGCCCCCGTCCTGGAGACCACACCATGACCCGGATCAGACTCCTCCTCACCTTCCTCCTGCTGCCGATCCTGCTGCCCGTCCGGCTCGGCGGCCCCGTCCTGCGTCACCGGCTCGGCCGGCTGCGCACCGCCCGGGCCGCCGGCGACCGTGGTGCCATCAGCATCGAACTCGCGCTCGCCGTCATCGTGATGGTGGCGATCGCGGGCGGCGTGCTGCTCGCCGTCAAGGCCCTCGCGACCAAGGCCACCGACACCATCCCGGACGACATCCCGAGCGCCGCGCAGTGATCCGACGCCCGCGCGTGCTCCGTTCGCCCGAGCGGGGTGCGGTCGCCCTGAGCCTGGCGATCCTCTTCCCCACCGTGCTGTTCATCGTGCTGATGGTGGTCCAGGCCTCGCTCTGGTGGTACGCCAGCGAGGCCGCGGTGGCCGCCGCGCGCGAAGGGGTCGAGGCCGGCCGGGTCCGGGGCGCCACGCCGGCGGACGGAGACGCGCGGGTACGGGAGTTCCTCGGCCGGTTCGACAATCTCGCCCGGCTGGACTCGGTTTCGCACGACCGGTCCGACGATGCCACGATGGTGATCGTGGTGGAGGTCAGGACCCAGTCGGTGCTCCCGTTCATCGACGGGCGCACCATCACCCGGAGCGCCCGTGCGCCCCGGGAACGCTTCATTGCGCCGGGGGCCACTCCGTGAGCGCTCGGCCGGACGGGGGTAGCGACCGGGGCAGCGTGGCCGTCGAGGTCGCGCTGCTCGCCCCGGTGCTGGTGGCCTTCGTGCTCCTGGTGGTGGCCGCCGGCCGGGTCCAGACCACGGCCGGCGTGGTCGACGCCGCCGCCCGGGCGGCGGCCCGGGCGGCCTCGCTCGCCCGGGACGAGGACGGAGGGCGCCAGGCGGCGGTCGACGCGGCCACCGCGATGCTGGACGAGCGACAGGTGAGATGCACCGTGGACGGCGACCACCTGCTCGCGTACCGCGACCTGACCACCCCGACCGGGACGGTCAGGACCGTTACGGCGAGCATCAGTTGTGACGTCCCGCTGGGCCAGTTGATGTATGTCGACCGCGTGCCGGGTAAGACGACCGTGGTCGGGCAGTTCACCTCGGTGATCGACCGGTACCGCGGCAACTGAGCGGGGGGAGGGGGGAGTTCGATGAACATCAGGACCATCCGGGCGATCCGCCCGGGCCGGCGCGACCGGGGCGCGATCTCCACCTTCGTGGCGATCACCGCCGCCAGCCTGGTCATCCTGCTCGGTATCGTGCTGGACCTCGGCGGCCGGCTGCGCGTGATGGAGCAGACCGACGCGCTCGCCCAGGAGGCCGCCCGGGCCGCCGGCCAGCAGCTCGACCGGCGCGCCCTGCTGGAGGGCCGCTACCAGGTCCTCCCGGCCGAGGCCCAGGCCGCGGCCGACGCCTACCTGCGCCCGTACAACCTGACCGCGCACGTGGAGTTCCCCGACCCGGGGACGGTCGTCGTGCGGATCGACTCCGAGTACCACACCAAGCTGCTCAGCCTGATCAGAATCGACACCCTCCCGGTGCACGGGACCGGCAAGGCCGTCCTGGTGCACGGCGTCACGGAAGCGGAGAACGGCTGATGGCCGCGCGACGAGCCAACCACGATGCCCGCAAGCCCGGTTCGGCCCAGGACGGCCCCGGCGGACGCCGGCCCGTCCCGCTCCGGCCGGCCCGCCGCCGCACCGCCGGCTCGGTCCTCGGGGCCTTCGGCGCGCTGGTCGCCCTGCTCGGCCTGCTGGGCGCGGTGCCCGCCGTGCTGCTCTACGGCACCCTCGCGGTGATCGGCATGGGGGATCCGGTCGAAGCCGGTCTGGGCACCGTGCTCACCAGCCCGGACGACGGCCGGCTCTTCCTCTGGGCCCTGGTCCTGGTGGGCTGGGTGGCCTGGCTCTGCTTCGCCGGCTCGGTGCTGCTGGAGATCCCCGCCCAGCTGCGCGGCCGGGTGGCCCGGCGGATCCCCGCCCTCGGCTGGAGCCAGCGGATCGCCGCCGGCCTGGTCGGCTCGGTGCTGGCCCTGCTCCCGGTGGCCGGTTCGGCCTTCGCCGTCGCCCCGGCCCACGTCCAGGCCGCCGCGCCCGCGCAGTTGGCCGCGGCGCCGCAGTACCCGCAGCTGACCGCCGCCGCCCCGGCGGCGGCCCCGGCGGCCGACCCGCAGCCCGGCTACACCGTCCGGGACTCACGGCCGGCCGACAGCCTCTGGTCGATCGCCGAGCGCCAGCTGGGCTCCGGCGAGCGCTGGCAGGAGATCGCCAGGCTCAACGCCGGCCGGGTGATGGACACGTCCGGCACCAGGTTCGACGCCGACCGGCCGATCCAGCCCGGGTGGCAGCTGCTGATGCCCGCCGACGCCAAGGCCGACCAGGCCGCCGGCGGCACCACGCAGGCCGGCGGCGCCCCCGGCGGGGCACCGGCGCCCGCCGCCCCGCACGCGGGCGGATCGGTGACCGTCGCCCCGGGGGACACGCTGTCCGCCATCGCCCAGCGGGAGTTGGGCTCGGCCGAGGCCTGGCCGCAGCTGTTCGAGGCCAACAAGGGCGCCCAGGCGCCGGACGGCGAGCGGCTCACCGACCCGGACGTGGTGGTGCCCGGGATGGTGCTCGCGATCCCCGGCGCCCCGGCCCCGGCCCCTGCGGCCACCGAGCCGGCGCCCGCTTCGCCGGCCCCCGTCGATCCCGCGCCCGCGTCGCCGGCTCCCGCCGCCGAGAGCCCGGCCCCCTCGGCCCCATCGTCCTCTTCGTCCTCGGCGGGCGAGTCACCGGCACCCGCCTCCCAGGCCCCGGTGGACTCCGCCGCGGTGCCGGTCGCCGACCAGCACCACGCCAAGCCCAGTGACGACTACTCGGTGGCGCTCGCCGCCTCCGGGGTCAGCGTGCTGCTGGCGGCGGTGCTGATCGGCTCGGTCTCCCGGCGCCGGGTCGACCAGCAGCGGGCCCGCCGGCCCCGGCACCGGATCGCGCTGCCCGCCGCCCCCGCCGCCGCCTTCGAGGCCGAGCTGAAGGCCCGGCAGAGCAGCCCCGCCCTGGACCTGCTCAACCGGGCCCTGCGCACCCTCTCCCGCAACACCGTGCGCGGGGAGAAGCGGCTGCCCGCCCTGGTCGCCGCCCGGGTGACCCCGGGCCGTACGGTCGAGCTGCACCTCGCCGCGCCCGCCGTCCCGATCGCGCCGTTCCGCGCCGCGCACGCCCCCAACGTCTGGTGGTGCCCGGAGGACTCCTCCGAGCTGCTCTCCCCCAACCAGGCCGCCAAGGCCGCCTCCCCCTACCCCGCGCTGGTCACCCTGGGCAGCTCGCCCGACGGCTCGGTGGTCCTCGCCGATCTGGAGACGGTCCGGCTGGTGCACCTGGCCGGACACCCCGACGACGCCGGTGACGTGCTGCGGACGCTCGCGATCGAGCTGGCCCACAGCCCGCTGGCGGACCGCCTCCATCTGCACCTGGTCGGGTTCGGCGCCGAGTTGCCGATCGCCGGGCCCGCCGTGGAGCGGGTGCACCACCACGAGACCATCGAGGCCGCACTCGCCGTCCTGGGCCCCCGGACGGCCAAGGCACGCGCCACGCTGATCGCCGCCGACGCCACCAGCCCGCGCGACGCCCGCAGCCGGGGCCACGCCGACGAGAGCTGGGTGCCGGAGATCGTGCTGTCGGCCCAGCCGCCGTCCGGCGACGTCCCCACCGCGCTGGGCCGGCTGCTCGACGGCCGCCCGCGGACCTGCCTGGCGGTGCTGACCCGGGCGCCCGAGCGCGGCGCGGGGCCGGTCGCCCGCTGGACGCTGCCCAGCACCGGGCAGACCACGCTGCCCGGCCTGCACCTGTCGGTGGAGCTCCAGCGGCTGAGCCCGGAGGAGCTCGGCCACCTCGGCGAGCTGGTCCGCAGCTCGGGCGACACCACCCAGCACCCGGCGCCGGACTGGACTTTGGACGGGCCCGGCAGCGACCTCGAACCGGCCGAACTTCCGCTTCCGGTACCGGTGCTGGCCGGGGTCGGCGCGGGGCCGGTCGGCGGTCTTGGTGCGCTCGGTGGCGAGGCCGGGCCGCGGCTGGTGGCCCGGGTGGTCGGCACCGGGATGAGCCCGTTCGCGGGGATCGCCCCGACCGCGCCGGCCCCCGCGCCGGTGATCCCGCTCGCGCCGATCAGCCCGCTGACCAAGCAGCCGGCCCCGAAGCAGCCGGCCGCCGGCCGGCCCTCCTCGCCCCCGCCGCCGCCGGCACGGCACAGCGTCAACGGGCTCGGCCTGCACGCGGCCGCCACCCCGGTGCCGGCCGCCACCCCTGCGCCGACCCCCGTGCCGGAGCCGGCCGCCGATCCGGCCCCGGAGCCGGTCGTGGCGCACGAGCCGGCGCCCACCCCGGCCCCCGCCGCCGTCCCCCCGGCACCCGGCCCCGCCGCCGCCGAGCGGCCGGGCGCCACCCGGAGCGACAGCGACGACCTGCTGGCGATCCTGCGCTCCCCGGAGGCCCACACCCCCCGCACCGCCCCCCGGATCCGGCTGCTCGGCCCGGTCGACGTGCTCGGCGCGGTCGGCGCCGCCGACCAGGGAGCGGTCGCGCACCTCACCGAGCTGGCCGCCTTCCTGGCCCTGCGGCCGGGCACCGACCACACCGAGCTCGACCGCGGCCTGCACCCGGGCGCGGCCCACCTCGACCAGCACCCGACCGCGGCCGGCGCGGCCGTCAACCCGCTGCCCAACAAGCTGACGGCGCTGGCCTCCTGGCTGGGTGCTTCGGCCGAGGGCCGCGAGTTCCTGCCCGCGGACCAGGCGGACGGCTACCGCCTGGCCCCGACCGTCACCTGCGACTGGGACGAGTTCCGCAGCCTCTACCGGCGCGGCATGCGCAGCACCAGCAGCACCGCGGACGCCGCGCTGGCCCACGCCCTCGCCCTGGTCCGGGGCGCCCCGTTCGCCGAGGCCGCCGCCGGTGCGTACGGCTGGGCGGAGGCCGAACGGCAGGACATGCTGGCCGCCATCGTCGACACCGCCCACGAACTCGCCGCCCGCCGGCTCCAGTACGGCGACCACCGCACCGCCGAGGCCGCCATCTTCCGGGCCCTCGCGGTCGCCCCCGAGGTCGAACTCCTGCACCGCGACCTCTTCTACGCCTACGCCTCGGCCGGCGCCCGCGACCAGCTGGTGCGGGCCGTCAACCGGCTGGACGCGCTCAGCCGCCGCACCGGCCGCCAACTCGACCCGGACACCGTGGCCCTGCTGCGTGACCTGCTGTCCGGGGGCTGAGCCACCCGGCGCTCCCGGGCGGTGCGCAGTACGATCCGGTCCATGGCAGCCAAAGTCGATCTGACCCTCGACTGTGCGGACGCAGGGCTCCTCGCCGTCTTCTGGAAGACGGCGCTGGGCTACACCGACGAGCCGCCGCCCGCTCCGTTCGCGACGCGCGAGGAGTGGCTCGCGCAGTTCGACCTGCCGGCGGACGACTCGGCGGACGGCGGGGCGTGGCTCTGCGACCCCGACGGCGCCGGCCCCCGCCTCTCCCTCCTCGAGGTCCCCGAGCCGAAGACGGCGAAGAACCGGCTGCACCTCGACATCCGGGTGCCGGGACACGGCGGTCCCGATGAGCGGTGGCGCCGGATCACGGCGGAGTCCGAGCGGCTGGTGAGGGCGGGCGGAGCCGTCCTGGAGGTGTTCGACGGGCACCACATCGTGATGGTCGACCCGGAGGGCAACGAGTTCTGCGTCGCCGCCGGCCCGCCCTGAGCCGGCCCTCGCACGGGTGACCGCGACCGGCCGCGTCGCGCGACTCGGTTCATCACCGGGGATCTGACGGTCTATCATCGCGCCATGTCCAGTGCCGAACTGATCCGGATCGTCTCCCGCTCCTCCCCGATGGCGCTCGCCCAGGTCGAGCGGGTGCGGGCCGAACTCGCCGTGCTGCACCCGGGGATCGCCACCGAGGTGGTGCCCGTCACCACGTCGGGCGACCGCTGGATGGGGGATCTGTCGGCGCTCGGCGGCAAGGGGGCGTTCACCAAGGAGGTGGACGCGGCCCTGCTGGCCGGCGAGGCCGACCTCGCCGTGCACTGCCTCAAGGACGTGCCCGCGGACCGGCCGCTGCCGGCCGGCACGGTGTTCGCGGCCTACCTGCGGCGCGACGACATCAGGGACGCCCTGGTGCACCCCGGCGGGCTGACCCTGGACGAGCTGCCGCGCGGCGCCCGGATCGGCACCTCCTCGGTGCGCCGGATCGCCCAGCTCGCCGCCTCCCACCCGCACCTGGAGTGTGTCCCGATGCGGGGCAACGCCAACAGCCGGCTGGCGAAGCTGGACGCCGGCGAGGCCGACGCGCTGCTGCTCGCGGTCTCCGGCCTGGAGCGGATCGGACTGCCGGAGCGGATCAGCCAGATCCTCCCGGTGGACATCATGTGCCCGCCGATCGGCGCCGGCATCCTCGCCCTCCAGTGCCGCGAGGACGACCCGGCCACCATCGAGACGGTCTCCGGACTCGGCCACCGCGAGACCTGGCGCGAGGCCACGGCCGAGCGGATGTTCCTGCACGTGCTCCAGGGTCACTGCAACTCGCCGATCGCGGGCTACGCCAAGGCCGAGCCGGACGGTCGGCTGTCGATGCGCGGCCGGGTCTTCGCACCCGACGGCAAGCGGATCCTGGACGCCCACGAGTGGGCGGGCGCGCTCGGCCCCGAGGACCTCGGCACCGCCACCGCGCTGGCGCTCAAGCGGCAGGGTGCCCAGGAGCTGATCGACGGCATCCCGCACTGAGACCCGGTCGACCGCTCCCCGGCCGCCCTGACCGGCCGCCCTGACCGGCGGCCCCGACCCGTCGGCGCTTGACCTCAAGCGAGGTTGAAGTCCGAGGATGGCCGGAACGGAGCGGCAACGAGCGAGTCGAGGACGTCATGCGCGCAGTGTGGTTGAGGGAGTTCGGCGGCCCGGAGGTCCTGGTCGAGGGCGAGGCGCCGGAGCCGGCGCCCGGGCCGGGGCAGGTGCTGATCGAGGTGGCGTACGCCAACACCACCTTCGTGGAGACGCAGTTCCGGGCCACCGGCCGCGGGCCGTTCCCGGCGCAGCCGCCGCTGATCTTGGGCAACGGCGTGGGCGGGGCGGTGGCCGCCACCGGGCCCGGGGTCGACCCCGGGCTGGTCGGCCGGCGGGTGGTGGCCGGGACGGGCGGCTCCGGCGGCTACGCCGAGTACGCCCTCGCCGCCGCCGAAGCCCTGTACCCGGTGCCCGAGGGTCTGGCGCTGGACGACGCGGTGGCCCTGCTGGCCGACGGCCGGACGGCCGTGCTGCAGCTCGACGCCGCCGCCGTCAAGCCGGGGGACCGGGTGCTGGTGGAGGCCGCGGCCGGCGGGGTCGGCGGTCTGCTGGTGCAACTGGCCGCGGCTGCCGGGGCCACCGTGGTGGCGGCGGCCGGTGGCGAGCGCAAGCTCGGGCTCGCCCGCGAGCTGGGCGCGGCCGAGACCGTCGACTACCGCGAGCCCGGCTGGGAGGAGCGGGTGGCGCCGGTCGACGTGGTGCTCGACGGGGTCGGCGGGGCGATCGGCCGGGCCGCGTTCCGGCTGCTGCGGGCCGGCGGCCGGATGGTCAGCTTCGGCCTGGCGAGCGGGGAGTGGGCCGGGATCGAGGAGGCCGAGGCCGAGGCCCGGCAGGTCACCCTGCTGCGGCCGGTGCCGTCCCCGGTCCTGCTCCGCCGGGCCACCGAGCAGGCGCTCGGCGAGGCGAGGGCCGGCCGGCTGCGCCCGACGGTCGGTCAGCGCTTCCCGCTCGCCCGCGCGGCCGACGCGCACCGGGCGATCGAATCCCGGGCGACGGTCGGCAAGACCCTGCTGGAGGTCCGCCCCGCCGCGCGGTGACCCTGGTCGCTGCCGGGCCGTCAGCCGTCGGCCCCGTCGCCGCCCGTCGCCGCCCGGACCGGCCCGGGCGGCCCGTCCGCCGTCGCCCCGCGCCCGTGACCGGCGAGGATTCGTCCGGCGGCCAACCCGGCGGACGCCCCCGGACATCCGCCGCCCGCTCGTCCGTCACCCGGGCCCGCTAGCGTCCTGGTTGCACCGTACGGTCCACCGGCCGAGCCGGCCGGATCTTCCGGGTGATCGCCGACCCGGCCTGGCTCGCGGCCGGGACGACCCCTTATGGTGGCGAAATCGGGCGTGGTGAGCGTGCCACAGTGGAGCGGGACGTCGCGCGGCGGCGGGCGGGGCGGTGACCGGTAGTGGCGGACGTGACGACGACGCCTGGCGGCGACGAGTGGCGGCCCTTCGGCCTGGACCTGCCTGCGCAACCACCCGGTGGTGGTCCTGACGAGACGTCGGCCGAGCGCAATGCTCCGGCCGCGCCGGGCCGGATCCCGCCGCCGCCGCAGTCCGCGCCGGGCCCGGTGGCGGGCACCGGCTGGACGGTGACGATGCCGGTGATCCAACTGGCCGCGCCGCCGCTCGGGGCCGCCCCGGAGCAGCCGGCCGGGCGCGGCGCGCGCGGCCGGATCCTGGTGGTCGAGGGCGGGTACGGCGGGTCGGGGCGCCGCTCGTGGGGCCGCGGTGGCTCGGGCCAGGGCCCGGTGCTGTCCTCGATGCTCGCCGCGGTGCCGCCGCAGATGCTGCTGGTCGCGGACGGCGTCGACGCCGTCCACCTGCCCGGCGCCAGCGACCCGCAGAGCGTGCTGGCCCACCTGCGCGCCGCGGCCCGGCACGCCGGTCCGCTGCTGGTCCACCTCGGCGGCCATCTGATCGCCGACCGGCGCAGCGGCCAGCTGCACCTGACGCTGCGTGATGCCAAGGCCGGTGAGAGCCTCCCCTGGCAGGCACTGGCCGCGGAGCTCCGGCACCGCCCGGCCGAGTGGGACACCCTGGTGATCGCCGATCTCAGTGCCGACCACGCCGCCATGCCGCAGGTGCAGAGCGCGATCACCCCGCTGGTCGACGGCGTCCCGCTGTGGGCCGCGGTCAGCGTGGACCCGGAGCAGATCGGTACCTTCACCCGCGCCCTGATCGAGGCGCTGCACGGCGGCCGGCCCGGGCTGGAGCCGGTGCTGACCCCCGAGCAGGTGCGCCAGCAGGTGCACTCGGTGCTGCGGCCGGACGTCGTCACGGTCACCGCGCACGCGCCCGACCGGCCGATCTTCCGCAACACCGCCCGGAAACTCGCCGGTGACGGGGTGCCTCGCCCGTACGAGGGCCCGCGCCCGGCCGCGGTGATGCCCAAGCCGGCGCTCCGGGCGCCCCGGCCGACGCCGCGTCAACCCGAACCGGGGCCCGCGCAGGCCGGGCAGCCGGGTCAGGCCAGGCGGGCCCAGGTGCCGGTCTCGCTGTTCAAGCCGGACGTCCCGCTGACCCCGCGGCGGATCCGCCCGGTCACGCTGCTCAAGACCGGTACCCGGGCACCGGAACCGGTCGAGCAGGTCGAGCAGGTCGAGCCGGTGGTGCGGGCCGAGCGGGCCGAGCGGGCCGAGCCGCCGGTGTCGCTCGCCAAGCCGGCGCCGGGCGCAGGGCCGGAGCCGTTGGTCAGCCTGGACAAGGCGGCCGGGCCCGGGCCCGCGCCGACCGGCGACCCGATGGCCGCCTACCGCGACGAGATCGGGGTGATCGTCCGCACCGCGGACACCGGCGACCACCAGCGGGCCAGCACCCTGGCCCGGGCACTGGAGGACCGCGTGGTGGCGGCGTACGGGCCGGTCGCGCCGGTGACGCTGCAGGTGCGCCAGGTACGGGCGCACGTCTCCCGGCTGGCCGGACGCCCGGCGGTCGCCGCCGACCTCTACCGCGAGGTGGCGCTCACCCTGCTGCGCACCCAGGGCCCCGAGCACCCGGAGACCCAGCAGGCGGCGACCAACGCCGAGGCCTGCTGGCGCGGGATCAGGAGCCCGGCCGAGGCGATCGGCGTCGCCCCGGACATCATCGAGCTGCGGGCCCACCTGCCCGGCCCCGACGGCCGCAAGCTCCGCGCCGCCGAGCGGTACCTGCGCCAGCTGGTCGAGGCGAAGGCGGCCGCCGAGGTGGCCGCCACGGTGGACTGAGCCCCGGACGTGCCGCGGGACGGCCGCGCACCGGAGTGCGCGGTCGCCCCGCGGGTTCGGTTCACCGGGCCGGTCGGCTCAGCGGCCGGCGATCGCGTGCACGAAGCGGGCGCCGTCGATGGTGCCGAGGCCGGAGGCCAGGTCGTAGCCCTTGGCGGCCTGGTAGCCGGTCACCGTGTCCCAGGAGTTGTCACCCGTGGTCACGTCGGTGATGCCGCTCCACTGCGAGGGCAGTGCGGCGAGCCCGTAGAGGCGCCAGTTGAGCTGCCCGAGCCGGTGCCCGGCCAGCTGGTCGGCCAGCGCGACGACCCCGGAGAAGATCGGGGTGGCCTCGCTGGTGCCGCCGGTGAGGTGCCAGCCGACCCGGGCCGGGTCGTAGGACTCGTACGTCCAGGCGGCGCCGTCCACGGCCGCGCTCATGCTGATGTCGGGGGTGCCGCGGTGGTTGCCGGTCACCTTGGCGACGCCGAGCTGGTACCAGGGGCGCTCGAAGACGCCGGAGACGCCGCCGCCGGCCGCCCCGTAGTCGTCGTGCCAGACCTTGTCAGGCGCGGTGCGCCTGCCGTCGTTGTCCAGGGTCAGCTGGGTGCCGCCGATCGAGGTGACCAGCGGGTCGGAGGACGGCCAGGAGTTGACCTTGTACGGGTACAGGTCGCTGCCGTTCTCCATCGCGTCGGTGGCGCCCGCGTCACCGGAGGCGGCGAGCACGGTGACGTCCTTGGCGGCGGCCGCCTGGAAGGCGTAGCGCAGGTCGGTCAGCGACTTGAAGTCGCCCTTGTCGAAGCCGGGGAAGGTGTTCTCGGTGGCACCGAAGCTCTGCGAGATGACGTCCGCCCGGCCGGCCTTGATCAGGGCCTTCTCGGCGTCCATCATCTCGGGCAGGCCGGTGACCCCCTCGGTCTCGGCGACGCCCGTCTCGACCAGGACGATGTGCGCGCCGGGGGCGACCGCGTGCGCGTACTCGACGTCGAGGGTGGTCTCCCCGGCCCAGCCGGTGTGGTCGCCGTTGGTCGGGTCGAAGGGCGGGACGTTGCCCCACTTGACCACCTCGACCTGGGTGTCGGGGATGCCCCACTGCTTGTCGAAGACCTCCAGGTCGTGCTGGATGGTCGGGGAGCCGAACGAGTCGACGATGACGATGGTCCGGCCCTTGCCGGTGACACCCTCCCGGTAGAGCGGCCCGAGGTTGTACGCGCTCCGGTACTGCAGCGGCGAGTAGCAGTGGATGGCGAGCTTCGCCACGCAGTCGGAGGTCGATATCGGCGCGGCCAGGGCCGCCCGGCTGATGTGGCCGCTGGAGGCGGGCCGGACCTGGACGGTGGCCCGGCCGGTCGGCCGGTCGGCCACGGCGGCCGCGGTCTGCGCGGTGACGGTGGCGCCGGTGAGGGCGGTGGCCCCCACGGCGAACAGCGCCAGGGTGCGCGCGGTGACGGAGCGTCGGGTACCCGCGGTGACGGGGGTGATGCCCATGGGACTCCTCGGAAGGATGGGAGCCGGCCGAGCCGGCCGGCTCCCATATCCCATCGGCAGCGGGGCGGGCCTTCCATAGTCAGACCGGGGCCGTTGGGATGGTCTTCGCAGGCCACGGAATCAGGTAAAGGGCAGCCCTGCTCCAGGTAACTCGGCTGATCAGACCATCAGCTGAGGTAAAGATCAGCGCGCTCCGCCGTTCACGTAGAGCGTCTGGCCGCTGACGTACGAGGCGTCCTCACTGGCCAGGAAGGTGACCACGGCGGCGATCTCCTCCGGCTGCCCGACCCGGCGCAGCGGGGTGCGCTCGGCGACCTGGGCCTGGTGCTCCTCGGGGGAGGCGCCCACCCGCTCGGCGGTGGCGGCGGTCATCGAGGTGGCGATGTAGCCGGGGGCGACGGCGTTGACGTTGATGTTGTACGGGCCGAGCTCGATCGCCAGGGTGGCGGTCAGGCCCTGGATGCCGGCCTTGGCGGCGGCGTAGTTGGCCTGGCCGCGGTTGCCCAGGGCGGAGCGCGAGCTGAGCGAGACGATCTTGCCGTACTTCTGCTTCACCATGTACTTCTGCGCCACGTGGCTGCAGTTGTAGGCGCTGGTCAGGTTGACCGTCAGGACGGCGTCCCAGTCGCCCTTGGCCATCTTGAAGAACAGGTTGTCGCGGGTGATCCCGGCGTTGTTGACCAGGATGTGGAGCCCGCCGAGGTCTTCGGCGACCCGGGCGAAGACGGCCTCCACCGCGTCGTAGTCGGCCACGTCGCAGCCGTACGCCCGCGCCGTGCCGCCCTTGGCGGTGATCGCGTCCACGGTCTCCTGCGCCCGCTCGGGTGCCAGGTCGAGGACGGCCACGGCCGCGCCCTCCTCGGCGAGGCGCCGCGCGGTGGCCGCGCCGATGCCCTGGGCGGCGCCGGTGACCACGGCGACCTTGCCTGCGAAACGAGTCACTGCACTCTCCTTGGGGATGTACCGGCACCGGGCCGGGGTGGACCGGATCGGGTGTTCTCGCGGTCGGACGCGGCCGGGGTCAGACGCTCTCGACCAGGACGGCGGAGCCCTGCCCGACGCCGACGCACATGGTGGCCAGGCCCCGGCGGGCTCCGGTGCGGCGCATCCGGTGCAGCAGGGTGGTGAGGATCCGGGCGCCGGAGCCGCCCAGCGGGTGGCCGAGCGCGATGGCGCCGCCGGAGGGGTTGACCAGCTCCGGGTCGAAGCCCAACTCCCGTACGCAGGCCAGGGCCTGGGCGGCGAAGGCCTCGTTGAACTCGGCCTCCTCGAGGTCCTCGACCGACCAGCCGAGCCGGCCGAGCACCCGGCGGGTGGCGGGCACCGGGCCGATCCCCATCTCGTCCGGGTGGACCCCGGCCGAGGCGCCGGCCGCGTACCGGCCGAGCGGCTCCAACCCCAGCTCGCCCAGGGCCTGTTCGCTGACCAGCAGCAGGGCGGCGGCGCCGTCGTTCATCGGCGAGGCGTTGCCCGCCGTGACGGTGCCGCCGGGCCGGAAGGCGGGCTTGAGGGCCGCGAGCCGGGCCGCCGTGGTGTCCTCGCGGATGGACTCGTCCTGGTCGACCGTCACCCCGTCCGGCCGCTGCACGGGCAGCAGCTCGGCGTCGAAGTGGCCGTCCTTGCGGGCCGCCGCGGCGCGCTGGTGGCTGCGCAGGGCGAAGGCGTCCTGGTCCTCGCGGCTGACGCCGTACCGGGCGGCGACCTCCTCGGCGGTCTCGCCCATCGACAGGACGCCGTGCAGGTCCTTCATCCGGGGGTTGGTGAGCCGCCAGCCGAGCCGGGTGTCGAAGGTCTCCATCCGGTGCGGCAGGACCTCGTCCGGGCGCGGCAGCACGAAGGGGGCCCGGCTCATCGACTCGCAGCCGCCCGCGACCACGATCTCGGCCTCGCCGGAGCCGATCGCCCGGGCGGCGGTGGTGACCGCCTCCATGCCCGAGGCGCACAGCCGGTTGAGGGTGGCGCCGGGCACCGAATCGGGCAGCCCGGCCAGCAGTACGGCCATCCGGGCCAGGTTGCGGTTGTCCTCGCCGGCCTGGTTGGCGGCGCCCCAGTAGACGTCGTCGATCCGGGCCGGGTCGAGCTGCGGCACCTGGTCGAGCAGGCCGCGCAGCACGGCGGCCGACAGGTCGTCGGGGCGGACGGTGGACAGCGCACCGCGCAGCCGCCCGATCGGGGTGCGGCGGGCGGCGGCGAAGTAGACAGGGCGCACTTCTTCGGGCTCCTTATCCGGACGGACTCTTCTGGACGGACTCTTCTGGGGGCGGTGCTGGATCGGGGGCGGTGCAGGATCGGGGGCGGTGCCGGATCGGGGCGTGCGGTGCTCAGAACGCGTTGACGCCGGTGAGGGCCCGGCCGATCAGCAGCTTGTGGATCTGGCTGGTGCCCTCGTAGAGGGTCATCACCCGGGCGTCGCGCAGCAGCTTGCCGACCGGGTACTCGTCGATGAAGCCGTACCCGCCGAAGACCTGCAGCGCGTTGTTGGCGGCGCGGACGGCGGCCTCGCTCGCGTACAGCTTGGCCACCGAGGACTCGGTGGCGAACGGCAGCCCGCGCTCGATGTGGTCGGCCACCCGCCAGGTCAGCAGGCGGGCGGCGTCGACGTCCACCGCGATGTCCGAGATCAGCTCCTGCACCAGCTGGTGCGAGGCGATCGGCTTGCCGAACTGCTCGCGCTGCCCGGCGTAGCCGACCGCCGCGTCCAGGCAGGCCTGGGCGATGCCGACACAGCCGGCGGCGACCGACATCCGGCCCTTGGCCAGGGCGGCCATCGCCACCCCGAAGCCCTTGCCCTCGGCGCCCAGCCGGGCGCTGTCGGGCACCCGGACGGCGTCGAAGCTCAGCTCGGCGGTGGCCTGGCCGCGCAGGCCGAGCTTGCCGTGCACCGGCCGGCGCTCGAAGCCGGGCAGGCCGGTCGGGACCAGGAAGGCGGTGATGCCCTGGTGGCCCGGCCCGCCGGTGCGGGCGAAGACCAGGGCGACCTCGGCCCAGGTGCCGTTGGTGATGAACATCTTGGCGCCGCTGATCAGCCAGTCCGCGCCGTCCCGGACCGCCCGGGTGGTTAGGTTGGCGGCGTCCGAGCCGGTGCCCGGCTCGGTGAGCGCGAAGCAGCCGAGCGCCTCGCCGGAGGTCAGCCGGGGCAGCCAGTGCCGCTTCTGCTCCTCGGTGCCGAACGCGTTCACCGACTTGGCGACCAGGCCGAGGGTGACCGAGACGATGCCGCGCACCGCGGAGTCGCCGCGGCCCAGCTCCTCCAGCACCAGGCAGTACGAGAGGTGGTCGCCGCCGCTGCCGCCGTACTCCTCCGGGATGGTCAGGCCGAGGAAGCCCAGCTTCGCCAGCTTGCCGACCACGGCGCCGTCCACCGACTCCGCCCGGTCCCACCCGGCCGCGTACGGCGCGATCTCACGGTCGGTGAAGGCGGCCGCCAGCTCGCGGACGGCAGTCTGTTCCTCGGAGAGCTCCAGGTTCACGGCGGCGGCCACCTCGATAAACTAGCGCTGCAAGTTTTATCCGGACTCTAGCCCGCCCGGCCCGCGCTGCAAAGGGGCCCCCTGCCAGAATGTCGGTCGGAGTGTCGGACGGCCGGCGCCCGACCCGCTGAGGCACCGACCGCAGGAGGCGAGCATGGCCCGACCGCGCACCCCCCTGCTGAGCCGGGGCCGGATCGTCGCCGCCGCGCTGGCGCTGGTCGACGCGGAGGGCCTGGACGCGCTCTCCACCCGCCGGCTGGCCACCCTGCTCTCGGTCAGCGGGCCCTCGCTCTACAACCACTTCGGGACCAAGGACGAACTGCTGGACGCGGTGGTGGACAGCGTGATGGGCGAGGTCGACCTGTCGATGTTCGACGGCTCGGCGCCCTGGCGCGAGGCGCTGCGCGACTGGGCCCGCTCCTACCGGGCCGCGCTCGCCGCCCACCCGCACATCGTGCCGGTGCTGGCCCAGGGTCCGGGCCGCCGGCCGAACGCGCTGAAGCTGGCCGACGCGGTCTTCGGCTGCCTGGTCGAGGCCGGCTGGCCGCGCGGCCAGGCGACCAGGATCGGCGCCCTGATGCGGTACTTCATCACCGGTTCGGCGCTCGGCTCGTTCGCCGCCGGCTTCCCCGAGGACGCCAAGCTGTACGCCGCCGACTACCCGCACCTCGGCGAGGCCCACCTGCTGGCCGAGCACCAGCGCCGGATCGACGAGGGTGCCTTCGAGACCGGCCTCCAGGCGCTGCTGGACGGGCTCGACCTACGCTTCCAGCGGCTCGCCGTCGCCGACTGAGGCCAGCGCCGCCCGGATCTCCGAGGCCGGGTCGCCCTCGTGGTAGATCCGCTCGCTGGGCTCGACGCCGTCCAGGAACTCCTGGTAGCGCACCGCCAGGTGCAGGTGCAGCAGCGGCTCCGCGAGCTCCAGCGCCCGCCCCGGGTCCGAACCGGGCACCAGGGCCGACCAGGCCGCCACCCATCGCGCGCGGACGTCCGCCCAGCGCCGCTCGGGCAGGAAGCCGCGCGGTCGCAGGCCGTCGAAGGCGGGGTGGCCGAGACAGGCGTCGGAGAAGTCCAGCACCACCGTCCGTCCCTCGTGGTACCGCCAGTTACCGGGGTGGAAGTCGCCGTGCAGCAGCGTCGGCGGCAGCCCGCAGGCCGTCAACTCCTCCGTCAGGGCGGGGAGTCGGCCGATCAGCCGGTGGGCGCCGGCCAGCTCGTCGGCGGTCAGCTCGGCCACCGCGCCGCTCGCCAGCAGCTCCGCCGCGCGCCGGGCGACGGTGCCCGGGAGGCGATCGGCCAGGCCGATCCCGGCCTGCCACCCGGCCGTGGGCCGGTCCGTGGGCCGGTCCGTGGGCCCGGCCAGCCGGGCCTGCGCCGCCGCCCATCGGTCGACCACCTCGAGCATCGCGTCCTGGGGGACGCCCCAGCAGTCCTGCCCCGGTACGTGGTCCAGCAGGACGCGGTGCTCCGTGCCGGCCAGCACCGCCGGGACCAGCCCCTCGTCCACCGCGGCGACCGCTCGGCACACCTCGGCCTCCGGGGCCCCGAACCGCGGGGTGGTCTTCAGCCAGGCCGCACCGCGGGCGGTCGGGATCCGGAACAGGCCGGACAGGTTCCAGCTGCGGACCTGCTCGGGGGCGCCGACCGGCGGGCGGCCGGCGACCGTCAGCTCCCGGTCGGCCCAGTCGAGCGCGGCGCGCAGCCCGGCCGGGGTGGCCCACGCCGCCCGCAGCGCATCGTCGGCCGGGTCGAACTCCGCCGGTGCGGGCGCCAGTTGGTGGAGGTCCTGCTGGTCCGGGCGGTGCAGGGCCTCGGCGTGGTAGGTCACGGACCCGCCTCGGTCGCCGTCCCCGCCCTCGGTCGACACCAGCCGCAGGACCATCACCGGCACCCGCAGCAGCCCGCTCAGCCGCGCCGCCACCGGCCTGACGTCGTGCCGCCACGGCGTCTCCACCGGGAACGGCTCGACCGCCCCCAGGTACTCGCCCCGCCAGGTCACGACGGCGGTGACCACCCGCCCCGGTTGCGCACGCATCCGGGCATTGTGCAGGCCGACCGTGCCGGCCACCACCCGATTTCCATGGACGCGGGCGGATCACCAGGGACCGCGGGCCAGGAAGGCGGGGCGCAGCTCCGGATCGACCGCGTCGTAGTAGCGGTGGTAGACGGGCGTGAGGCCGCCGGAGACCGGGGGCACGATCCAGCTCCAGTCCGCCGGGGTCGGCCGGCCGAGCCGCTTCTCCTGGGCGATGTGCCTCAGGAACCGCTCGGACTCGGTGTGGTGGTCCGCCATGGTCACCCCGGCCACCTGGAAGGAGTGCAGCACCGCGACGTTCAGCTCGACCAGGGCGCGGTCACGCCAGAGCGACCGCTCGGTCGAGGTGTCCAGTCCGAGGCGCTCGGCGACCGTGGCCAGCATGTCGTACCGGTCGGCGTCCGCCAGGTTCCGGGCGCCGATCTCGGTGCCCATGTACCAGCCGTTGAACGGCGCGGTCGGGTAGCGGAGCCCGCCGATCTCCAGCACCATGTCGCTGATCGCGGGCACCGTGTACCAGCGCAGTCCGAGGTCGGTGAACCAGCCGTGCTCGGGGTGGCTCAGCCACACCTCGGAGACGGCGTCGTCCGGCAGTTCGTACCACTGCGGATCGGCTCCGGGCGCCGGCTGGATCAGCAGCGGCAGCACGTCGAACCGGCCGTCGCCGCCCTTCCACCCCAACGCCCGGGCCTGCTCGGCCAGTTCGGACCCGGCCGGATCGCCCAGCAGGCTCCCGTCCGGCTGCCGGTGCCCGGCGTAGCGCACCAGCTGCTGGTTGAGCACCCGGGGCGCCGGCCGGCCCGGCCGGTCGGGGGCGAACACCGAGATCACCGGCCGGATCCGGCCGCCGTTGCCGGCCACCCGCAGGTGCTCGAAGCAGTGCTCGGCCATCTCGTCGGGGGAGTCGACGTGCCGCAGGTCGCGCACCACCAGGCTGCGCCAGTAGAGCCGGCCGATGCAGCGCGCGGAGTTCCGCCAGGCGACCCGTGCGCCGAAGGCCAGCTCCTCGGGCGTGTGCCGGTAGCTGCCGGTGCGGTCGATCTCCGCGAGCACCTGGCGGATCCGCTGCTCCGGGTCGCCCGCGCCCGGCCGTTCGTGGTGGAGCTGGCGGACGAAGGCCACCGCCTCGGCGGCCAACC
The DNA here is from genome assembly GCF_040678895.1 of Kitasatospora sp. NPDC049258. Classification (NCBI taxonomy): domain Bacteria; kingdom Bacillati; phylum Actinomycetota; class Actinomycetes; order Kitasatosporales; family Streptomycetaceae; genus Kitasatospora; species Kitasatospora sp. NPDC049258. Next base: position 317,369 of record NZ_JBFAQT010000001.1, read on the forward strand.
GGCTCTGCGTGGTCTGCGGGCTCCGTGCGGGTGCAGGTCCGGCGCCGGGGGGAATGCCGGGGTGCGCGTAGGGGCAGACCCCGGCCGGTGCGGGTTTGCGGGTGCGAAGGCGACTGAAGATCAAGAGCACATCCCTCCTGACCACATGGGTACCGGAGGTGTGTTCCCGGCCGCAGGGAGTGCGCGATTCGGGCCCCGGGCCCGGTCGAACGGCGCTAGGGTGCGACGCCGGAGGGCGCCCGCCCGTCACGGCGGGCGCCCAGCTGCGGCACGTCTGCGCGGCCGCGACCGGCTACCGCGGCTGCGGCTGCGCGGTCAGTGCGGTGAACGCCGTCAACGCGGTACGGCCAGCGACAGCCCGAACCGGCCCTGCTCATCCGTCCACCACTCGGCCAGCTTCAGGCCCGCCGCCTCCAGTTCGTCGGCCACCCTGGTGTGGCGGAACTTGGCCGACACCTCGGTCCGCAGCTCCTCGCCCTCCTCGAAGTGCACCGCGAGGTCGAGTGCCTGGATCTTCACCGTCTGGGTGCGGGTCGAGCGCAGCCGCATCTCGATCCACTCCTGCCGGGCGTCCCAGAGCGCCACGTGCTCGAAGGTCCCCGGGTCGAAGTCGGCGTTCAGCTCCCGGTTGAGCACGTTCAGCACGTTCTTGTTGAACGCCGCCGTCACCCCGGCCGCGTCGTCGTACGCCGCCACCAGCACCTTGGGGTCCTTCACCAGGTCGGTGCCGAGCAGCAGGGAGTCCTGCGGCCCCATCAGCTTGCGCAGCCCGCTCAGGAACTCGGCCCGCTCCGTCGGCAGCAGATTCCCCAGCGTGCCGCCGAGGAAGGCCAGCACCTTGGGGCCCGCGCCGCTCGGCAGGCCCTGCCCGTGGGTGAAGTCGGACAGCACGGCGTGCACCGACAGCCCCGGGTACTCCCTGGTCAGCGCCTTGCCGGCCGCGTTCAGCGCGCTCTCGCTGACGTCCACCGGGATGTACGTCTCCAGGGTGCCCAGCTCCTGGAGTGCGTCCAGCAGCAGCCGGGTCTTCTCGGAGGAGCCGGAACCGAGCTCCACCAGCGTCCTGGCCCGGGTGATCGCGGCGATCGCGCGGCCCCGGCTGGTCAGGATCTCCCGCTCGGCCCGGGTGGGGTAGTACTCCGGCAGCCGGGTGATCCGCTCGAACAGCTCGCTGCCCCGGGCGTCGTAGAACCACTTGGGCGGGAGGGTCTTGGGACTCGCGGTCAAGCCGTGCTGCACGTCATGGCGTAGCGCGTGGCTGAAGTGGTCGGCGGGCAGCTGCCGGGTCAGATCGTAGGAGCTCACGACAGGTCGTCCTCTCAACTCGTCAACTGGGGTGGTGGCTGTTGGACCGGTTTGGCCGGTCAGGTCGCTCTGATCGGATGGACGTCGACGCCGCTGCGGTCGGCGATCAGCAGGGAGCGGTCCGGCACCGGGATCCAGCCCGGCCCGTCGTCGCCGGGTTCGGAGGCGACCAGGACCGAGCCGCCGTGGTCCGGACCGGTGCCCTCGGGCGTCCGGGTGCCCTCGGTGCGGTGGAACAGGGTGTCGCCCCAGGCCGTCGCCGCGATCGAAGTCCCGTCGGTCAGCAGCAGGTTGAGCCGGGCCTCGCCGTGACCGGCCAGCGCCTGCACGGCGTGGGCCAGCGCCTCGCCCGGCGGGGCGCCCGCCCGCAGGCGGTGCAGCACCAGCGCCCAGACCAGCGCCGAGTCGCTGCGCGCCTCCAGCGCCAGCAGCTCGGCGGGCGGCAGCGCGGCGGCGGCCTTGTCGTACCGCTCGGGCCAGCCGGGCAGCGCGCCGTTGTGGCTGAACAGCCAGCGCCCGGCGGCGAACGGGGCCGCCGCGCTCTCGCCGTCCGCGCACCCCGGGGTGGCCGAGCGGACGGCGGCCAGCAGCGCCCGGGTGCGCACCACCCGGGCCAGGTCGGCGAAGGACCGGTCGGCCCAGATCGGCCCGGCCCGCCGGTACCGGGCGGGGACTTCGTCGCCGTCCGCGTACCAGCCGACCCCGAAGCCGTCCACGTTGACCGTGCCGTGGCGCTGCGAGCGCGGTGCCCAGGACTGCCGGTACAGGCCGAACGGCGGCTCCACCAGCAGCTGCTGGATCGGCACCGCGGGGCCGAGGTAGGCGAGGTGGCGGCACATCAGTCGTCCTCGGCGGAGCGCGCGGTGCGGAAGCCGGCGAAGATCTGCCGGCGGATCGGGTAGTCCCAGTTGCGGAAGGTGCCCCGGCAGGCGACCGGTGCCACCGCGAACGAGCCGCCGCGCAGCACCTTGTACTCCGGCCCGAAGAAGACCTCGGAGTACTCCCGGTACGGCCAGGCCCGGAAGCCCGGGTACGGCAGGAAGTCGCTGGCCGTCCACTCCCACACGTCACCGATCAACTGCCGTGCCCCGTACGCCGAACCACCCTGCGGGTAGCTGCCGACCGGCGCCGGCTGCAGATGCCGCTGACCGAGGTTGGCGTGCTCGGGGCCGGGAGTGGCGTCACCCCAGGGGAAGCGGCGGGAGCGGCCGGTGGCCGGGTCGTGCCGGGCGGCCTTCTCCCACTCCGCCTCGGTGGGCAGCCGCCGGCCGGCCCACCGGGCGTAGGCGTCCGCCTCGTACCAACTGACGTGCAGCACCGGCTCGTCCGGTGGCACCGGCTCGACCGCGCCGAACCTGCGGCGCAGCCACTGGCCGCCCTCGCTGCTCCAGAACAGCGGCGCGAACAGGCCGCTGCGCTGCCGGTGCTCCCAGCCCTCGGCCGTCCACCAGCGGGGCTCGTCGTAGCCGCCGTCGGCGATGAACCGCTGGTAGGCGGCGTTGCTCACCGGAGCGGTGTCCAGCCGGAAGGCCGGCAGCTCGACCCGGTGGGCCGGGCGTTCGTTGTCCAGCGCCCACGGCTCGGTGTCGGTGCCCATGGTGAAGGGGCCGGCCGGGATCAGGACCTCCGCCGGCAGCCGCTCGGCACCGGCGGGCGCGGGCGGGGGTGGTGCGGTCAGCGCGACCGGGCCCCGGCGCAGCTGGTGGGTGATCAGCATGGTCTCGTCGTGCTGCTGCTCGTGCTGGGCGATCAGGCCGAAGGCGAAGCCGTCCTCGAGCAGCGGCGTGCCCTCCAGGGGGCTGGCGGCCAGCAGGTCCAGCACCCGGCCACGGACCTCGTGCGCGTAGGAGCGGGCCTCGGGGGGCGGCAGCAGGGGGAGGGTCGGGCGCTCGGAGCGCGGGTGCTCGAAGGCGTCGTACAGCGGATCGATCTCGGGGTGCATCGGGTCGCGGCCGCCGACGTTGCGCAGCAGCCACAGCTCCTCCTGGTTGCCGATGTGCGCCAGGTCCCAGACCAGTGGCGACATCAAGGGGGAGTGCTGGGCGGTCAGGTCGTGGTCCTCGACGCAGTCGGTCAGCCGGGCGGTGCGCGCGCGGGCGGCGATCAGCTCGTCGGCGATCAGCTCGCGGAGCGCGGCGGGTGCGGCCCCGGCCCCGGGTGCGGCCCCGGCCCTGCGTACGGGGGTGGCGGCCGGTGCGGGGGTGGGGCGGTCGGCGCGGGTGGTGGTCGGCTCGGGCCGGTCGGTGTTCAGCACGGTGCGGCCTCCTCGGGGACGGGGCGGGCGCCTGCTCGCAGGGTGTCGAGTTGGTCGTCGGCGGGGCAGCGGCCGCGCGCCGGGTAGCGCTCGGCGAAGGCTGTCAGCCGTTCGCGCAGGAGGTCGGTGCCCTCGGTCCGGCCGAGCGCCTGCTCGGCGGCGCCGAAGCAGGCCAGGGCGGCCCGGCGCAGCTCGGGGTCGGTCATGCCCAGGACGGCGGCTCGCTGCCACAGCGCGTTGCGGGGGGCGTTCGCGGTGAAGTCGACGCGCGCGGCGGCGCGACCGTTCATGGATCCGCGCGCGTTCACGGCACCGCGACCGTTCACGGCTGCGCCGTCATTCACCATCTGGTGAATGTTCGCGCTCTTGTGAACGCTGCGGGGGTCACGACCGCTCACGGCTGCGTGAATGTTCACTCCGTCGCGAGCGCTCGCACCGTCGTTACCGTTCACCGCCGCGCTACCGTTCACCCGGGCCCCGACGTTCACCCTGTCGTGAGCGTTCACGCCGGCGCGAACGCTCACTCCACCGCGACCGTCCACACCCTCGACGGCGTGCAGCCGCTCCAGCGCCTCGAACGCCGCATCGGCGGCCACCGGGTCGTCCAGCAACGCGCTGACCAGCGCCAGCGGCGTGAGCCAGCCGTCGCCCGGCTGGGCGTCCAGCATCCGCAGCTCCATGTGCCCGCGCGGGCGCACCGGCGGGAACAGCGTTGTGCGGTGGTAGTCCAGATCGGCCAGCGTGGCCGGCCGCTCGCCCGCGCCGCGCAGCCAGTCCCGGAAGCGCAGCCCGGTCGGGGCCGTCCACGGCAGCCCGTCCGGCCGCTGCACGCACAGCACCTTGGCGTCGAGCACGTACCGCGCCCAGGCGGCCCGCGGGTCGCCGTCCGGCGCCGGGGCCAGCGTGCGGCTCGGGTCCATCCGGGACCACACCATCTGCCGGGTCGACCGGTAACCGGTCGGGCGGCCGTCCAGCAGCGGCGAGTTGGCGAAGGCTGCGACCAGCACCGGCCCGAGCAGGTGCACCAGGCGCCAGCGCTCCGCCAGCGACTGCGCCCCGGTCGCGGTCCCCGCATCCACGCTGACCTGCACCGACGCGGTGCCGCACATCATGATCCGGCCCCACGGCCCGGACTGGGCGAAGTACTGCTCCATCGCCAGGTAGCGCGGGTGGGCCAGCTGCATCCGGCGCTCGCGGGCCAGCGGATCGGTGCCGCTCCCGGTCAGGCACAGACCCTGGGTGGCATACGCGGCGCGGAGGGCCGCCTGGTCCCGCAGGAGATCGTTCGCGCATCGGGCGGCGCCTTCGGCGGGCGGGGAGCTGAGCTCGACCTGTCCGCCGGGTTCGTGGGTGAGGGTGGCGCCCGCCGGAAGCCGCGGGCCCTCGGGGTGACCGGGCAGCGTCGCGATGGCGGCGGCCGCCCGAGCCGGATCCACCGGAGCGTCGGGACATCGGGAGTCATGGACGAACCACTCGGTCTCGACCCCGATCAACCGGGGCGGACCGATCTTGAAACAGATGCCGGCCAGGTGCTCCTCGGCCGATGCCTCGGTCAGCGGTGTCACGCTCGGTGGCGGTTCCTGCTGTGCCGTTGCCTGGTGCGGACGTGCGGGTATCACCGGACTCACCATCCCTCGGTTCGCGATTTGCGGCCCGGTTCTTCCTGCTCAGTCTGCAACGCGGCAAACCTTGGCGCCGCTCAGAGTCCGTCCATGCAGGTCAGCCGGGTGAGTGCGAGGCGCAGGCGGGCGAGCGGCAGCGCGTAGTTGAGCCGGAGGCGGCCGCGGCCGGCGGCGCCGAAGTCGGAGCCGTCCGCCAGTTCGACATCACGTTCGGTGAGCAGCGCCTCCCGGGTCCGTTCGGGTGGCAACCCGGGCGCCAGGCCGGCCCGCCGGCCCAGCGCGGCCGCGTCCAGCCAGAGCAGGTACGAGGCCTGCGGCCGCGCCAGCACCGCGTCGCCCAGGGCGGCCACGGCCAGGTCCCGGGCCGCCGCCAGATGACCCAGCAGCCCCTCCAGCCACTCCTCACCCTCGGTCAGTGCGGCCCGCTGCACCACCTGCTCCAGCAGCCCGCCCTCCCAGCACCCGTACCCGGCCATCACCGCGCCCAGCCGCTCGCGCAGCCGCCCGTCCGGCACCAGGGCGAAGCAGCTGGGGATGCCGGAGGTGTTGAAGGTCTTGCCGACCGAGTTGAGCGTGACCGTGCACCGGGCCGGCCCGTCCTGGGCCGCGGCCGCCGAACCTGCCGAACCTGCCACCGCCACCGCCACCGGGTGCCGGGCGCCCGCGTCGGGGTGGACCAGGTCGCCGTGGACCTCGTCCGAGATCAGCAACCCGCCCGACTCCGCCGCGAGTTCGGCCAGCGCCCGGATCTCCGCGGGCCGCCACGGGCGCCCGGACGGATTGTGCGGGCTGCTCACCAGCACCGCCCCCGGCCGGAGCCGGGCGAACTCCTCCAGCGGCAGCCGGTACCCGTCCGCGTCCGGGAGCAGCGGCACCTCGTGGTACGGCAGCCCAGCGGCCCGGCAGACCGGCCCGAACCCGCCCCACTCCGGCGAACCGAACACCACCGGCCCCCGCGGTTCGGCGGCCTCCAGCAGCAGCCGGACGGCGGTCCGCGGGCCGAACGGCAGCAGCATCACCCAGTCCGGGTCCACCTCGACGCCGTGCCGGCGGCGGTACCAGTCGGCGACCAGCCGCCGCCCGCCCGGGTCGCACACCGTGTACCCGAAGGCGCCGTGCCCGGCCCTGGCCGCCAGCGCCGCGCCGACGGCCGGCGGGCCGGGCAGATCCATGTCGGCGAGGCCGAGCGCGATCCGCCCGGCACCGGCGCGGGCCCACTTGCTGCTGCCCGTCCCGCTGCGGTCGAACGACTCGAACCCGAACACGGCTGCTCCTTCCGATCATCCGGCCCCGCCGGCCCACGCTACCGGGGCCCACCCGGCCCACCCGGCTCACCCGGCCCACCCGGCCAACCCGGCCAACCCGGCCAACCCGGCCAACCCGGCCAACCTGGCCCACCCGGCCAACCCGGCCCACCCGGCCGCCACGGCCGGCCGGCCCGCCTCGCTCCGTGGACGGCGGCGACGCCGACCACCCCGACCCCGTAGCCTGCCCGCCTGGAGCGACCGGATGCGGGAGAGCGGCATGGCTGTGGTGGAGGGCGTCGGGGCCGGCGCGGGCGAGCACGGCGAGCAGGGCGAGCAGGGCGAGGAGGTCACGCTGTTCGTGGCCCGGCGGGTCGATTCCGGGTACGAGGAGTCCTTCGAGGCCTGGGCACGCGGCATCCTCGGCGCCGCCGCCGCCCACCCGGGCAACCTGGGCACCGGTCTGCTCCGACCCGCCGGGGCCGGCGACCCCTGGCACCTGCTGCTGCACTTCCGCGATGCCGAGGCGTTCCGGGCCTGGCAGTCCTCGCCCGCCCGGGCGGCCTGCTTCGCCCGGGTCGACGGCCACCATGTGGAGGTCGCCCGACGCGAACTCCACGGCATGGAGGGCTGGTTCGCGACCACCCCGACCGGCGCCCGGCGCACCCCGCCCGCCCGCTGGAAGATGGCGGTGGCCTCCACGGTGGCGATCGCCCCGCTCACCCTCACCGTGAACCTGCTGCTCGCCCCGCACCTGGCCGGCCTCCCGGTGGCCGTCCGCACCCTGCTGCTCGCCCCGCTCATCAGCATCCTGATGACCTATCTGGCTCTCCCCGCCGTCACCCGCCTGCTCCGCCGCTGGCTCTTCCCGGCCTGACCCCGACCCCGGCCCCGCGCCGACCCCGGCCCGGGTCGGCCGTAGCGCCAGACCCGGCCCCGGCAGCGATCCGAACATGGCTCAGGTGGCCCCGTCCGAGGGGGGTTCGGCCTTGGTGTAGAGCACCTCGCGAGCCTGTTCCGCGGCGCGGGTGATGCTCTCGCTGACGAAGTCGAGGAACCGGGCGATGTTCTCCAGGCGGGCGGCGGCGGGGGTGCCGGGGCCGAGGATGGCCACGCCCTGCTGTGCCGTCTCGATGATCTGGGCGTTGGCCCGGGCGCTGGCGATCATCGCCTGGTACCAGACGTCGTCGTCGACGACATAGCGGTCGCGGCGGCGTTCGTCGCGTTCCCGGCGGACCAGGCCCTGGCTCTCCAGGAACGCGACCGCCTTGGAGATGGACGCCGGGCTGACCTGGAGGCGCTGCACGAGTTCGGCCGCGGTGAGGCTGCCCGCGTCGGTGGTGTAGAGGCAGACCATCACCCGGGCCATCATCTTGGGCGTGCCCGCCTGCATCAGGACGGTGGTGAACACCTCCTCGTACGCGCGCACGGCCTCGGCGTCGCGTCCGTGGGCCGGCGGGGGCGCCTGCGTGCCGTGGGGGGAGGCCTGCGCGCGCCGGTGGGTGCGGCGTTCGGTGGCGCGGTGGGCCAGGTCGGCGCGGTAGGCGGTGGGGCCGCCGTTGCGCAGCACCTCCCGGGTGATCGTCGAGGTCGGGCGGTCGAGCCGTCTGGCGATCTCCGCGTAGGCGAGGCCGTCGGCCACCCCCAGCGCGATCTGCTGGCGTTCCTGCTGGGTGAGCCTGCCTCCCGGCATCCGCGATCTCCTTCGTTCTCCTCGGGATCGCCAGCATAGCGTTAACCCGCAGCCCATTGCAACGAGCGGCTCCCTGACGTTGCATTACCTTCGAAGACCATTGCAACAATTTTGCGCCATCTGCCTGCAGGGATAGGGATTTTGCGCAACAAGACTGTTGAAGGAACCTCGAACGCAACGTAGCGTTTCCAATGTCAGAAACGACAAGCCGAAGGACACGGACCATGCAGAAGTTCCAGACCCCCAGCCCGATCTCCACCACCCTCGACATCCCCGCCGGGCGCATCCGGTTCATCGCCGCCGACCGGACGGACACCACGGTCGAGATCCTCCCCGCCGACCCCACCAGGAGCCGCGACCTGAAGGCCGCCCAGCTGACCACCGCCGACTACCGCGACGGCACCCTGCACATCGAGACCGCACCCGCCAAGAACCGCGTCCTCGGCCACCCCGGATCCATCGAGGTGACCGTCCAACTCCCCACCGGCTCCAGCGTTCAGGCGAAGACCGCCACCGCCGAGCTTCGCGGTGTCGGACGGCTCGGCGACATCACCTACGAGAGCGCACAGGGCTCGATCAAGCTCGACGAGGCCACCAGCGCCCACCTCACCCTCCTCGCCGGCGACATCACCCTCGGCCGCCTCGACGGTCCTGCCCGGATCAGCACCGCCCAGGGCGACATCCACATCACCGAGGCCACCCGCGGCACCGTCACCCTGCACACCCAGGCCGGCGACATCTCCATCGGCGTCACCCGCGGCGCCTCCGCGTCACTGGACGCCGGCACCACCTACGGCCGCATCCACAACGCACTCAACAACACCGACCCCACCACCACCCTCACCATCCACGCCACCACCGCCCACGGCGACATCACCGCCCGCAGCCTCTGACCCGCCGCCCGACCCGCCGAGCACCGGACATCCCGCGAAGGAGCAGCACCATGACCGTCAGCAACCCCACCCACCGGTCCGCCTGGAGGGGCACCGTCCGGGTCGACGACACCGCACTGGCCGTCACCGACACCGGCGGGCCCGGCCGGCCCGTCGTCTACCTCAACGGCTCCTACGCCGACCAGTCGCACTGGCGGCGCGTCATCGCCGACCTCGACACCGGCAGCACCGGCAGCACCGGTAGCACCGCCTTCCGCCACATCACCTACGACGAGCGCGCCCGCGGCAAGTCCGAGCGCGCCGCCGACTACTCCTTCGAGGCGTGCCTGCGCGACCTGGACGCCGTCCTCACCGCCCGGGCCGTGGAGCGGCCGATCCTGGTCGGCTGGTCCTACGGCGCCATGATCGCGGTCCACTGGGCCGCCCGACACCCCGACCGCACCCACGCCGTGGTCTCCGTGGACGGCGCCCTGCCCCACGACTGGCTCGACGACGCCGCCCGGCAGCAGATCCGCAAGCTCTTCCGCCGGCTCAGCCCGCTCTTCCCGATCGCCCGCCCGCTCGGCCTCGCCGCCCGGATGAGCGCCGCGCAGCACGCCGAGATCAACATCGAGATCAACGAACTCTGCGCGCCCGCCGCCCTCGAACCCGTCCTCGACCGCCTGACCGCACCCACCCGCTACCTGCTCGCCAGCGGCGGCAACCTCGGCGGCGACGCACAGCTGATGGAGAAGATCCGCACCAACCTCGACCCGGTGCTCACCCGCAACCCCAACATCCGGATCAGCGCCAAGGTCCCGAGCAACCACTCCAAGATCCTCCGCAAGGACCACCGCGCCATCGCCGACGCGATCCGCGAACTCGCCACCACCCAGCACCGCAAGGCCGCCTGAGTCATCGGTGCCGGACGGGAGTGCGCGGACATCCGCCGGGCCGGGAGCAGCAGACGTCGCACCGGAAGCCGCAGGCCATCACGCCGGCTTCCGGTGCGACGCCTGCCGAACAATTCGGTTGCGCCGTGGGCGGGAGCGGTTAAGGTACTGACGTCCTCGCCGGTGTCGTGCGAGGGCCCGAGTGCCTGATGTCGAGGAGGTGTGTCCGGATGGTTGCCGCCGTGTCGCGGCGCGCCTTGGTGTGCGCGCCATACGCCTTCCTCGTTCGTCATCTCCCCACCGGCTGACAGCGCGTCGTATCGGACGCGCCCGGTGGGCCACTCCTCAGGAGCCACCGCAGTGCGTGAGCGCTTTGCCGACAGCGATTCCTTCTCCCGTATCCGCCCCAAGGGCGGTGCCCGGCGGGGCCGCCGGTCCGATCGGTTCGACGACTTCGAACCCGAGTACTTCCCCGTCGAGGAACCCCGGGCCGCCGAGTCGGCCGAGGACTCCGACGCCTTCTACGCTCTCGACGCACCCGCCCCGGTGGCGGACGGCCCCGCCGAGGGCGACCGCTGGTCCACCTGGGACCGGTCCACCCCCACCGAGAAGGGGCCCGAGCCGCGTCCCGCCTGGGTGGTGACCGAGCTGGCGGCCGTGGACACCGAGCTCGGGATCGTGAAGACCGGCAAGGAGGCCGACGTCTTCCTGCTGGAGCGCGGCGTGCCGGGCACCGGGCGGCGCACCCTGATGGCCGCCAAGCGCTACCGGGACGCCCAGCACCGGATGTTCCACCGGGACTCCGGCTACCTGGAGGGCCGCCAGCACAAGGAGTCCCGGGTCTCCCGGGCGATGGCCAAGCGCACCGCGTTCGGCAAGGAGGCGATCGCCGGCCAGTGGGCGGCGGCCGAGTTCGCGGCGCTGTGCCGGCTCTGGTCGGCCGGGGTCGCCGTGCCGTACCCGGTGCAGATCACCGGTACCGAGATCCTGATGGAGTTCGTCGGCGACGAGGGCGGCAAGGCCGCGCCCCGGCTCGCCCAACTCCGCTCCGAGGAAGCCGACATCGAGGACCTCTGGGAGCAGCTCGGCCGCAGCCTGTCGCTGCTCGCGTTCGACGGGTACGCGCACGGCGACCTGTCGGCGTACAACATCCTCGTCCACCACGGGCGGCTGGTGATCATCGACGTGCCGCAGATCGTGGACGTGATCGCCAACCCGCGCGGGCTCTCCTTCCTGGAGCGGGACGTGCGCAACGTCGGGGCCTGGTTCGCCTCCCGGGGCCTGCCCGGGAGCCGGGTCGACGAGCTGGTCGAGTCGCTGACCGCCGACGCGCGCCTGGGGTGACCCGGCCCGGTTTCGTCAGGTCGGCGAGCGGGGCTCGGGAGTCACCTACCCGGCCCCGCCCGCCCGGCCGGCGTTGCCGTACGGGCGGGCCCGCACGCCAGGGCATCCCGCCCCGGGGCATCGGGCCGCGCGGGGCAGTCCCGGTGCTGATCGACCGCCTCCGCCCGGTCGTTGATCGGTCGGACCGGATGCCCGAGCACATAGTCCCGGCAGTCCACGCAGTACCCCATGGTCCGTGCCACGGGCGCCTGTTCAGCCACGGATCCGTCCCTCGTCGAGGTACCGGCGGGCCCGGATCCACTGCTCGGCGCTGCCCCGGAGCGGGTAGCGCTCCAGCTCGCCGCCGGTCTCCACCCAGGCGCCGTCGTGGTGGAGGTCGCGGATGCCCCAGAGCACCCGGCCGAGGGTGTCGGGCGGGAAGTGGTCGACCTGGTAGCGGCCCGGCTCCCAGCGGTGCTCCGTCATGGTGCGCCGCCGGGGGCGGATCCCGCAGCCGGGCAGGGGAGTTGGCGGATGGTCACAGGTCCTCCTGGATCTCGACCCAGATCTGGGTCAGCCCTGCGGCGCCGGACGCGCCCCAGCGGTCGGCGGCCGAGAGGGCGCCGAGGATGTCGGCCCAGCGCTCGGGGCCGCAGTCGGCGGGGACGGGTGCGCTGATCCGCAGGCCCGCCTCGGTGCGGTGCGCGGCGGCCGGCTCCCCGGTGGCCCGTTCGATGGCACGGCGCAGAGCGGTCGCGCGCGCACTGATCTGCACCGAGCCCCCTATAGGTACGGTTGAACAGTATCGATACAGTACCCCCACTCGCGCTACCGTGTCATCCAGGTCATACCGATGCAGTAGAGAGGGACGCCGTGACGGACACCCCGCCGTACCTCCGCATCGCGGACGAGTTGCGCGCCCGGATCGTCGACGGCGGGGTGGTGGCGGGCGAGCGCCTCCCCTCGATCAGCGAACTGGCCGAGGAGTACGGCTTCTCGGGCGGAGTCGCCCAGCGGGCGTACGGCATCCTGATCGAGGAGAACCTGGTGGTGGCCCGCCCCGGCGCCGGTTCTTCGTCCAGTCGCAGGAGGCGCCCAAGGTCCTGGTGCGGCATCAGCGGGTTGGCCCGGGGCGGGGATCGCCCATCCGGGCGATGCTGGCCGAGCAGGGCGTGGATCCGACCCGCCGCACCGAGTCGTCGACGGCCAGGGCGGATGCGGCGATCGCCGCCCGGCTCGGCGTCGCGGTCGGCGACCCGGTGGTGCACACCGGGTACGTGCACCTCGCCGACGGGGTGCCGGTGCAGCTCACGGACTCCTGGGAGCCGATGTCCGTCACCGGGAACAGCCTGATCGTGCTTCCCGAGGCGGGCCCGCACGGCGGTATCGGCATCGCCGACCGGATGGCCGTGATCGGGATCGAGGTCGGCCTCCCGGTCGAGCGGGTGAGTGCCCGTCAGGCCACCCGGCAGGAGGCCCAGAAGCTCGCGGCCCAGCCCGGGGTGGTGGTGCTGGCCGTCGAGCGCACCCACTACGACCAGGCGACCGGCCGCCCGGTGGAGACCGCCGACATCATCCTGCTCGGCTCCCGGTGGATCGCCGAGTACGGTCGCCGGCCCGAGCCCGGCCGTTCCTGAGCCCGCCGCCGATTGCTCCCGGCCTGGGGTGGTGGCCGGCCTTCGGGAGCGCTCCCATGTGCGCGGAGCCTTCATCTTCTGAACGCTGCTGCACCGCTTGACGATTGACTGTGTGCATGGCTTGATAAGCGGTGAGCTCAGAACCCCCACCTGGCGGGCGGACGTTCCAGCGAGCTCCCGCCGTGCCGCTCCGGACGGCAGCTCAGTTCCGCGACTCCGTAAGCCCGTTGACGCCAGGTTGCACCGCCCGCTATGGGAGCGCTCCCATAGCGGGATGCCGAACAGCACGTCAGGATCCACCCCCACCCGAAAGGATCCGTAAGTGCCATCCCACCTCCTGCGCGGACTGCGCGCAGCACTCGCCGTGACGGCCCTGACGGCCGCCGGCGTCCTCCCGGCAGCCGCCGCCCAGTCGGCCCAACCAGCTTCCACCCCGGCCCGGTCGGCCCAGGCGGCCCGGACGGCGGAGGCCGCCCGGGTCGACAACCCGTACGCGGGCGCCGGCGTCTACGTGAACCCCGAGTGGTCCGCCCACGCGGCGGCCGAGCCCGGCGGCAGCGCCGTGGCCGGCCAGCCGACCGCCGTCTGGCTGGACCGGATCGCCGCCATCCAGGGCGGGGCGGGCTCGATGGGGCTGCGGGCCCACCTGAACGCGGCCGTCACCCAGGCCGCCGGCCGGCCGTTCGTGGTCCAGCTGGTCATCTACGACCTGCCCGGGCGCGACTGCGCCGCCCTGGCCTCCAACGGCGAGCTCGGCCCGACCGAACTCCCGCGCTACAAGACGGAGTACATCGACCCGATCGCCGCCGTCCTGGCCGACCCGGCCTACGCCGGGTTGCGGATCGTCACCACCGTCGAGATCGACTCGCTGCCCAACCTGGTCACCAACGCGGGCGGCACGGCGACCGCCACACCGCAGTGCGACACCATGAAGGCGAACGGCAACTACGTCAGCGGCGTCGGCTACGCGCTCGCCAAGCTCGGCGCCGTCCCCAACGTCTACAACTACATCGATGCCGGCCACCACGGCTGGCTCGGCTGGGACTCCAACCTCGACCCGACGGTCCAGTTGCTGCACCAGGCGGCCACCGCCTCCGGCAGCACCGTGGCGAACGTCCAGGGCTTCGTCGTCAACACAGCCAACTACTCGGCCCTCAAGGAGCCGAACTTCACCATCGACGACTCCGTCAACGGCACCTCGGTGCGGCAGAGCAAGTGGGTCGACTGGAACCGCTACGTCGACGAGCTCTCCTACGCCCAGGCCTTCCGGCAGCGGGCGGTCGCGGCCGGTTTCGACGCCGGTGTCGGGATGCTGATCGACACCTCCCGCAACGGTTGGGGCGGCACCGCGCGGCCCGCCGGTGCGGGGCCGAGGACCAGCGTGGACAGCTATGTCGACGGCGGGCGGATCGACCGCCGCCTCCAGGCCGGCAACTGGTGCAACCAGTCCGGCGCCGGCCTCGGCGAGCGGCCCGCGGCGGCCCCGCAGCCCGGGATCGACGCCTATGTGTGGGTGAAGCCGCCGGGGGAGTCGGACGGCGCCAGCTCGCAGATCGCCAACGACGAGGGCAAGGGCTTCGACCGGATGTGCGACCCGACGTACACCGGCAACCCCCGCAACGGCAACCAGATGTCCGGCGCACTGCCGAACTCCCCGCTGGCCGGGCACTGGTTCTCCGCGCAGTTCCAGGAGCTGCTGAAGAACGCCTACCCGCCCCTGGGTGGCAGCGGTGGCCCGGACACCACCGCGCCGACCACGCCCACCGGGCTGCGCTCCACGGCCGTGACCTCCTCGGGCGTGTCGCTGGCCTGGTCGCCCGCCACCGACAACGTCGGCGTCACCGGGTACGACGTGTACCGCGGCGGCGCGCTGGTGGGCTCGACCACGGCCACCTCGTACGCCGACAGCGGCCTGGCCGCCTCGACCTCGTACAGCTACACGGTGCGGGCCCGGGACGCGGCGGGCAACGCCTCGGCCCTCTCGGCGGCGCTGGTGGTCGGTACGAGCGCGGGTACCGGCGGCGGTTCCGGTTGCACCGCCAGGTACACCGTCAGCAGTGACTGGGGCGCCGGTTTCAACGCCGACGTCACCGTCACCAACACCGGCGGGGCGGCCACCAAGTCCTGGAAGGTGACCTGGAGCTGGGGCGGCAACCAGCAGATCACCAACCTCTGGAACGGCGGCCTGAACCAGAGCGGCCAGTCGGTCACCGTGGTCGACGCCGGCTACAACGGCGCGGTGGCGCCCGGGGGTTCGACCGCCTTCGGGTTCGGGGCGAGCTACTCCGGCGCCAACGCGGCCCCGACGCTGACCTGCACGGCCGGCTGACCTCCCGCGGGCACCGGGTGAGCCGGTGAGCCGGTGCCCCGTCAACGTGCCCGGCCCCGCTCCGGCGGGGCCGGGCCCCGGCCCGTCCGCCCACCCGCGGTCCGCCGGCCCGCACCGGTCAGGCCGAGAGCCGGCGCTCCAACGGGGTGCGGAACCGCGGCGTGATCCTGGTCGCGCCGACCCAGGCGTGCAGCCGGGCGGCCTCCGCCCCGACGGCGGACCCGACCTCCCGGCCGACCGGTTCGAGCAGCTCCCAGACGATCTCCCCGTCGGCCCGCTGGGCCCAGCCGCCGACGATCCGGCCGTCCAGCCACACCGTGGGGCCGATGTTGCCCGAGCGGTCGAAGAGCTCGGCCTGATGGGCGTCGGGCAGGAACCAGTGGCGGTATCTCGTCCCCATCGGCGCCGGATCGAGCGCCGGGAGCAGCGCGACCCAGCGGGCCGGCTCGGGCACCGGCTCGGTGTCCTCGGGCAGGACGAAGCCCTCGCCCTCGGTGAGCCGGACCGCCACGGCGCCGCAGGCCGCGAGCGCCGCCCGGACCTCCCGCAGCCCCCAGCCGGTCCACCAGCGCAGATCCGCCACGGTGGCCGGCCCGTAGCCGGCGAGCCAGCGGGCGGCCAGCGCGGCCTGCGCCTCGGCGACGGACGCCTCGGGGTAGGGCGGGTGCGTCGCCCACTGGTGCTGGCCGCTGGTCCAACCGCCGAGCGGGCGACGGCGGATGATCGAACCCTCCATCCCGAGCACCCGCAGCAGCCGCACCCCGACGGTCTGGGTGGCCTGGTACGGCTTGCCCACCGCCACCTCGATGCCTTCGCGCAGCCCGGGCACCAGCTCGCCGAGCCGCGCGCCGGTGGCCTCGCCGGCATCCGCGAGCGCGGCCAGCACCTGCCGCTCCACCTCCGCCAGCCAGCCGGCGTCGAAGCCGCCCTGCGCCGCGAAGTCGGTCAGACCGCGGCGCTCCTTCGCGGCGACCTTGGTGGTGGTGGAGGCCTGGACGGTGGCCGCCAGACCGGCCGGCACCACGAACAGGGTGTGCCGCATGCCGTGCATCCGCACCAGCGTGCCGTCCTCGTACAGCGCCTGCTCCACCGCGGCCACCGGATCCGGCCGGGCCAGCCGGGCGGCCGCCGAGAGGAAGACGCTGGCCGGGTCGGTCGCATGCAGGGCGATCACCGCCTCCGCGACCTGCTCCGGCGTGGCCGCCCGGTGCGGCGGCGCCAGCAACTGCCGCACTCCCAGCCGGGCCCGCCGCTGCGCGTCGTCGATGGTCGGGCGGGCGGTCATGGACCCTCCAGGTGTCGGCCGGTCCATGGTATGCGCCCGCCCGCGCCCGTCCACCCGCCGGTCGGGCCGGTGTCACCTCGCCCGGGTCACGGTTCGAGCAGGGCGAAGGCCGAGTTGACCAGCGCGACGTGGGTGAACGCCTGCGGGGTGTTGCCGAGTTGGCGGCCTTCGGCCGGGTCCCACTGTTCGGAGAGCAGGCCCAGGTCGTTGCCCAGGGCCACCACCCGGGTGAACAGCTCCCGGGCCTCGTCCCGCCGGCCGATCGCCACCAGCGCGTCGGCCAGCCAGAACGAGCAAGCCAGGAAGGCGCCTTCGGCCCCCGGCAGGCCGTCCGAGCCCGGCCCGGTGCGGTAGCGCCGGACGAAGCCGCCGTGGTCCAGCTCGGTGCGGACGGCCTCGACGGTGCGCACCACCCGCGGATCGTCCGGCGGCAGGAAGCCGGCCTTCACGATGAACAGCGTCGCGGCGTCCAGCTCCTTGCCGCCGTAGTGCTGGACGAACACGCCGCGGCCCCGGTGGTAGCCGTTGGCGCAGACGTCCGCGTGCACCTGGTCGCGCATGGCGCGCCAGCGGTCGACCGGGGCGGGCAGCCCGGTGGCCTCGGCCATCCGGACGGCGCGGTCGGCGGCCACCCAGGACATCACCTTGGAGTGGACGAAGTGCCGCCGCGGGCCCCGGACCTCCCACAGCCCCTCGTCCGGGTCGGACCAGTGCTGCTCCAGATAGCTCATCAGGCTGCGCAGCAGGCTCCAGACCTGCCGCTCCATCGGGATGCCGGCCTGCAGGGCGAGGTGGAGGGTGTCCACCACCTCGCCGTAGACGTCGAGTTGGAGCTGGTGGACGGCGGCGTTGCCGAACCGCACCGGGGCGGAGCCGCGGTAGCCGGGCAGCCAGCCGGCCACCGTCTCGGGCAGGCCGCGCTCGCCGGCCACCCCGTAGACGGTCTGCAGGTCGCCGGGGTCGCCGGCGATCGCGCGCAGCAGCCACTTGCGCCAGGCGGCGGCCTCGTCCCGGAAGCCGCTGCGGAGCAGGGCGGACAGCGTCATGCTCGAATCCCGCAGCCAGCAGAAGCGGTAGTCCCAGTTGCGCTCGCCGCCGATCAGCTCCGGCAGCGAGGCGGTCGGTGCGGCCACGATGCCACCGGTGGGCTCGTAGGCGAGGGCCTTGAGGGTGATCAGGGAGCGCAGCACCGCGTCCTGCCACTCGCCGGTGTAGCGGCAGTTGGCGGCCCAGTCGCGCCAGGCCAGCACCGTCCGCTCCAGCGCCTGCCCGGGGTCGGTGCGCGCGGCCATGTGCTGGTGGGAGGGCTGCCAGGTGAGCACGAACGGCACCTGCTGGCCGGCCTGCACGGTGAACTCGGAGATGGTGGCGCCGTCCTGGCCGAAGGTGTGCACCCCGGGCGGCACCCGTAGCCAGGCGGAGTCCGGCCCGGCCACGGCCACCCGGTGGTGCTCGGTGCGCCGCACCCAGGGGGCGACCCGGCCGTGGTTGAAGCGCAGCCGCAGGTCGCCGCGGATCGGCACGCTGCCGCGCAGCCCCTCGACGATCCGCACCAGTTGGGGCACCCGGTCCCGGTGCGGCATGAAGTCGGTGATCCGGACCGCGCCCCGGGGCGTCTCCCAGTCGGTCTCCAGCACCAGGCTGTGCTGCCGGTAGCGGCGGTCGGTGCACTCGGCGCCGTCGGCGGGGGAGAGCCGCCAGGCGCCGTGCCGGGCGTCGCCCAGCAGCCCGGCGAAGCAGGCGGGGGAGTCGAACCGCGGCAGGCAGAGCCAGTCGACCGACCCGTCCCGGCCGACCAGGGCGGCGGTCTGGAGATCTCCGATGAGGGCGTAGTCCTCGATGCTTCCGGTCATCGCCACCCCATTGTCCGCCGAGGTCGGGCGGGTGGCAGGACGACGGCCGGGGATGCCCCCGACGGCCGTGGCGCACGGCGCCCGGGCGGTGCGGGTACGACAGGTCCGTGCGGTTTCCGACCGGTGGACCCGACTTGCAAAGAAGATCGTAGGATAGGAAGATCTTTATGGCCTGTTGTCTTTTCCCATTGCCGGAAGGGGTGCCGTCATGCGGCAACCGAGCTGGGTGCCCGCCGGAACGGATCTCGACAAGCCGAACGCGGCCCGGGTCTACGACTACTACCTGGGCGGCTCGCACAACTTCGAGGCCGATCGCGAGATGGCCCGCAAGGCGATGGAACTCTGGCCGGACCTGCCGCAGATCATGCGGGCCAACCGGGCCTTCCTGCGCCGGGCGGTGCAGCACCTGGCCGAGCAGGGCTACACCCGGTTCCTGGACATCGGTTCGGGCATCCCGACCTTCGGCCCGGTGCACGAGGCCGCGCGCGCGATCCAGCCCGACGCCCGGGTGGTGTACGTGGACCTGGACCCGGTCGCGGTGGCACACAGCCGGCTGATCCTCAAGGACGACGGGCTCAGCTCGGTGGTCGAGGGCGACCTGCGGGACGTACCGGACCTGCTCTCCCGCCCCGAGGTGGCGGAGCTGCTGGCGCCGGGCGAGCCGGTGGTGCTGCTGCTGGTCGCCGTACTGCACTTCGTCAAGGACGAGGACGAGCCGGAGAAGCTGGTGCGGCAGCTGCGGGACGCGCTGCCGCCGGGCAGCGCCATGGTGCTCTCGCACGCCTCGCTGGAGGGCCGGCCGGACCAGGCGGGCGCACACCAGGACCTGTACAAGCGCACCCCGACCCCGCTCACCATGCGGCCGGTGGAGCAGATCACCGGGCTGTTCGACGGATTCGAGCTGCTGGAGCCCGGCGTGGTCTTCCTGCCCGAGTGGCGGCCGGACCGGCCGGAGGCCGTCGGCGCTCACCCCGAGCGGATGACCGGTGTGGCCGGCGTCGGAAGACTGCCGTGAGCGGGGGGCTGTCGGAGGCGGGCGCCGGCAGCGGACCCGCCTTCCACGACGCCTGGACCAGGCTGCTGCGCGGCGGCCACGGCAGCGCGGTGCACCCCGGCACCCTGAGCCTGCTGGTCGGCCGGACCGCCGAGCTGCTGCACCGGGCCCGGCAGGACGAGTCCTTCGACCCGGCCCTCGCCGAGCGGGCCGGCGCGCTGCTGGTCGACTCGCACTTCACCGATCCGGTCGTACTGGCGCAGGCGGTCGAGCTGCTCCAGGAGTTCCCGGTCCGGGACGACCGCGGGCCCGCGCTGTGCGGGGCCTTCGCGGCGGGGTGGGCAGCCGCGCTGCGCGAGCGCACGCTGCGTGAGCAGGAGGCCATCCGGCTGGCCGCGGACACCGCCCGGCAGGAGATCGAGCGGGCGCTGCGGTCCTCCGAGGCCCGGTTCCGGGCGCTGTTCGAGAGCGCCGCGATCGGGATCGGCCTCGGCGACACCGAGGGCAACATCCTGGCGGTGAACCGCGCCCTCCAGGAGATCTTCGGCGCCAGCCCGCAGGACATGCAGGGCCGCCGGGTGAACGACCTGGTGCACCCGGAGGACACCCCGGGGGTCTGGGAGGCGTACGAGGAGCTGATCAGCGGCAAGCGGGACTACTTCCAGTTCGACAAGCCGTACTACCGGCACGACGGCGAGGTGGTCTGGACCCATCTGACGGTCTCGCTGATCCGCGACGACGAGGGCGTGCCGCAGTACCAGGTGGCGATGCTGGAGGACATCACCGACCGCTACCGGCTGCAGGAACGGCTGCGCCATCAGGCCACCCACGATCCGCTGACCGGGCTGCCCAACCGGGCGGCCTTCTTCGAACGGCTGGAAGGGCTGTTCGAGGAGCCGGAGCCGGGTGCCAGGTTCGGCCTGTGCTACGTCGACCTGGACGGCTTCAAGGTGGTCAACGACAGCCTCGGCCACGACATGGGGGACCAGCTGCTGGCCGCCGTGGCGGCCCGGCTGGACTCGGCGCTGACCCCGCTCGGCCACATGGTCGCGCGGCTGGGCGGCGACGAGTTCGTGGTGCTGCTGGAGAACTGCCGGGGCGAGCAGGAGGCGGTCGCCGCCGCCAAGACCGTGCTGGCCGCGCTGGCCAAGCCGGTACTGATCGGTGACCACAAGCTGGCGGTCGGCGCCAGCGTCGGCGTGCTGGAGCGGCGGATCGCCACCACCACCCCGGGCGCCGCGGTCCGCGCCGCCGACCTCACGCTGTACCGGGCGAAGGAGGCCGGCCGCGGCCGGTGGACCCTGTTCGACCCGAAGGAGAACGCCCGGGCGGTCAGCCGCTACGCGGTCTCGGTGCGGATGCCGTCCGCGCTCGACCGGGGCGAGTTCTTCATCGACTACCAGCCGATGGTCGACCTGGCCGACGGCTCGCTGGTGGCGGTCGAGGCGCTGGTGCGCTGGCGCCACCCGCAGCTCGGCGTGCTCGGCCCCGAGGAGTTCGTCGGGGTGGCCGAGGAGACCGGGCTGATCATGCCGCTCGGCCGCTGGGTGCTGGAGCAGGCGTGCGGTCAGGCCGCCGACTGGGTCGACCGGTTCGGCAGCCGGGCGCCCAAACTCAGCGTCAACCTGGCGGTCCGTCAGGCCCGCAACGCCGGGCTGGTCGGGGACATCGACCGGATCCTGCGCGGCACCCGGCTGGATCCGGCGATGCTCCAGCTGGAGATCACCGAGTCCACCGTGGTCGGCCCCGAGGACGAGGCGCTCAAGGCGCTGCACGCGGTGGTGGACATGGGCGTCTCGCTCGCGGTGGACGACTTCGGCACCGGCTGGTCCAACCTGGCCTACCTGCGCGACCTGCCGGTCTCCGGGCTCAAGATCGCGGGCTCGTTCGTCGGCGATCTGCACGACCCGGCGAAGGACACCCACCTGGGCTGGCGGATCGTCAGCGGCCTGGTCTCGCTGGCCCACACGCTCGGACTGACCGTCACCGCCGAGGGCGTGGAGAGCCGGGCGGACGCCGAGCGGCTGCGGCTGATGGGCTGCGACTGGGCGCAGGGCTGGCACTTCGGGCGCCCGGTCCGGCCGGGCGAGATCGCCCGCCGGATCGCCGAGGCCAGCCTCCCCGAGGCGGGCCTCGCGCACGAGGCCTGAGCCCACCGGCGTGGGGTCACCGGCGCGAGGCCCGTCCGGTCACCGAGCGTGAACAGTAGCGCAAAGTAAGAAAAATCGGACAAAACCCCTTGACGTGCCGCGGTGGGGCTGATGTGATGGGGCTCTGGCACCGCCTCGCGGCGGACGTACATATCACGCCAGTTGCTGTAAGTGTCGGCGCTTCGGCGCCCGAGACCGGTCGGCGCACACGAGGGGCTTCGGGGGAGTACCACCGAGAAGCCCGTAGCGCCGTGGGGCCCGCTCTCCGCTTTTTCCCCGCCCGGGGCCCTCACCCGCCCCGTTCAGGTACCCGTGTGCCGGGCCTCTGAGTGCCCGGTGCCCTTCCTAGGGACTGCCCGCGATGAGCACCACGCTGCCTCCTGACAACGTCCTTCCCTACCCCGGCCCCGACGGCCGCCCGATGCGCCGTGCCTCCGACCGGCCCGTCACCCGGCCACCGATGCGCCGTGCCTCCGACTTCGCCGTCAGTCACAGCGTCAGCCTGGTCATCCCCGCGCACAACGAGGCGCGCAACATTCCCTGGGTCTTCGAGCAGATCCCGCGCTGCGTCGACGAGGTCATCCTGGTCGACGGGGACTCCAGCGACGCCACGGTCTCGGTGGCCAAGCAGTGCCTGCCCACCGTCCGCCACGTCGACCAGATCGGCCCCGGCAAGGGCAACGCCCTGCGCACCGGATTCGGCGCCGCCACCGGCGAGTTCATCGTGATGATGGACGCCGACGGCTCGATGTGGCCCGGCGAGATCCCGCACTACCTGCACTTCCTGGCGAACGGCTACGACTTCGTCAAGGGCTCCCGGTGCATGGGCGGCGGCGGCTCGCTGGACCTCACCCGGATCAGGTCGGTCGGCAACCGCGCGCTGCTGGCCGTGGTCAACCGGCTCTACGGGGCCAAGCTCACCGATCTCTGCTACGGATTCTGCGCCTTCCGCCGCAGCTTCCTGGACGAACTGGACCTGCGCTCCTCGGGCTTCGAGATCGAGGCCGAGATGATCGCGCACGTCCTCCGCTCGGGCCTCCGCCTCGCCGAGGTACCGAGCCTCGAACTCCCCCGCCGCAGCGGTCGTTCGCACCTGCATGCCGTCTCCGACGGCCGGCGGGTGCTGCACACCCTGATCGCCGAACGTCCCGGCGCCAAGGTGTCGGCGCCGCTCGCCTCGGAGGAGCGATGATGAATGGCTCCGACCGGCGCACCGCAGCTGCCTGCCCCTGCCCTGCCGCCCGCGACTCGCTCTACACCCCCGTCCGGGTAGTCGAACTGGACCTGGACGAGCCGGGCGCGCTGCGCTCGCCCGGCGGTCTCGGACCGGCCGACCCGGACGGCCGCGTGTTGGCGTTGGTGCGGCTGCACGGACACCCGCTCGGCCTGGTCACCTCCACCGGAACAGCGGGCGCCTCCGCCGCGCTGTGCCGGGCGCTGGTCGATGCCGCTCATCGCGAACTGCACGTCCCCGCCCTGTCCACGTCGACCCCCGGCACCCTGCCCGACCGCACCGGCCGGGCCCGCCTCGCCGCCACCGAACCGCC
The DNA here is from genome assembly GCF_040678895.1 of Kitasatospora sp. NPDC049258. NCBI lineage: Bacteria > Bacillati > Actinomycetota > Actinomycetes > Kitasatosporales > Streptomycetaceae > Kitasatospora > Kitasatospora sp. NPDC049258. Next base: position 340,370 of record NZ_JBFAQT010000001.1, read on the forward strand.
CTCGGTCAGCGTGATCGTCTGCACCCGCGACCGCCCGCACCTGCTGCCGCGCTGCCTGGACTCGCTCCTGCGCACGCCCTACCCGCGGGTCGAGGTGATCGTGGTGGACAACGCGCCCTCCAGCGACGCCACCGAGCGGCTGGTCCGTTCGAGCTACCCGGGCCGGGTGCGCTACCTGCGCGAGCCGGTGGCCGGCCTGGCCCGGGCCCGCAACACCGGCCTGGCCGCCGCCCACGGCGAGTACTGCGCCTTCGCCGACGACGACCTCGTGGTCGACGCCGGCTGGGTCGGCGCGATGGCGGCGGCCTTCCGCTCGGACCAGCGGATCGGCTGTGTCACCGGCCTGGTCCTGCCCTCCGAGCTGGACACCGAGGCCCAGATCGCGCTGGAGGAGTACGGCGGCTACGCCAGGGGCTTCACCGCCCGCAGCTGGTCGCTGCGCGAGCGCCCGGACGACCCGCTGCTGCGGTTCTCCGTCGGCCGTTTCGGCTCCGGCGCCAACATGGCCTTCCGCACCGCCGTGCTGCGCGGTCTCGGCGGCTTCGACCCCGCGACCGGCGCCGGCACCGCCGCCCGCGGCGGCGAGGAGCTGCTGGTCTTCTTCCGGATCCTGGGCGGCGGGCACACCGTGGCCTACCAGCCGGACGCCATCGTCTGGCACCCGCACCCGCGGACCATGGAGGCGCTCACCGCGCAGGTCTTCAACTTCGGCGTCGGCTTCGGCGCCTACCTGGCGGCCGCCGTCTCCCACCAGCCCGAGGTGCTGGTCGGGCTGGCCCGCCGGCTGCCGCGCGGCCTGTGGGCCTGGCAGGCGGCCCGCCGCCGCCGGGTGCAGGACGCCCCCGCCGTCCGCGACTCGCTGGCCGGTCTCGGCCGGCTGGAGTTCTGGGGCCTGATGTACGGCCCCGTCAGCTACCTGTTGAGCGTCTGGCACCAGCGCGGTGTCCGGACCGGAGAGTAGCCCGTGATGATCACTTCCCCCCGCCGTCCGGTCGCCGCACCCACCCAGGTGGTCGAACTGGACCTGGAACAGCCGGACGAGCTGCGCACCCCGGGCGGGCTGCGGACGCCGTCGACCGGCCGGGCGCTGGCGCTGGTCCGGCGGCACGGACACCCGCTCGGACTGGTCACGGCCACCGGCTCGGCCGGCGACCCGGCCGGGCTGCCGCGCGCGGTGGTCGAGGCCGCCTACCGTGACCTGGCCCCGCACCGCGACCCGAAGGTCCGCCACGACCCGCAATCTCCCCACGACCCGCCGACCCCCCACGACCCGCCGACCCATGGTGACCTGCTGGCTTCGCTGCCCGCCGCCCCGCCGCCCGCCGCGGGCGCCGACCTGGTGTCGGTCAGCGTGATCGTCTGCACCCGCAACCGCGAGGACCAGCTCAAGCCCTGCCTGGACGCCGTGCTCAGCACGACCCATCCGCGGGTCGAGGTGATCGTGGTGGACAACGCGCCCTCCAGCGACGCCACCGAGCGGCTGGTCCGTTCGAGCTACCCGGGCCGGGTGCGCTACCTGCGCGAGCCGGTGGCCGGCCTGGCCCGGGCCCGCAACACCGGCCTGGCCGCCGCCCACGGCGAGATCTGCGCGTTCACCGACGACGACGCCCTCACCGACGCCGGCTGGGTGCCGGCCCTGGTGGCGGCGTTCCGCTCGGACCGCCGGATCGGCTGCGTCACCGGCCTGGTCCTGCCCGCCGAGCTGGACACCGAGGCGCAGGCCGCGTTCGAGCGCTACGGCGGCTACGCGAAGGGCTTCACCGCCCGCAGCTGGTCGCTGATCGACCGCCCGGACCCGCTCCTGCCGCTCTCGGTGGGCGGCTTCGGCACCGGCGCCAACATGGCCTTCCGCACCGAACTGCTGCGCGGCCTCGGCGGCTTCGACCCCGCGACCGGCGCCGGCACCAGGACCCGCGGCGGCGAGGACCTGCTCGCCTTCTACCAGGTCCTGGACGGCGGGCACACCGTGGCCTACCAGCCGGACGCCATCGTCTGGCACCGCCACCGGCGCGACATGGCGGGCCTCACCAAGCAGATCTTCGGCTTCGGCGTCGGCTTCGGCGCCTACCTGACCGCCGTGCTCTCCCGCCGCCCCGGGCTGCTGGCCACCCTCGTCCGGGAGGCCCCCCGGGGCACCGCCGAGGTGTTCCGCCGCAGCCGCGACCGCTCCGGGCGGCACGACCGGCACGACCGGGTCACCGGACGCGCACCCGCCCCGTTCGGCCTTGCCGAGTTCCGGGGCCTGGTCTGCGGCCCGCCCAACTACCTGCTGAGCCGCTGGGAGCAGCGCGGCACCCGGGTGGGCGAACCGTCGTGACCTCCGGTCTCAGCGCCCGCTCGGCCGCCGCCCAGGCCGCCCGCCCGTGCTCCTGCCCCGAGCCGCTGCCCTGCCAGTGCTCCTACCTGACGCTGCTGCGCGCCCGGGTGCGGTCCGCCAAGCCGGCCGCCATCGGGGAGCCGCTGCTGCGCAACGGGCACATCCTGGTCGCCAGCACGGTGCTGGCGGCGGCGCTGGGATCGCTCTTCTGGATCTTCGCCACCCGCTGGTACAGCGCGGAGATCGTCGGCCGCAGCTACGCCGCGCTGTCGGCGGCCACCCTGCTGTCCGCCCTGGGCAGCTTCAACCTGGGCAACGTCCTGGTGCGGTTCGTCCCGAGGGCCGGCCGGCACACCCGGGGGCTGGTGCTGCGCTGCTACGCGATCAGCGCCGGCGCCAGCGCGCTGGCGGCCGTGGTGTTCCTGCTGCTGATCCCGATGATCGCGCCGGGCCTGGGATACCTGCGGGAGCCGGTCCTGGCGGTCGCCTTCATCGCCGCCACGGCCGGATACTCGGTCTTCGTGCTCCAGGACGGCGCGCTCACCGGGCTGCGCCGCACCGGCTGGGTGCTGGGGGAGAACGCCCTGTTCGCGGTGGCCAAGACCGGCATGCTGGCGCTCTGCGCGCTGCTCGCGCTCGGCACCGGGATCCTGGTCTCCTGGTCGGCCGGCCTGCTGGTGTCGATCGTGGTGACCAACCTGGTGCTGTTCCGCCGGGCGGTGCCCGAGCACCACCGGGCCGACCGCACCGGCGCGCCCGCACCCACCCGGGTGATGCGCTACGCCACCGCCGACTACCTGGGCAACCTCTCCAGCATCGCGGCCTACAGCGTGGTCCCGCTGATGGTGCTCAACCACCTGGGCGCCGAGCAGAACGCCTACTACTCGCTGGCCTGGATCATCGCCGACACGCTCTACGTGGCCGCCTACAGCATGGGCAGCTCCCTGGTCGTCGAGGCGGCCCGGGCCCCCGAGCGGCTGGCCGAGCACGCGCGCCGGACGCTGCGCCACACCGGCCTGCTGCTGCTCGCCGCGACCACGGTGGTCATCGTGGCCGCGCCGTGGATCCTGCGCCTGTTCGGGCCCGGCTACGCCGAGAACGGCACCACCGTGCTGCGGCTGATGGTGCTCTCCGCCCTTCCCAACGTGCTGCTGAGCGTCGCGATCGAGGTGTGCCGGGTCCGCCGGGCCCTGCGCTGGCTGATCGCCCTGCAGTTCGCCTTCGCCGTCCTGGTCATCGTCCTGGTCGGCGCCCTGCTGCCCGCGTTCGGCCTGACCGGTGTCGGCTTCGCCTGGCTGATCGCCGGATGCGCGCTCGGCCTGCCGCTGCTGGTCACCCTGCCGCGCTGGCTGCCCTCACCCGACCGGAGGCCGTCATGACCGCCCGACCCGACGGCGGGCCCACCCTGTCCGTCGTCATCTGCGCGTACACCCTCGACCGGTGGGAGGATCTGTCCGCCGCCGTCGCCTCGGTGCGCGCCCAGCGCCGACCGCCCACCGAACTCCTGCTGGTGGTCGACCACTGCCCCGAGCTCGCCGAGCGCGCGGCCCGGCTCCTGCCGGGCGTGCGGGTGATCGCCAACTCCCGGCAGCGCGGTCTGTCCGGCGCCCGGAACACCGGGGTCGCGGCCGCGAGCGGCGAGGTGGTCGCCTTCCTGGACGACGACGCGGTGGCCGACCCGCAGTGGACGCTGCGGCTGCTGGCCGGATACCGCGACCCCTCGGTGCTCGGGGTGGGCGGGCTGGTGCGGGCCTGGTGGGAGACCGGCCGGCCGAGCTGGTTCCCGCCCGAGTTCGACTGGGTGGTCGGCTGCTCGTACCACGGCTCCCCGCGGGCGCCCGCCGAGGTGCGCAACTTCACCGGCGCCAACATGTCCTTCCGGCGCGCCGACATGGTCGCGGCGGGTGGGTTCCGGCTGGACCTCGGCCGGGTCGGCACCAAGCCGCTGGGCTGCGAGGAGACCGAGCTCTGCCTGCGGATCGCCGCCCTCAACCCGCGCGCCGTGCTGCGCTTCGAGCCCGCCGCGGTGGTCCGCCACCACGTACCCCCGACCAGGACCACCTGGTCCTACTTCAGCTCCCGCTGCTACGCCGAAGGCCGCTCCAAGGCCATGGTGGCCCGGCACGCGGGGCCCCGGGCGGCGCTCTCCGACGAGCGCCGCTACCTGCGGCGCACCGTGCCGGCCGCGATCCTGCGCTGCGTCCTGCACGCCGAGTTCCGCACCGCCGGCACGCTCTGTGCGGGCGTGGGAATCACGATGCTCGGCTACACGTCGGGCCGTGCCAGCAGCCTCCGGGCCGGATCCGCCGGTGCCACCGGCACGGGCGGATCCGCCGCCGCGAGGCGATCGGTGAGGAGCCCGACATGATGCCGGTACCCGTCTTCCTCTACCACTCGGTGTCGGACGACCCGCCGTCCTGGATCGCCCCCTACACCGTCACCCCGCGGGTGTTCCGCGAGCAGATCGAACGGATCACCGACAGCGGCCTGTCCGTGGTGCCGCTGCGCCGGCTGGTCGCCGCGATCCACGGCGGACCCCCGCTGCCACCCAGGGTCGCGGTGCTCACCTTCGACGACGGCTTCGCCGACTTCTACTGGACAGTCGCCCCGATCCTCTCCGACCACGGACTGTCGGCCACCCTCTACGTCACCGTCGGCGCCATCCATCCGCCCGGCGGCACGCCCTCCGGCAGCCTGCTGCCGCCCGCGCCGATGCTCAACTGGCGCCAGATCAACACGCTGGACGCGCTGGGCGTGGAGATCGGCGGCCACTCCCAGACCCACGCCCAGCTGGACACCGTCTACGGCCAGAAGGCCACCGAGGAGATCACCGGGTCCAAGCACCTGCTGGAGGACGTGCTCGGGCACGAGGTGACCGCCTTCGCCTACCCGCACGGCTACTCCAGCCCGGCGGTGCGCCGCCGGGTGCGGGAAGCCGGCTGGACCTCGGCCACCGCGGTCGAGAACAAGTTCAGCTCGGCCGCCGACGACCCGATGCGGATCTGCCGGCTGATGGTCCGCAACGACACCCCCGACCACGTCTTCCAGGACTGGACGATGGGCAACGGGGCCGTGGTCGGGCCGGTGCCGGAGAGCCTCTACACCCGCGGGTGGCGCAGCTACCGCCGGTTGCGGGCAGCGGTCGGCAGCCCGGTGGGCGGCCCGCCGCAGGAGGCCTGACCATGATCGAGCCGATGCGCGGCGCGGAGCCGGAGGGCACCGAGATGGTTGACCAGCAGACCACCGGCGCCTCGGACCCGCCCGCCCACCCGCCGGCGGGGACCCGCCCGATCGGGCGCACCCGCCGCCTGCTGCGCCGCCTGCCCCGGACGGTCCACCTGCCCGGCGCCGTCCACCTGCCCGGCCGCTCCGGCTGGCTGATCCGGGCCGCGCTGCCGATCGCCCTGGGCCTGTGGCTGGTGTCGCTGTCCGGCGTGCACCTGGAGCGGATGGGCGCCCTCGGCCTGCTCCAGGCACTGCCGCCGCTGTTCTGGGTCGCGGTCGTCCTGCTCACCCTCGGCTTCGTCGCCACACTCCGGGCCCCGCAGGTCCCGCACCGCTGGGCGGCGGGCTACGTGGTCGGCCTGATCGCGGTCATCCACGCCACCCCGAGCCTGCTGTACCCCTCGCTGCGCTACTCCTGGGCCTGGAAGCACGTCGCGGTGATCGACGCGATGATGCGCCACAACGGCGCGGTGCCGGGCTCGCACAACATGGACGTCTACGACCAGTGGCCGGGGTTCTTCCAGCTCAACGCGCTGTTCCTGCGCGCCACCGGGCTGCACTCCGCGCTCGGGTACGCGGCCTGGTACCCGGTGCTGGCCAACCTGCTGCTGCTGGCGCCGCTGCTGCTGATCTACCGGACCTTCACCCGGGACCGCCGGCTGCTGTGGGGCGGGGTCTGGCTCTACTTCGCGACCGCCTGGGTCGGCCAGGACTACTTCGCGCCGCAGGCCTTCGCGTACTTCCTCTTCCTCACCGTGCTCGCCCTGGTGCTGCGGCGGCTGGCCGAGCTGCGCGCGGCCTCCCCGGGCGCGGAACCGGCCGGAGCGCGGGCGGTGTCGCAGCCACCCGAACCGCGCCGGCGCGGCTGGCGGCCGGCGCCCTTCGTGCTGCTGATGGTGCTGGTGGCGGCCGTCGTCTGCTCGCACCCGCTGACCCCGCTGATGATGATCAGCTTCCTGCTGATGCTCTCCCTGCCCCGCCGCAACCGCCGGGTGGTACTGCCGGTACTGGCCGGCGCGGTCGCGATGACCTTCCTGTGGAACGCCACGGTGGCCCGGCCCTACATCTCGGCCAACCTGAACAGCCTGGTCGCGGCGCTCAGCTCGCCCGACCAGAACGCGCTGCCCAGCCTGTCCCGGCTCGGCACCACCGCGCACGCCCAGGTGCTCGCCTCCTGGGTGGACCGCGGGATGACCGTCACCGTGTTCCTGCTGGCCGTGCTCGCCCTGCTCTGCCACCGCTGGACCCGCCGCACCCCGCTGCCGTGGCTGCTGGTGGCCCCGCTGCCGCTGCTGCTCAGCAACAACTACGGCGGCGAGATGATCTTCCGCGCCTACCTGTTCGCGCTCCCGGCCGCCGCCTTCCTGGTGGCCACCCTGCTGGTGTCGACCCGGCCCCGGCTGCGCCTGCGGTCCTGGATCGCGGCCGCGCTCTCCACCGCGGTGATGCTCGCCCTGCTCGCCGGGCTGTTCGTCGGCTACTACGGCAAGGAGTCGATGAACTACTTCACCGCCGACGAGGTCACCGCCACCCGGTACGTGGCCGACGTGCCCCCGCCCGGTTCGCTGGTGGTCTCGGTCACCGGCGACCTGCCGGGCGGCGAGATGCGCTACGACCAGCGGCAGCGGATCGTGTTGTCCCAGGGCAGCCTGCCCGACCGGCGGGAGCTGCTGGCCGACCCGAAGTCGGCACTGGAGGCCACGATGAGTGATCCGCGGGTGACCGGCCCGGCGTACCTCGTCCTGACCAGGGCGCAGGCCGTCGAGTGCGAGCTGACCGGGCTCTTCCCGGCCGACACCGTCCAGCGGGTGAACGACGCCGCCGCCTCCGCCCCCGAGTTCGTGCCCGTCTACTCCGGACACGACGCGATCGTCTACCGGTACGCACCGGTCGTCGACGGCGCGCACCTCTACCCGGAGATCGGACAGCCATGAGGACCTGGCGCCCCAACCCGCTGCGGCTGCTGCTGGGCCTGTCCGGCTGGCTGGCGCTGCTGACCCTGGTCCTGCCGGCCGCCGACCCGGTGCGGATCACCGTGACCGGCGCGTTCCTGCTGGTCTGCCCGGGAGCGGCGGCGATGCTGCCCGGGACGGCCCGGCCCCGCGCCACCGACTGGCCCGACCGGCTGGCCGTCGCCCTGCTCACCGTGGCGCTGAGCGCGGCGTTCGCGACGGTCACCGCCGTCGCCCTCTTCCTCGCCCACGCGTTCACCCCGGGCCGGGCGCTGGCCGCGCTGGCGCTGCTCACCTCCCTGCTGGTGCTGCTGCCCGGCCGGCGCCCGCGCCGCCTGTGGCCCTTCCGGGGGCACGCCCCCGGGCCGGCCGGCCAGCGGGACCCCGGCCCGGCCGTGCCCGCCGCCGCCCCCCGCCGCCGGCGGGTCACCGGCCGGGTCGGCGTCCTGCTGGGCAGCGTCCTGCTGCTGTTCACCGCGGCCTGCGGCACCCCGGCCGTCGCCGGCCTCAGGGTCCAGCCGCAGGCGCTGAACGGCGTCGACCCCGGCCCCACCGCCACCGCGACCGACCGGCCGGCCGCCGACGGCCCCTGGCACGAGGTGTTCCGGGACGACTTCAACGGCCTGACCCTGAACCCCGCCAACTGGGTGACCTGCTACGACTGGAACGACGGTGGCTGCACCAACGCCGGCAACCACGAGGAGCAGTGGTACCTCCCCGGGCAGGCCAAGGCGGCCTCCGGCGCCCTCGTCCTGACGGCCGACCGCCGGGCGACCCCGGGCAGCGACGGCCGGACCTACCCGTGGACCTCCGGCATGGTCAGCACCGGGCGCGCCAGCTGGAACGGCGCCCCGCTGCACACCTTCACCTACGGCTACTTCGCGGCCGCCATCCAGACCCCGCAGGACCCCGAGGGCATGTTCCCGGCGTTCTGGCTGATCCCGGCCGAGACCCGGGGCACCCCGCCCGAGCTGGACGTCGCCGAGTTCCCCGGCAGCAACAGCTTCGTCGACATGAACCTGCACTGGCGCGCCCCCGGCGGTGGTGACGACCGGGTCGGCCGGCGCTACCAGTCCACGGACTTCTCCGCGGGGCTCCGGGTGTTCGCCATGGACTGGGAGCCCGGGTCGGTGACCTGGTACGTGGACGGGGTCGAGCAGTTCCGGGTGACCGACCCGGCCGTCATCCCGCACGTCGCGATGGAGCTGATCCTCAACCTCGCCGTGGGATACCCGAGCTCGCCGCCGCTCTCGGTCGACGCAGCCCAGCTGCACGTCGACTGGGTCGCGGTCTGGCAGCACTGAGCGCGAGAGGAGGCGGCGCAGCCATGCAGCGAGCCGGGCCCGATCTGGACCGAGCCGTCCCCGTCCTGCTGGTCAAGGTCGGCTGCTACCCGCAGGCGCACAGCCCGGTCGGCGTGGCCCGCTCGTTCGGCCGGCTCGGGGTGCCGGTGCACGCCATGGTCGAGGACCGGTTCACCCCGACCGCCGTCTCCCGCTACCTCAGCTCGGCGTTCGTCCGGCCCACCACCGGCCGCGAGCCGCCCCGGCTGCTGCTGGAGGCCCTGCTGGCGGCGGCCCGGTCGGTCGACGGCCGCAGCGTCGCGGTGGCCACCGACGACGAGGCGGCCGTCCTGCTCGCCGAGCACGCCGAGGAGCTGTCCCCCCACCTGCTGCTGCCGGCGGTGCCGGCCGGGCTGCCGCGCCGGCTGGCCGACAAGGGCGAGCTGCGCCTGCTCTGCGAGGCGAACGACATCCCGACCCCGCGCGCCCGGGCCCCGCGCGACCGCGCCGAGCTGCTCGCCGCGGCGCGCGAGTGGGGGTACCCGGTGGTGCTGAAGAACCTCGGCGCGTTCAGCCGGCTGGACCGCCCGGCGGTCGGGGCCACCACGGTGGTCCGCGACGAGGCGGCGCTGCTGGCCGCCTGCCCGTCCGAGCTGCTGCCCGCGCTGCTGATCCAGGAGTACCTGCCGCCGGAGCACGCCGAGGACTGGTTCACCCACCTGTGCTGCGGGCCCGGTGGCGAGCCGCTCGCCGTCTTCACCGGGCTCAAGCTGCGCTCCTGGCCGCCCGGGGCCGGGATCACCACCCGCGCCCGCGCGCTGCCCAACCCGCCGCTGGCCGAACTGGCCGCCCGGCTCTGCCGGCAGATCGGCTACAGCGGGGTGGCCGATCTGGACTGGCGGCTGGACCGCCGCGACGGCCGGTACAAGCTGGTGGACTTCAACCCCCGGACGGGCGCCCAGTTCCGGCTGTTCGAGACCACGGCCGGGGTGGACGTGGTGCGGGCCCTGCACCTGTCCCTCACCGGGCGCCCGGTGCCGCAGGGCCCGCAGCTGGCCCGGCACTTCGGGGTCGGCCAGGTGGATCTGCTGTCGACCGCGGTCACCGCCTGGCGGGAGCGCACGCCGCCGGCCGACCCGTGGCCGCGCCGCGGCACCGAGCGGGCCTGGCTCTGCCGGGACGACCCGCTGCCCGCGCTCGCCGAGGCGGTCCGGTTCGGCGGTCGCCCGGCCCTGCGGATCGCCCGCCGGGCCCTGAGCGCACCGCTGGCTCCGCTGCGCATGGTGCCCCGCTGAGGGCGCCCCGCCGGGCCGGTGCGCTCAGCGCTTCGCCGGGGCCAGCGCGCCGCTGATCCGCCGGGCCGCGAACTCGGTGCCGGCGACGAACCGCAGCAGCGGGCCGAAGCTGTCCGCGGCGGACAGCCCGGAGAAGTACAGCCCCGGCACCGAGGACTCGAAGCCGGCCGACAGCCGCGGCGCCCCGAGCGGGGTCCGCCGCACCGCCTGCCGCACCCGGGCGTCCAGCAGGGCCAGCCGCTCCACGTCGACCCGGTACCCGGTCGCCACCAGCACGTGATCGGCCTCCAGCGACCTGGTCGGGCCGCGCAGCCGCAGCCGGGCGCCGCTCCCGTCGGCCTCGGCGGCCTCCAGGGCGTGCCCGGTCAGCACCGGGAAGCGGCCGTCCACCCGGGGCTGCAGCCACCAGGCCCCGGCCGGGCCGAGCACGGTGCGCACCGAGCGGGCCCGCCGGGCGTCGGGCAGGTACCGGAAGGCGGCGGGGATCCGGCTGAAGGCCAGCAGCCCCCAGCCGGGGCCCAGCGGCGAGCCCGGGCTGGCCAGCCGGGCTGGCAGCGGGCGGTCCCGGCTCTCGTCGGTGTCCGGCGGGACGCCGAACAGCAGCTTGTCGGTGCGGGCGACCACGGTCGGCTCGGCGCCCGCCTCGTGCAGCAGGGCGGCGCTCTCCAGCGCCGACTGGCCGGCCCCGATCACCGCGACCCGCTGCCCGGCGAACTTGCCCAGATCCACGTGGGCCGCGGAGTGCGAGGCCAGGCCCGCGTCCACCAGCGGTTGCAGCAGGCCCGGCACCGAGGCGTACGGCTGCAGCCCGGTGGCCAGCACCACGGCGCCGCTGGTGAACGACTCCCCGGTGTCCAGCAGCAGCTGGAAGCGCCCGCCCTCGTACCGGACGCCGAGCACCGTGGTCCGCTCGACCTCGGGGACGCAGGTGCGCTCGAACCACTCGCCGTAGCCGATGAACTCGTCGATCGGGATCGGGTGTTGGTCACCGCCCTGGGGCCGGCCGGTCGCGGCCCGGAAGTCCGCCAGGCGGTACCGGCCCGCGGGGTCGGAGATGGACGAGGCGCGCGGCGTGGACTTCAGGAACATCCCGGTCGGCATCCGGGAGCGCCAGCTGTCCATCGGCTCGCCGAAGATCCGCAGGGGCACCCGGCGGCCCTTGAGATGGGCGGCCACGGCCAGCCCGTACGGTCCGGCGCCGATCACCGTCACCGGGACGGTCACGTCGGCGTTCATGACCGCCTCCGGGTCGGCGCGGTGCGCCGTGGGGCGGGGCGGGGTCGGCGGTGCGGCGTCATCGGGCCACCTCCTCGGGGCGGGGGGATCCCCAACTCCCAGGGTGCACCGTGCACACCGGCCCGGCATGTCCGGCCGCCGGACCCAGGTCCGACGTCTCGGCCCCGGCCTCAGCCGACCAGTCCGGCCAGCCGGATCGAGTGCCCGGTGTGCTCGACCTTCGCCCGCAGGTAGCGGACGTTGCTCGCGGAGACGTGCACCCCGGTCGGGATCCGCTCGGTGACCTCCACGCCCAGGCCGGCCAGCTGCTGCGCCTTGTCCGGGTTGTTGCTGAGCAGGCGGACGGCGCCGACGCCGAGGGTGGCGAGCATCTGGGCGGCCGCCGTGTAGTCGCGGCCGTCCTCGGGCAGGCCGAGGGCGGTGTTGGCCTGGTAGGTGTCCAGCCCGGCGTCCTGGAGGGCGTAGGCGTCCAGCTTGTTGTAGAGGCCGATGCCCCGGCCCTCCTGGCGCAGGTAGAGCAGGTAGCCGCCGGTCTCGCCGATCCGTTCGACCGACTCGCGCAGCTGGGGGCCGCAGTCGCAGCGGTCGGAGCCGAAGACGTCCCCGGTGAGGCACTCGGAGTGCAGCCGCACCAGCGGCGGTTCGGCCCCCGGGGTGCCGAGCGCGAGCGCGAGGTGCTCGGCGCCGTCGGCCAGGCCGTGGAAGGTGAAGACCTCCGCCTCGACCCGGTAGCCGTCGGGGAAGGTGAGCGGGATGCGGACCTGGGAGCGCACGGTGGCGGGCGCGGGCTGCTGCGGGTCGGTCTCGGTCTGCGTCATGCCCGGCCTCCAGAGTGGTTCAAATTCAAACTTTGTGTCCGGCTCAGACCGTACACCGTAGTTCCAATTTGAACAACGGTGGTCCCGGGAGACCACTTTCGGCCCACCATCCCCAGCCGCCCCGGTCGGGCACCACGCACAGTGGGCAGGGGGCACAGCCGCACTTCGACGAGGGATGACTATGTCCAAGGCATTCGGCTTCACCGAGTACGGAGGCCCGCAGCACCAGGTCTTCCTGGACCGCCACGTCCCGGTGCCGGGGCCCGGCCAGCTGCAGATCGCCGTCCGGGCCGCCGGGGTGAATCCGATCGACTGGAAGATCCGCCGGGGCCTGACCGGCAAGGGGCTGGACCTGCCCGGGGTGCTCGGGGTCGAGGCGGCGGGTGTGGTGGAGGCGGTCGGCGACGGGGCCACCGGGTTCGCCGTCGGCGACCACGTCTTCGGCATCACCGTGGGCGGCGGCTACGCCCAGCACACCCTGCTGACCGCGGCGGCGGCCGCCCGCAAACCGGCCGCGGTGAGCTTCGTCCAGGCCGCCGCGCTGCCGGTGGCCGCCGCCACCGGGTACGACGGGGTGGAGGACGTCGGCCTCAAGGCCGGGCAGACGCTGCTCATCCTGGGCATCGCGGGCGGGGTCGGCAGCGTGGCGGCCCAGATCGCCCGCGAGCGCGGCATCGGCGTGCTGGGCACGGCGAGCGAGGCCCGCCGCGGGTACGTCGAGGAGCTCGGCGCGACCTGGATCCGCTACGGCGACGGGGTGGCCGAGCGGATCCTGCTCGCGGCGCCGGACGGCGTGGACGGCATCCTCGACCTGATCGGCGGCGCGGACGCCCGGGCGGCGGCCGGGACGCTGGCCGACCGCAGCCGCCTGGTCGCCACCTCCGACCCCGGCACTGCCGCCGAGCTGGGCGGCTCCTTCATCCGCCGCAGCCCCGTCGGTCCCACCCTGGTGAAGCTGGCCGCCCTGGTCGCGTCCGGCCGGCTGGACCAGAAGATCACCGCCACCTACCCGCTGGAGCAGGCCGCCGAGGCACTGGCCGAGGTCGAGGCCGGCCACGCCCGCGGCAAGCTGATCCTGGAAGTGAGCTGACCCGTGAAGATCACCGCAGCCACCGTCGGCGCCCCCTGCTGGGTGCAGCTCGCCACCGTCGACCCCGACGCCGCCAAGGCCTTCTACACCGAGCTGTTCGGCTGGCGGGTCGAGGAGGATCCGCGGCCGGAGGCCGGCGGCTACTGCACCCTGCTGCTGGGGCAGGCGCCGGCCGCCGGGCTGACCCCGGTCCAGCAGCCCGAGCAGCCGACCGCCTGGTCGGTCTCCTTCGCCACCAAGGACGCGGACGCCGCCGCGGCGAAGGTGGTGGCGGCGGGCGGCCGGGTACTGATGGAACCGTCGGAGGTCTTCGACCTCGGCCGGTTCGCGGTGGTCGCCGACCCGGCCGGGGCGGTCTTCTCGCTCTGGCAGGCCCGGGCCTTCGACGGCCAGGCGGTGGCCGACGAGCCCGGGTCGCTCGGCTGGGTCGAGCTGACCACGCGGGCGGTCCACCAGTCCAAGGAGTTCTACCCGCGGGTCTTCGGGTGGAGCGTCACGGTCGGCGAGATGTACACCCAATGGGGCATCGCCGGGCGGGACTTCGGCGGCATGGCCGACATGGCCGACCAGTTCCCGGACGACACCCCGCCGTACTGGATGCCGTACTTCGCGGTCGCGGACGTGGACCGCACGGCCGAACGAGCGGCCGCCCTCGGCGCGAGCGTCCTGCTCCCGCCCACCGAAGTCCCCGACGGCCCCCGGCTGGCAGTCCTCAAGGACCAGCAGGGAGCGGTCTTCGGCATCCACATCGCCCAGGCCCCGGCCTGAGGCCGGCAGGGGTAACCCCAGGGGCGCGAGGAACTGCGCGAAGGCGGGAGGTGTCCGCCCGCACTCTCCCGCTTTCGCGCAGTTCCTCGCGCCCCTTCCTCGGGGTGCCCCGAAGCCTTCGATGCCCCTTGGGGGTCCCCGGTGTTCCTGGAGGTGCTGCTCCCCGCTAGGGGTTCCCCGCGGTGACGTCCTCGGTCGGGGCCGGGCTGGCCGCTTCGGGGCGGGGGCGGCGGGTGGTGGTCCGCAGGGCGGTGGCCGCGGCGGCCAGGGTGATCGCGACGGAGCTCAGCGGCACCCAGTCGCCGAGCCGGTCGTACCAGGTCAGCGCGGTCGGGGCGGCCAGCGCCAGCCGTACGGTGACGGCGCCGGTGGCCCCGGTGCCGAGGTGGGCCAGCCGGCGGCCCTGGCGGTCGTAGGCGACCGACTCGCCGGTCAGCGCGGCCTGCACCACCGGCCGGCCGGTCTCGGCCGCCCGGATCGCCCCCAGCGAGGCGTGCTGGGCCGGGGCCCAGGTGTCCTGGAAGGTCGAGGTCGCCGACTGGTAGACGATCACCCGGGCGCCGTCCCTGGCGGCCTGCCGGGACATGTCGGGGAAGGCCGACTCGAAGCAGATCAGCGCGCCGACCGGCATCGCCGCGCCCGCCCGGTCGGTGGTCGGCAGCAGGTGGAAGGCGGTGCCGGGGGCCCGGTTCTCGCCGGCGGCGGCGCTCACCCCGGCGATCCAGCCGAGCAGCGGCCGCAGCGGGATGTACTCGCCGAACGGCACCAGCCGGATCTTGCGGTAGCGGGCGGCCACCCCGTCCGGGGTGATCAGCACCGCGTCCTTGGAGATCCGCCCGTCCGCCTTCCGGGCGTCCTCGCCGACCAGCAGCTGGGCGCCGGTGAGGGCGGCCAGCGCGCGGACGTCGCCGAGCGCGGCCGGGTCGCGGTCCAGGTCGGCGGTGGTGCTGCTCTCGCCCCAGATCACCAGGTCCAGCGGCTGCCCGACCAGGCCCTGGCTGATCCGCACCCCGGCCGCCAGCCGGGCGTCCGGGTCGGCGGTCTGGCCGGGCTGCACCAGCGCGACGGCGGCGGAGCCGTCCGGGGCCGGCTGGCGCTGGACGGCGAACAGCAGCGGCCCGGCGACCAGCGTGGCCACCAGGGTGCCCGCGGCCAGCGCCCGGACCGGCAGCCGGTGCGCGGTGAGCAGGATCAGCACGGCGGTGTTGGCGGCGGCCACGGCCGCGCTGACCAGCCAGACGCCGCCGACCGAGGCCAGCCCCAGGATCGCCGGGTGCTCCCACTGGCTGGCGCCGAGCAGCGCCCACGGCCCGCCCAGCGCGTGCCAGGACCGGGCGAACTCGCAGCTCACCCAGACCGCCGGGACGACCACCAGGGCCGTCAGCGCCCGCCGCGGGGTCAGCGGCGGGTGCAGGGTGCGCCACACGGCCAGGCCCAGCACCGCCTGGAGCGCGCCGAACAGCAGCGCGAGCAGGATCAGCCCCGGCCCGATCGAGGGGATCAGCCAGTACATCGCCACCAGGATGAACCCCGCGCCGAACCACCAGCCGCGCACCGCCGCCTCCCGGCCGCTGGGTGCCCGCTGCATCGCCAGCAGGCCCGGCACCAGGGCGACCCAGGCCAGCATGGCCAGCCCGAGCCCCGGGAAGGCCAGCACGGGCAGGGCCCCGGCGGCGAGGGCGCCGTAACGGGCGGGCTGGGTCAGGCCGGCACGAAGGGTCATGCCGTGATTCTCCGCCTCCTGAGGCCGGCTCACCTCATTCCCGGGTCACCCGCGTGGCGGACCGGAGGTGAAGATCTGGTGCACCCCCGGCCCGCACCGGCGGGGCCGGTCAGCCGTCGCCCTCCAGGTCGCCCTCGGTCTCCAGGAAGGCGGTGCGCAGCGCGTCGATCAGCTCCGGGTCGGGCTCGGCCCACAGCCCGCGCTCGGCCGCCTCCAGCAGGCGCTCGCTGATGCCGTGCAGGGCCCACGGGTTGGCGCCGGTGAGGAACTCCCGGTTCACCGGGTCGAGCACGTACTCCTGGGTGAGCTTCTCGTACATCCAGTCCGCGACCACGCCGGTGGTGGCGTCGTACCCGAACAGGTAGTCCACCGTCGCCGCCATCTCGAACGCGCCCTTGTACCCGTGCCGCCGCATCGCCTCCAGCCAGCGCGGGTTGACCACGCGGGCGCGGAACACCCGGGCGGCCTCCTCGGTCAGGGTGCGGGTGCGGACGGTCTCCGGGCGGGTCGAGTCGCCGATGTACGCGGCCGGGTTCTTCCCGGTCAGCGCGCGCACGGTGGCGACCATGCCGCCGTGGTACTGGAAGTAGTCGTCCGAGTCGGCGATGTCGTGCTCGCGGGTGTCGGTGTTCTTGGCGGCGACGGTGATCCGCTTGTAGGCGGTCTCCATCTCCTCACGGGCCGGACGGCCGTTCAGCTCGCGGCCGTAGGCGTAGCCGCCCCAGACCGTGTACACCTCGGCCAGGTCGGCGTCGGTGCGCCAGTCCCGGCTGTCGATCAGCTGGAGCAGGCCCGCGCCGTAGGTGCCGGGGCGGGAGCCGAAGACCCGGACGGTGGCCTTGCGCTCGTCGCCGTGCACGGCCAGGTCGGCCTGGACGTGGGCCCGGACGAAGTTGTCCGCATCGGCCTCCTCCTGCCGGGCGGCGAGCCGCACCGCGTCGTCCAGCAGCGCCACCACGTGCGGGAAGGCGTCCCGGAAGAAGCCGGAGATCCGCAGCGTGACGTCGATCCGGGGGCGGCCCAGCTCCGCCGGGGAGATCACCTCCAGACCGGTGACCCGGCGCGAGGCGTCGTCCCAGACCGGGCGCACGCCCAGCAGCGCGAAGGCCTCCGCGATGTCGTCGCCGGCCGTGCGCATCGCGCTGGTGCCCCAGAGCGAGAGCCCGACCGACGGCGGGTAGGCGCCGTCGTTGTCGGCCCGGTAGCGGTCCACCAGCGAGGAGGCCAGCGCCTGGCCGGTCTCCCAGGCCAGCCGGCTGGGGACGGCCTTCGGGTCGACCGAGTAGAAGTTGCGGCCGGTGGGCAGCACGTTGACCAGCCCGCGCAGCGGCGAGCCGGACGGCCCGGCGGGCACGAAGCCGCCGTTCAGCGCGTGCAGCACCGCGTCCAGCTCGTCCGTCGTGGCCGCGAGCCGGGGCACCACCTGGCGGGCGGCGAAGTCCAGCACCTCACGGACGGCGTCCGGGTGCCCGGCGGCGACCTTCTCGACCGCCTCGGGCGCCCAGTCCTCGGCCTCCATCGCCTCCACCAGCGCGCGGGCCTGCGCCTCGGCGGCGTCGGTGGCGCCCAGGGTGAGCGCCGCCTCGTCCAGCCCGAGCGCCTCGCGCAGGCCGGGCAGCGCGCTGACCCCGCCCCAGATCTGCCGGGCCCGCAGGATCGCCAGCACGATGTTGACCCGGTCGGTGCCGGCCGGGGCCTGGCCGAGCACGTGCAGGCCGTCCCGGATCTGGGCGTCCTTGACCTCGCACAGCCAGCCGTCGACGTGCAGCAGGAAGTCGTCGAAGCCGTCGTCCTCGGGCCGCTCGTCCAGGCCGAGGTCGTGGTCGAGGCGGGCGGCCTGGATCAGCGTCCAGATCTGGGCCCGGATCGCCGGCAGCTTGGCCGGGTCCATCGCCGCGATGTTGGAGTGCTCGTCCAGCAGCTGCTCCAGCCGGGCGATGTCGCCGTAGGAGTCGGCCCGCGCCATCGGCGGCACCAGGTGGTCGACCAGGGTGGCGTGCGCCCGGCGCTTGGCCTGGGTGCCCTCGCCCGGGTCGTTCACCAGGAACGGGTAGATCAGCGGGAGGTCGCCGATCACCGCGTCCGGGCCGCACTCGGCGGACAGCGCCGCGGTCTTGCCGGGCAGCCACTCCAGGTTGCCGTGCTTGCCCAGGTGGATCACCGCGTCGGCGCCGAAGCCGCCGTCCGCCTGCGCGGCCGCGATCCAGCGGTAGGCCGCCAGGTAGTGGTGCGAGGGCGGCAGGTCCGGGTCGTGGTAGATCGCCACCGGGTTCTCGCCGAAGCCGCGCGGCGGCTGGATCAGCACCAGCAGGTTCCCCGAGCGGATGCCGGCGAGCACGATGTCGCCGTCCGGGTTCTGCGAGCGGTCCACGTACAGCTCGCCGGGCGCCGGGCCCCAGTGCTCCTCGACCCGGGTGCGCAGAGCCTCGGGCAGCGTGGCGTACCAGCGGCGGTAGTCGGCGGCCGGGATCCGGACCGGGTTGCGGGCCAGCTGGTCCTCGGTCAGCCAGGCCTGGTCGTAGCCGCCGGCCGCGATCAGCGCATGGATCAGCGGATCGCCCTCGTGCGCCGGATCCGCTGCTGCTCGCCCGCTCGCCTCCGGGCCCTGCGACCCTTCGGCTCGGGGCGGGTCGACCGGCGGGAGCCCCGGCAGATCGGTGCCGAGGTCCATGCCCTCCGCGCGCAGCCGGGTGAGCAGCCGGATCGCCGAGGCCGGGGTGTCCAGGCCGACCGCGTTGCCGACCCGGGCGTGCTTGGTCGGGTAGGCGGAGAGCACCAGCGCGAGCCGCCGCTCGGCGGCCGGGATGTACCGCAGCCGGGCGTGCCGCACCGCGATGCCGGCCACCCGGGCGGCCCGCTCCGGGTCGGCGGCGTAGACGGTCAGGCCGTCCTCGTCCAGCTCCTTGAAGGAGAACGGCACGGTGATCAGCCGGCCGTCGAACTCCGGCACGGCGACCTGGGTGGCGGTGTCCAGCGGGGAGAGGCCGTCGTCGCTGGCCTCCCAGGCGGCCCGCGACCAGGTCAGGCAGAGCGCCTGGAGGATCGGCCGGTCCAGCGCGGCCAGCGCGCCCGCGTCCCAGGCCTCCTCGTCGCCGCCCGCCTGCGCGTCGGCCGGGCGGGTGCCGCCGGCCGCCAGCACGGTGGTGACGATCGCGTCGGCGGTGCCCAGGCGCGCCAGCAGCTCCGGCTCGGCCCCGCGCAGCGAGGAGCAAAACAGCGGGAGCGCCCGCGCGCCCTGGTCCTCGATCGCCCGGCAGAGCGTCTCGACGAACCCGGTGTTGCCGCTCATGTGGTGCGCGCGGTAGTACAGCACCGCGATCACCGGGCCCTCGGTGGTGCGGGCGGTGCGCTCCAGCGGGCCCCACTCCGGTGCGGAGGCCGGCGGTGCGAAGCCGTGGCCGGTCAGCAGCACGGTGTCGGACAGGAAGGCCGCCAGCTCGGCCAGGTTGGCCGGGCCGCCGTGCGCGAGGTAGGCGTGCGCCTCGGCGGCGATGCCGGCCGGCACCGTGGACAGCTCCATCAGCTGGGCGTCCGGGGCCTGCTCACCGGTCAGCACGATCACTGGACGGGGGCCGGCCAGCAGCGCGTCCAGACCCTCCTGCCAGGCCCGGCGGCCACCGAGCAGCCGGACGATCACCAGGTCGGTGCCCTCGGTCAGCGCGGGCAGGTCCTCGACGGCCAGCCGGGCCGGGTTGCCAAGCCGGTACGGCACCGGGCCGGTGGAGGCGCGGGCGCTGAGCAGGTCGGTGTCGGAGGTCGACAGCAGCAGGATCATGCGAGGGGCCTCCCGGCCTCGTCGGAGAACGGGCAGGGCGCAGGCATGCGGCAGCGCACAGGTCAGGCCTTCCTCGGGGTCCGCGCCCCGCGGGTTTCGCCCCGGCCGAGGCCCGGGCGGAGGACGTGGACGGCGGGAGTTCCTGGCTCCCACGGCCGATGAGCCGTGGTCACAGTGGCGGGACCGCACCGGATTTGCACCGGTTTCCTCCCCTTGCGCCGTCGCTGGCACGGGCCGCCCGCAGGGCAGCCCGGGCAGCATCGTACGGGGTGCCGGAGGCCCACGGACCTGGCTCTCGGCTGTGATCTACGAGACGGGGCGCCCGGTCGGACAATCTGTATGCTCGCCGCCATGCCACCCGAACCCGCCGCCGCAGCGCCGGGCCCCGCCGTGCCCGACCGGGGCCAGGCCGACGCCTGCCCCGGCGCGCTGCGCCTGCACCGGGCCGACGACGGCGCCCTGGCCCGGGTCAGGGTGCCCGGCGGACTGCTGACCGGCGGTCAGCTGCGGGTGCTGGCCACGGCCGCCGAGGAGCTCGGCGACGGCGAGCTGGAGACCACCTCGCGCGGCAACCTCCAGCTGCGGGGCCTCGGTTCGGACGCCGGCCTCGAACTGGGCACCCGGCTGCGCGCCGCCGGCCTGCTGCCCTCCGACGCGCACGAGCGGGTCCGCAACATCGTCGCCTCCCCGCTGGCCGGCCTCGACGGCCGCGGCCACGCCGACGTCCAGGCCTGGGTGCGCGAGCTCGACCGGCGGCTGTGCGCGAGCGACTGGGCGGTCGGCCTGTCCGGCAAGTTCCTCTTCGCGCTCGACGACGGCCGGGGCGACGTGGCCGCGCTGGACGCCGATGTGACATTGATCGCAAGGCCCGCCGGAGCCGCGCTGCTGCGCCTCGGCCGGGCCGCGACCGCCCGCCCCGTACCGGCCGGCGCGGCCGTGGACGCGGCCCTGGCGGCCGCCCGCGACTTCCTGGCCGCGCTGCGGGCCACCGGCACCGCGGCCTGGCACCTGCGCGAGGCCCCCGACCTGCTCGACCCGGGCCCACTGCCGCTGCCCGCCTTCGACGACCCCTACCCGCGCCCCGGCGCGCTGCCCGGCGGCCTCTGCGTCGGCCTGCGCTTCGGCCGGGCTCCCGCCGACCGCTGGCGCCTGCTCGCCGACGCCGCGCCGGACGGCCTGCGGCTCACCCCGTGGCGCGGCGCGGTGCTGCCCGCCGCGGCGGGGGAGTGGCTGCCCAGGCTGGCCGCGGCCGGCTTCCGCACCGAGCCCGGCACCGCCTGGGACGGCGCCACCGCCTGCACCGGCACCCCGGGCTGCGCCAGGTCGCTGGCCGACGTACGGGCTGATGCCCGGGCCGCCCTGGACGCCGCCGGGCGCCCCGGCCTGCCGGTGCACTGGTCCGGCTGCGCGCGGCGCTGCGGACACCCGGGCGGTGACTGGGTGGATGTCCTCGCCACGGGGCAGGGCTACCGGGTGACCCGAGGCGCTGCCTCGGTGGAAGTGACGACGCACGAGATGGCCGAGGCGGTCGCCGAGGCCCGGAGGACCACGTGATCGAGTACGAGAAGGACGGCGCCGCCATCTACCGGCAGTCCTTTGCCACCATCAGGGCCGAGGCCGACCTGGCCGCGCTGCCCGCCGACCTCGCCCAGGTCGCGGTGCGGATGATCCACGCCTGCGGCATGACCGACCTGGTCGAGGACCTGCTGTACTCGCCGGGCGTGGTGGCCCGGGCCCGCGAGGCGCTGCGGGCCGGCGCGCCGATCCTGTGCGACGTCAACATGGTGGCCAGCGGCGTCACCCGCAAGCGGCTGCCCGCCGACAACGAGGTGCTCTGCACCCTGACCGACCCCGCGGTCCCCGAGCTGGCCGCGAAGCTGGGCACCACCCGCAGCGCCGCCGCGATGGAGCTCTGGCTGCCCCGCCTGGAGGGCGCGGTGGTCGCCGTCGGCAACGCGCCGACCTCGCTGTTCCGGCTGCTGGAGCTGATCGAGGCGGGCGCCCCGCGCCCGGCCGCCGTGATCGGCGTCCCGGTCGGCTTCATCGGCGCCGCCGAGTCCAAGCAGGCCCTGGCCGAACACCCCGCGGGCCTGGAGCACCTGGTGGTCCGGGGCCGGCGCGGCGGCAGCGCGATGGCCGCCGCCGCCATCAACGCGATTGCGAGCGAAGTGGAATGACGGATCGTCAGGCAGGCCGGCTGTACGGGGTCGGGCTCGGCCCGGGTGACCCGGAACTGGTCACCGTCAAGGCCGCCGCGCTGATCGCCAAGGCCGACGTGGTCGCCTACCACAGCGCCCGGCACGGCCGCTCGATCGCCCGCTCGATCGCCGAGCCCTACCTACGGGGCGACCAGCTCGAGGAGCAACTGGTCTACCCGCTGACCGTGGAGAGCACCGACCACCCCGGCGGCTACCGGGGCGCGCTGGACGAGTTCTACGAGGAGGCCGCCGCCCGGCTGGCCGCCCACCTGGACGCCGGCCGCGACGTGGTGGTGCTGGCCGAGGGCGACCCGCTGTTCTACGGCTCCTACCAGCACATGCACAAGCGCCTCGCGCACCGCTACCCGACCGAGGTGGTGCCCGGCGTGACCTCGGTCAGCGCCGCCGCCGCCCGGCTCGGCCGGCCGCTGGTGGAGGCCGAGGAGGTGCTCACCATCATCCCGGGCACCCTGCCCGAGGAGGAGCTGACGGCCAGACTGGCCGCCGCCGACTCCGCCGTGGTGATGAAGCTCGGCCGCACCTTCCCGACCGTCCGGCGGGCGCTGGAGCGGGCCGGCCGCCTCGCCGACGCGCAGTACGTCGAGCGGGCCACCATGCCCGGCGAGCGCACCGCACCCCTGGCCGAGGTCGACCCGGCCTCGGTGCCCTACTTCTCGGTCGCCGTGCTGCCCAGCCGGATCGACCGGACCGTCCCGGAACACCCGGACGGCGAGGGCGAGGTGGTCGTGGTCGGCACCGGCCCGGCCGGACCGCTCTGGCTCACCCCGGAGGCGCGCGGCGTGCTCGCGAACGCCACCGACCTGGTCGGCTACACCACCTACCTGGACCGGGTGCCGGTGCGCCCCGGCCAGATCCGGCACGGCTCCGACAACAAGGTCGAGGCCGAACGGGCCGAGTTCGCGCTCGACCTGGCCCGGCGCGGCCGGAAGGTCGCCGTGGTCTCCTCCGGCGACCCGGGCGTCTTCGCGATGGCCACCGCCGTCCTGGAGGCCGCCTGCGCCGAGCCGTACCGCTCGGTGCCGGTGCGGATCGCCCCCGGGATGACCGCCGCGCACGCCGCCGCCTCCCGGGCGGGCGCCCCGCTCGGCCACGACTACGCGGTGGTCTCGCTCTCCGACCGGCTCAAGCCCTGGGAGGTGGTCGCCCAGCGGCTGCGCGCCGCGGCCGCCGCCGACCTGGTGCTCGCCCTGTACAACCCCGGCTCCAGGAGCCGCACCACCCAGGTCGGACTGGCCCGTGACCTGCTGCTGGAGCACCGCGCCCCCGACACCCCGGTGGTGCTGGCCCGGGACGTCGGCGGCCCGACCGAGCGGGTCCGTACGGTCCGCCTGGCCGAGCTCGACCCGGCGGAGGTCGACATGCGCACCATCCTGCTGGTCGGCTCCTCGCAGACCCAGGCCGTCGCGCGGGACAACGGCACCGAGGTGGTCTGGACCCCGCGCCGCTACCCGCCGGTCTGACGACGTGGGAGGGCGCCGGCCGTCCGGTCGGCGCCCGCCCGCTCAGCCGAGTTCCGCCCACACCGCCTGGCCGTGCGCCCGGGCGTGGTGGCCGAACCGGTCCGCCTCCCCGAGCAGGTCCAGCACCCCGCGCTGCGCCTCGCCGCCCATGCCGTCCGGCAGCGGCGCCTCCACCCGGTAGCTGCCGCCGGGCGCCGGGACCACCCGGGGCCGGGTGCCCGTCACCCCGGCCAGCCGGACGGCCAGTTCGAACGCCGCCGCCCGGGGCGGTTCCGCGCTACCGGGTCCGCCCATCGCGGCGCTCCTCCCGCCCGTCCTCCGGGGCCACCGTCGCCCAGACCACCTTCCCCGGCCCGCCCGGGCGCGGCCCGACACCCCAGGCCTCGGAGAGCAGTGCGACCAGATGCATCCCGCGCCCCGACTCGTCCAACTCGGCGGGCACGGTGGGGGAGGGGAGGGCGGCGCTCGCGTCGTGCACCTCGATCCGCAGCCGGCCGAACTCCACCGCCAGCCGGACCTGGATCTTCCGCCCGGGCGGGACACGGGCATGGCTCACCGCATTGGTGACCAGCTCGGAGAGCAACAACTCCCCGGCCCAGAGGTACGGTTGGCCGTCCGGCAGCCCCGCCAGGAACTCCCGCAGCAGCCTGCGGGCGGCGCGGGCCGATCTCGGGCGGCGGGGGAGCCAGCGGCTCTGTTCTGGGGGCGCGGGGTGAGTGGGGTGCGCGGGCTGCGTGCCGGGGGGTCTGTCGAGAGTTTCGGGCATGGCGAAGCCGCCTTCCGGGGTGCTTACGCAAGGTGAGTGACTTGCTCCGTTCCGCCACCAAGCATCGCGGCTCGCCGGTAGCGTGGCGAGGGATCGGACTTTCCAAACGATCTGACACAACCGGGGGTTGCCATCAACCGTCGCAAGGGCCTGACCAGCCCGATCACCTGTTCCCCGGCCATGTTCGGCTCCGAGCTGCTGTACGCCCGCGAGGCCGCCGGGCTGAGTCAGCAGGAGCTCGGCGGCCGGGTGCACTGCACCGCCGGCCAGATCAGCCGGGTCGAGGGCGCCACCCGCAAGCCGTCGCAGGAGTTCGCTCGGGACTGCGACCGGGAGTTGGGCACGGGGGAGCTGCTGGCGCGGATCTGGACGCGGGTGGACTGGAACGGCGCTGCCGCGCACCCCGATTGGTTCCGGCGGTACGCGGGGCTGGAGGCGGAGGCGACGATCATCCGCAAGTTCCAGGTCCAACTGGTGCCCGGCATCTTGCAGACCGCGGACTACGCTCGGGTTCTCTT